>JAPORB010000135.1 GCA_026710425.1 Gammaproteobacteria bacterium
AATTGCACAAATTTTATACAGTTATTGTATAGAACTTAACCAGTGATTATTGGCTCTCATTTAAAAATGCCTGCGGGCACATCGAAATGGAGTTCGGGTGGTGTCATCGGGGCTGTCTTGGGGTGGTTCGGGTTTGCCCTGCGGGTCATCGAAAACCTTACAGCGCAAATCCCTCTCCGTTAACATTTGTTGATAACATCGAAAAATCACCATACAATCATAAAATAAACATTTACTAATCAGGAATCAATCAATTATGAATACCTATGCCGTTTTTCTTAACGAATCGAATGTTGCCTGTTGGCAGAATATTCGAGAGAGATGGTCAAACGGCCGACACTTCATTCTCACCGATCATCTGGCTTTTGTAGCTTCAGAAGACATCACTACCACAGCTGAGGTATCAGAAAAAGTAGGAATTGATAAAAAAGAAGGCAGCATAGAAACACTGGGGGTTGTGTTTGAAGTTGGTGCTTACAATGGATTCAACAAGGGCGATCTTTGGGAATGGTTGGGCAAGGTGCAGTCATGAAAAATAACAAGATTCACCCGATTAAGTCTCCGCCAGTCGCACAATCTTCAGGAAGTAATAGTGGAAATAGCAATGATATAAACGCCAGAATTTCCGTAATTGAAGCCGAGCTTAAACATTTGGCCACAAAAGAGGATGTTCAAAAAATAAACACTAGCATCGAAGAAGTAAAAACTCTCATTGGAAACAAAGAGTCAAAAATACTGAGGTGGCTAATGGGAATAATTTCGGCGGCAGTAATTTCCTTGATTGTTGCTCTCGTAAAAACTTTCCAGTCTTAGAACCATTTCGCCACTATTGTGTATTATTCCCTTTTGGAGGAATATGAACTGATAAAGTTTTTCAATGACCCGTATTGCAGCCCGCACCGCAGTGTGGCTGGGAGCCCTTATAAATCAAGGTCTCTGGAACAGCCCAAATGCCTCTAAAATTAACCGAAGCCTTAGGCCAAATTCATACTGCAAAAACTGTCTTTAACTGTGCAATATGATTAACTCAACACTGATGGTGCAGGGCACAACCTCCAATGCTGGCAAGAGTCTGATGGTGGCGGGTTTATGCCGGTTGCTGATCAGCAAGGGTGTGAATGTTGTGCCATTCAAGCCACAGAATATGGCATTGAACAGTGCAGTAACCAGCGATGGAGGCGAGATCGGTCGGGCCCAGGCTTTGCAGGCTGAGGCTGCATGCCTACAGCCGGTCATCGACATGAACCCTATTTTGATCAAGCCCGAGTCTGACCGTCGAGCACAGGTAATAGTGCACGGCAGGGCATTGCAGTCAATGGATGCCCAAAACTATCATCACTATAAAGCCCGTGCCTTAGACTTTGTTCTGGAATCTTTTGAACGGCTGATGGCAAAGCATGACTTTCTGGTTGCCGAGGGAGCGGGTAGCCCGGCTGAAATCAACTTGCGAAATCATGACATTGCCAATATGGGATTCGCTGAGGCGGTTGATTGTCCGGTCTTACTGGTTGCCGATATTGATCGGGGTGGCGTATTTGCGACCGTGGTTGGTACTCTGGATTTGCTATCTGAATCAGAACGGGAACGAATCGTTGGCATAGTCATCAACAAGTTCAGAGGAGACATTGAACTGCTGAAGCCAGGATTGAACTGGCTTGAACAGCGAACTGGCAAACCCGTGCTGGGTGTCATGCCTTACCTCAAGAACCTGTTTCTTGATGCCGAGGATGCGATTGACGCGGAACAGATTTTCGATGCTCAAGGAGCACACCTCAATGTTGTTGTGCTGGTGCTACCCAGAATCAGTAATCATACCGATTTTGATGCGCTACGCCTGCACCCGAATGTCAATCTTCGCTATATCAGCTTGCAGCAGGAGCTCGGTGATGCTGATTTGGTGATTTTGCCCGGTACAAAGAATGTGCGTGAGGATTTGGCTCAGCTGAAGGCGGCAAAGATGGATTCCACACTTTGTCGGCACCTGCGTTATGGCGGCAAGATACTGGGTATCTGCGGTGGCCTGCAAATGTTGGGTGACAGTATAGCGGATCCCGATGGTATTGAATCATCCCCCGGAACCAGCACTGGCTTGGGGCTGCTGCGGTTTGTTACGGTGCTTGAGAAGCACAAGCAGCTTCGGGTACGAAGCGGTAAGCTTTGCCTCTCCCCGAAGCACAACATCAGCATCAAAGGCTACGAAATCCATTGTGGTCAGAGTCGAGGGACAGATTTTGCCAATTCACTAGTCGAGTTTGAAGATGGTAGCGTCGATGGAGTTATCAGTGCAGACCGACAGATCATTGGCACTTACCTGCATGGTCTATTCGACTCACCTGCCGCCTGTACTGAACTGCTGAACTGGGCAGAGCTTGACAGTGAACCGATCAAGGATGCAGAACAGCAAAGAGATGAACAGTTAAACCGACTTGCAGATACTATCGAGGAACATATCGATATGTCACGCCTGTTTCCCCAATGGTTCTGCACTGAACAGCGTCCGTGGGAAAGCAACCCCTAATTTCGGTCAATGCCCAGTGAACCTGGTCTGCCAAAGCGGCGGTACCTTGCTTAAAGAATCCCGGCCTGAGCTGGTTGCTGGGGCCACTCAGGTAATCTTGGTCGGTTCGCAGAGACCTGATTAGGTGGTCTTGATTCGTATCTTGCAGGCTTTAAGTTTCTCCCGAATGGAATTGGCTATGCTGTCGCTGTCCAGATCAACACCTGCCAGCATTTGAGGCACTTTCCCGTGGTCCAGAAAGCGGTCCGGCAAACCAAGGTTGAGGACTGGCAGTTTGATGTTAGAAGCTAGCAGGAACTCGTTGATTGCAGAACCTGCTCCGCCGTACACCGCATTTTCCTCAATAGTCACTAGCAGTTTGTGTGATGCAGCCATTTCTGCAACTAATTCCTCATCCAGTGGTTTGACGAATCGCATATCGGCCACAGTGGCATCCAGCTGTTCTGCGACCGCCAGAGCCGGAGTAACCATGCTGCCAAAGGCCAGTATGGAGATAGTATTGCCTTTTCTCCTTATCCAGCCCTTGCCGATTTCCACCGGCTCCAAACCACCAACTATGGGTGTGCCAGGTCCTTTCCCTCGCGGATATCTAACGGCTGCCGGACCTTCATGCAAGTAGCCAGTTGAAAGCAGTTTGTATGTCTCATCCTCATCGCTGGGTGCCATCACAATAATGTTGGGTATACAGCGTAGGTAGGTAAGATCGAAACTGCCGGCATGAGTGGGTCCGTCTTCACCCACCAGCCCAGCCCGGTCAATCGCAAACAACACATTGAGATCTTGCAATGCCACATCATGAATAAGCTGATCATAGGCGCGCTGCAGGAATGTCGAGTAAATTGCCACTACTGGCTTCACTCCCTCACAGGCCAATCCGGCGGCAAAAGTAACCGAGTGCTGCTCAGCTATAGCTACATCATGAAAGCGATCAGGGAATCGTTCCTCAAACTCACGCATGCCGGAACCCTCACCCATGGCAGGGGTAATACCAACGACCATACTGTCCTGCTCAGCAAGCTCACAAAGCCACTTACCGAAGACCTGTGAGTAGGTGAACGAAGGGGCGGGGGGCGGTGCCTTGGCAGAGTCAGTGGCAGTGATTTTATTGTCATCGGGCTTTGGAGTAGCCTTGCCAAGAGCATGCATGCCCTGGGGATGTTTCTCCGACTCGGAATAGCCTTTACCCTTCTGCGTTATGATGTGCAACAGTTGAGGACCACGCAGAGTTTTGATGTTGTTCAGTGTATCTACAAGTCGTCTGGTATCGTGTCCATCAACCAGGCCAATATAATTGAATCCGATTTCTTCAAACAGCGTGCCTGGTGAAACCATACCTTTAACGTATTCCTCAGCCCGATGTGCTGCTTTCAACGCCGTTGGAATTTTTGCCAGTACTTCCATACTCCGATTACGGACAAAGTTATAAGGCTTGCTTGCCCAGATCCGTGCAAAGTAATTTGACAGTCCGCCAACATTATCCGAAATGGACATATTGTTATCATTGAGGATTACCAACATGTTTTCATTAATGTAGCCTGCATGATTCAGGGCTTCGAAGGCAATGCCTGCCGTCATGGCTCCATCACCAATAACCGCAATATTGTAATTTCCCCGATCCTGCATCCGACTGCCGACCATCATCCCCAGCATTGCACTGATCGAGGTACTTGAATGGCCTACCCCAAACATATCGTAGTCACTTTCGCTACGATTGGGAAAGGCAGCTAGCCCGCCCGCCTGTCGCATGGTCAGCATCTGCTCCCGACGACCAGTCAGTATTTTGTGCGGATAGGCTTGGTGTCCCACATCCCATACCAGCCTATCTTTTGGCGTGTTGAAGATATAATGCAGGGCGATAGTAAGTTCCACTACACCAAGACCGGCACCAAAGTGCCCACCAGTTTTGCCTACAGAATAAAGCAAGAACAGCCGTAATTCCCTAGCCAGTTCATCCAGCTGGTCAAGCTCCAGCTGCTTCAAATCTGCAGGACAGTTGACGCTGTCTAGCAGTGGTGTCTTGGGTCTATCTAATGGTATTTTATCTAGCATTTTAGTATTTCAACCCTTTATGCGAAGCATTTTAAGCAGGGCATAAGCCTCTGTGATCCATACTCGCTGTTTTGTTATTGGAAAAATCGGGTCTGTGATTAAATAACTCGCTAAACCATAATACGAGAAGTGAATATCAATCAATAGTTGCGACTGACTATATATGCAGCCATATGGCGCAACTGGTCTGCTGCCGGACCGAACTGTGAAAGTGATTCCTGGGCCGCCGAAGCCAGCGATATGGCCTTGTCCTGCGCCTGTTTCAGCCCCAGCAATTCCACATAGGTCGGTTTGTCCTTTGCCTGGTCAGAGCCTTGAGGTTTGCCCAATGTTTCCGTATCACTGATTACATCCAGCACATCGTCCTGTACCTGAAACGCCAGTCCAAGCCGGTCAGCATAGAGATTCAGTGCCTTCAGGTCCTGCTTGTCAATATGTGGTCGAGTTAATGCCCCAAGCGTAACACTAGCCCTGATCAGGGCTCCAGTTTTCATCTGGTGCATAGACTCCAGTTCGGCTAAACTGGCCGTCTTGCCGGTAAGTGAAAAATCCTTAAACTGTCCGCCGACCATGCCCCTGTTACCAATGGCTCTGGCTAGAATTGCCAGCATCTGCAGTTTGCCGCTTTGCTCAGCCTGATAATCCTCATTACTGAGCAGTTCGAACGCCAGGCATTGCAGTCCATCTCCAACCAGAATAGCTGTTGCCTCATCAAAGGCTTTGTGCAGACTTGGTTTGCCCCGTCGCAGGTCATCGTCATCCATGGCCGGCAGGTCATCATGCACCAAAGAGTAGCAGTGTATCAGTTCTACTGCACAGGCCGGAACATCGGCCAGTGATAACTCAGCTTCCACCGCCAATGCGCTGGCATAGACCAGTGTAGCCCTGATTCGTTTCCCGCCTCCCATACAGGCATAGTTCAATGCATCAACCAGCCTGGCATCGTCAGCACTTTGTTGGAGGTTTTCTGCCAGGCATGATGAGATCCTTTTCCTGCAAGCCTGCATGAAAGTGTCCAGTGTTTGACCACTATCAGGCAAATTGTCCATTGAACTGGCCATATCAGTCTTCTTGGACCGGAATCTCCAGATCCTCTGTATCGCCGCTGTCATTTAGCAGTATCTGTACTTTTTGCTCGGCCTTTTTCAAAGCATGCTGGCAGTCGCGGGTCAGCCGTATGCCTTGCTCGAATGACTTGAGTGACTCCTCCAAGCTGAGCTCGCCACCTTCCATGGAGGCTACCAGTTCTTCAAGCTCCCTGAGTGCAGCCTCAAAGTCGAATCCATTGTGTTCTTTAGCACCTGCATCGGCTACGGTGTCATTTGAGTTTGCTTCTGTCATCATTGCCTGTTTCCTGTGCTGAATGCCCATTCCTGAGCGAGAAATTCAAGTACAGAATTGTCCATAGAGTCTCAAAATTTCAGATTATACGGAAGTGGCAGGCAATTGTTACAATATTTTTCGATTGTTTTTCGATAGATCTGTGCAGGTATACCGACACCTTACCGGGTATTGTAAGAAGCTTGCACAGTGGTTGGAAAGTACTATTCCGTGCGCAGCGTTATTGTTCATTACCGGCTAGCATCCGGTCGGGAGTGAGTGTTGCGCCCAACAATTGACCTCATACTGCTTGGGCATTACTCTGTGACTGCAATGAAAACCACAAATAGATCCACCACGACCAATGCTGTGGCTGATCCGGAGCCAGTGTCGGAACCAGTCGGCCACAATGTCTATCTGCCTAGAGACTGGAGAATCCAGTTTGGGCTGATGCTGACCGGGCTCTGGTTTTTATTTCTCGCCATTTACGTGTCGACCAATGTGGGTTGGGGATCCTTCATGGATCTGCCCATTGATGAGATGGGAGCGTTTCTGGAGGGGGCTTTCGCCTTTCTTGCTTTTCTGTGGCTGGTTATAGGCCTTTTTATTCAGCAATCGGTACTGGCCGAGAACAATGAAGAGTTGCGCCGCAACAACCTTCACTCGGAAAAGCAGACGCAGGCCATCGCAGCCACCGAGCTCAACGCCCGGCAGGAAACCTTCTTCAAAATCGCTGATGCTACCCGCAGACAGCTGGGGGCCATTAATGGACTGCTTTTCATCTCAAGCCAAGGACCTGTTGGCAACAATACTTACAATGTCGATGAGCTGGCAGAAGTCTGGAAACAGTTTGCCAATGGCGATTACGAGGTCTTTTCACGAATGTTCCTTAGCTTGGGACCACTGGGAGAAGTGGATTTTTATGATCTGTTTTATGGCACGGAAATTCGGCACAATCACACGGAAAATTTTCTGGTAGGATTTGACCGACTCATCAAACTGGCGAAAGAGTGTGATACTGACAATATCATCCTGGATTCACTGCTAATCTCCGCTCATGGCTTATTAAACCAGCGCATGCGTGATTTGCACCCAAGTATTAAATTTGAAATGGTCGCTGTCACAAACACTCAGGAATACTTTGAGAGCATGCAGAGGTTAATACCAGAGGATCTGGAAGCACTGAGTACTCGGCAGTAGCAGAGCGATTGGGCAAGCAATAAAATCAGAGATCACAGAGCAGTCCTTACGATCAATAGCAAAGGAGCATCAGGTGGAATACGTAGCAATAGTCATTGTCATCACACTCATTGAGTACATTATTTTCAGCATACTAGTAGGGCGAGCCCGAGTAAAATATAATTGTCCGGCACCATTAATCAGCGGTAATCCGGTTTTTGAACGCTATTATCGGGTGCACCAGAACACAATGGAACAATTGGTTGTTTTTCTGCCAGCCATTGTGCTCTATGGTTATTATGGTAATCCTGTGATTGCCGCTGTTGTGGGTCTTATTTTTCCTGTGGCTCGTGTTGTATATTTGTTGACCTATGTGTCCAATCCAGACAAGCGTGGCTGGGGATTTCTGCCCGGTTTTCTGGCCATATTCTACTTGCTCATCGCAGGTCTGGTTGCGGCAGCCAGTTCTGTTATGTGAGCAGTTTCCTGGTCTGGTTTGGCTTCTTGCCCGATGACCAGCAGAAAATGATCACTGAGTAACTGGAGTCTCTGTTGCTATCTAGTGTCTGCATGAAATCTACAAAAGTGCTGCTATCTTGCTGAAAATCAACTGAAAAAGTCAAACTTTTCGGCTCGAAGATCTTCTAATTTTCCATTGAATCGTCTAA
>JAPORB010000187.1 GCA_026710425.1 Gammaproteobacteria bacterium
AAAAATTGGGAGATTATGATGGGAACGTTAGCCGAACAATGGATAGAGGAAGGTATAGAGAAAGGTAAAGTGCAAGGTTTAGAGAAAGGTTTAGAGCAAGGTAAAGCGGATACATTTTTGCGTCTGGCGCGCCTTAAATTTGGCGAGCTTCCCGAACAGCGGATTGACGCCGTTCGCGCTGCCACTGTGGCTCAGCTGGACCAGTGGCTGGATGCACTGCTGGTTGCAGACACGCTGGACGACATCTTCAACATGGGCCTGCCCGGCTGAGCCGATGCGGTTTCTCCGCATTGGCAACAGCATGAATCCTGGACCGCGAGCAGTGCCGGATTTTAATCTGCGCCAGCCTGGTTGACTGCGGTCACCAGCCACCCGATAAACACATTGGCATCAGTGTCAGTAGCAGAAACATTCAACCAGACATCAGAACATCCGACAATGCCCATTGACGGCCCTTCACCGGGCCAGAGATTTTCTGGAAACTGTTTCTCACACTCCGCATCAGCCTTGGTGTGCTAAGATTGTGCCTTAAATTTGCTTTGCCAATGAATACACCCTGATGATTGGGAGTTCATGGTTTCCTCTTCGTTCAAATAAGCGCAAAGTTTACGAAAGTTTTTCATTAATTCAGCCGGGGACTCGCTGATTTACTAGCCCAAGTGAGCTAGCGGGAAGTGCTGGTGATTCTGACCGCCATTAGCATAACCCAATGCGATTGTTTCACCATAAAAGCTACCCATTTCTCCAATACTCATATGAGTGGAGAAAAGTCGAATAGGATGTTGTGAAGTCCATTTCGGGTCTACAATCTGAATGACATTCATTCAGCTTGCTTTCAGTTACCTAGTCACTGGGTTTGTTGATTTAAGTACTTGCTGTGCTGATTGCGAGTATTAATGACCTTTGTAGCTAACGAATACGATCCACTTCAAGAATTGTTTTATGTCATAAAAAAGAATTTGTGCCCGCTAGGTTTCACCGGCGTAACGCATGATGAATATACTGAAGTGATGCTTGCCTTTTATGAAAAAAATGAAGTAAGTCCATTGCTTGGTTTATTTTGTTGGGCATATGTTCATTATTGTGAATAATATGGAATTGAAAAGAGTCCCTGGGAGAAATTGATGCGTTTCGTATCCACTACCGCCAGCAAAGAAAAGAGGTTATGGGCTTAATCATCCAGAATGGCTTGCATGGTGAATTAGCAGAAAAGTAAATCATTCAATTCAGTACCGAGAAGGATATCGAAGAAGTAGAAAAATTTGTGGCTATGATACCTGCTGACCTGAGCAAACTGCATGCGCGGACTATAATTGGGCTCGGTATTTCCAAAGCATAATTGCACGCTTAGTCTGATTTTGAGCCAAGATAGTTCAAATACTTTTTGAATATCTTGTCAGTAAGTGCGATCTGTATTGTTTAATATCATCTTTGCTGAATTGAAACAGGCAGAATACTTCCACTACTTTGGTATTTTCCATCAGTCAGATCTCATAGACGAATAGCCCAATGCGGCTGGCGCATTATTTGGAATACCAATCAATCTGGAAAACTCTGGACCATGAAGGCAAATAAAATGTCAGGTGAAACAGACCTAAATAGCTTGCTGGAAAAAATGCAACCAAAACTGCTGTCGGGAGAGTACGTTTACTGCACATTAAGCAGTGGTACTCTGGCAGATGTTCTTGATCTGAATCCTCTAGCAACCTTCCAGGAAGCCGAAGGACTTAGTGTATTGCTGGAGAAGTCTCAAGCTGAAATGCAAGGAATGGATTATAGTTCCAGTTTTTGCGGTATCACTCTGTCTGTGCACTCCGCTTTGAATGCGGTTGGTTTCAAAGCTGCAGTTGCCGAAAAACTGTCAGCATCTGGTATTCCCTGCAATATTATTGCAGCAAATTTTCACGATCATATCTTTGTGCCAGTCGATATGGCTGAGAAGGCCATTAGCCTGTTAGCTGAAGATGGCATGCAATAAGATTGGATGAAGTGTCGGAGGGGTTTTAGAATATTCAGGTCAGGAGAAAAGAAAGAATGAAAGGTTACAAGAGAGAGAAAGCGGTATACTGGGTTTGTAATCTATGAAGTATTGATATTCAGGTAATAAAAGGAGTTGCACAGAGCATGAGAGTCATTGTATTCAATGATCAGACCTGTTGGATTACCAACACCAGTTCGCCAACCTTGAAACCGAACTTGCGTAAACTTGATTCGTTGATGATCACCTCAGGTGTCACTAAATACATGCGATCATCTATGCGCACATCAATCGTGTCATCCCCATAAGGAATGCGCAATATGTAGTCCAGAAACGCGCTGTTACCCGCAATCCTGACTTCACCACTACCAACTACATCACCAGCCGTGCCAGTGTAACTCTGACTATTATTGGTTTGCAGTTTCCATACTCGGCGTTGCTGCTCTCCATCATCAAACAAAAAGTCTTCTTCCAGGGTACCCGTGCCGTTGTCCCAATAGGCGATAATATCAGCAGAAAATCGACGAATCACCCGGCCCCGCCAATCCTTAACAACACCGTAGGCCACCAGATCACCATCAAAGAACTCCTCCATTACCAGATTGGGTTGAAGCGCAGAATAATCCTCTACACTGATGCCAGAGCAGCTGCCCAAGGAGATTAAAGCGGGGAACAAAAACGCCCTGAAAAAATATTTGTAACTGTTCTGATTGCTTACTCTGATAGCCACGACAGCTTCCTCCCTAGACCAAAACCCCCTCTGCTTGGTATGAAAATAAATTTACGCTGACAGGCTGTTCATGGTTCACTGCACCTGCCTGTGAATGTGGATGCTACTTTAGCTTGTGCGGTACAATTGGTTAATGGCAAAGAGAAACTCAACAGAAAATATGAGGCTACTTCATGACATTTCAAAAGCTTTACTTGGCTACCCTGATTTCCATAATTTATATGACTGCTGGCAGCACAGGATTCAGCCAGTCTTCCCGCCAACTTGAGGTGGAGGGACTGCAGCAATCGGTGGAGATTCTCAAAGATCGCTGGGGTATTTCTCACATCTATGCCCAGACCGAGCATGATCTGTTCTTTGCTCAAGGTTACAGTGCGGCGCGAGATCGTTTGTTCCAGTTTGAAATCTGGCGTGCCCAGGCTACCGGCACTGTAGCCGAGATTCTGGGATCTAAGGCCCTTGAGCGCGATCATGGCACTCGTCTTTTCAAGTTTCGTGGTGATATGGTCCAAGAGATGAATCATTACCATCCTCGGGGTGCGGATATAATCGGTGCCTTCGTAGACGGTGTGAACGCCTATATTGATGAGGCTATGGAAAATCCTGAAGCATTGCCTTTGCCCTTTCATCTGCTTGGCGTGGAACCAAAACGATGGACAGAGGAAGTGGTAATTTCACGCCACCAGGGATTACTCGGCAATATTAGTCGCGAGCTTGATACGGGAAGGGCAGTCTGCATGATAGGCGAACAGTCAGTGAAGGAGTTGCAATACTTTCACCCCCATCAGCCCGATCTGACTCTTGATCCGATGATCGACTGTGTATCGCTCATCGAGAACGACATTCTTCATCTTTATAACGCCTATCGCGGCACTCTCAGGTTTGAGCCCAGAGATATCGTAGTGCAGGATGCCCGCAATAACGACTCAGACTTTGAACAGTTGGCTAAAGTCTTGGATGAGGAGACCACACTGACCAATCGCTTTGATCTGAATGACATTGGGAGCAACAACTGGGTCGTAAGCGGTGACCTGACTCAGGATGGCTCGCCGATGATGATCAATGATCCCCATCGTACCCAGTCAGTGCCTTCCCTGAGGTACTGGGCGCATTTGATAGGCCCGGGCTGGAATGTGATCGGTGGAGGTGAGCCAACAATTCCAGGTATTTCTATCGGCCACAATGAATACGGTGCATGGGGACTTACGGTGTTCTACACTGATGGAGAAGACCTTTATGTTTATGAGACTAACCCTGATGATCCTGATCAGTACCGCTACAACGGTCGTTGGGAAGCTATGACCATTATTGAGGAAACCATCAACGTCAAAGACTCTGACCCCGTCACGGTGAAATTAAAGTATACCCGGCATGGCCCGGTTACCTTCGAGGATACCGAGAGAAACCTGGCCTATGCCGTGAGACCAGCCTGGATGGAGTTTGGGGGTGCGCCGTATCTGGCTTCATTAAGGATGGATCAGGCCCGCAACTGGGAAGAATTCAGAGAAGCATCCAACTACAGCAATATCCCAGGCGAAAATATGGTCTGGGCAGATCGTAAAGGTAACATTGGCTGGCAGGCAGTGGGAATTGCACCGATTAGACGCAACTTTAGCGGTATGGTGCCAGTGCCCGGTGATGGCCGCTTCGAATGGGATGGTTTTTTGCCGATTAAGGCCAAACCACATGAGTTCAATCCATCTCAGGGTTACATCGAAACCTCCAACAGTAACTATACCTCACAAGACTTCGATTATCTGGATGCCATCGGCTACACATGGGCGGATCCATATCGCTGGGCTCGGGGTAGCGAGGTGCTGTCTTCAGGGCGTAAGTTCAATATGCAGGACATGATCGAATTGCAGCATGATTATCTCTCGATTCCTGCCCGCAGTCTGGTTCCGATGTTTCGTGATTTAAGATCAGATGACGAGCAGGTGGAGCAGTTGCGTCAAAGACTGCTGAACTGGAATTTTGTGCTGGACAAGGATTCTATAACGGCTGGGGTTTATGTGGCTTTCGAGAGAAGGCTGCTGTCCAATATCCAGCAGCTAAAGGTTCCAGATTCTGCCCGGCCCTATCTCACAGTGGGGATGAAAACCGCCATTGATATGCTGTTGGCACCCGATGGCGACTTTGGTGCAGATCCTCTAGCGGGGCGGGATGCGTTTCTGATTTCAGCACTGGTTGAAGGTATTAAGGATTTGAGGGGTAAACTGGGTGAGAATGTTGAGAACTGGGTCTACGGTCAGGCAGATTACAAGCATGCCCTGTTGCGACACCCTCTCAGTGCAGCGGTTAATGACGAGCTGCGTACCCGGCTGGATGTGGGTCCATTGCCTCGAGGTGGCAATGGTTTTACCCTCGGCAATACAGGCAGTGGGGATAATCAGGCTACGGGTGCCTCCTTTCGCATTCTGGTGGATACCCGGGACTGGGACAATACTCTAGGCATGAATACGCCCGGGCAGGTCGGTGATCCGGATAGTCCATTGTACTCAAATCTTTTTGAGCCGTGGGCAAGCGACAGGCTGTTTCCTGCTTTTTATTCTAGGGAAAAGATCAAATCTGTGTTGTTTGAAGAGCTGGAGTTACTCCCTGCGGACTGAATAATCTTGAAGTGCCTGGATAAATGGGATTCAAAGAGGATGAAGCCAATGGAGCACGTAACATAAGAGCATGATTTGGGCAGAGGGATTTGCATAGGAACAAGGTACTGCAAAGATCTCCGACTGTTTAGGTTACGACAAAGTGCAAGAGTGATCTTCCATATCCGCCGTTTTCTACTCTTCTGTAAGAGACATTATATGTCTGCGTCTAGTTATTAGGGATGTTTAAGAAGTAACTAGTCAAATAGCAGAACCAGCCAATGAGGCTTCCTGTAAGTTGCATCGAACTAAAGCAGGCTTATATGTTGTCAGCGAATAGCCAAAGCAACATAGGTCCCTAAGTTTGCCGGACAGATTAATTCAGGAATTGATGGATTCAGTCTCCCAATCCGACACTGCACATTGCTCTCTTACAGGATGCAGGACTATATTTTTAGTTCAACTTGCCGAAAAAAGTAGTTAAGTGTGTCGAATTTCCAGTGTTCAACATGGATACCAGCGGTAGAGGAGCTGTATGGTGGTTCGGATGAACGAAAACTGGTGTTACTGTTTTGCCATTACTCCTAATCAGTACATAATTAGTTCAAGCTAAAATAAATATTCTGCGATCACAAAGGAGGATCACATGACTAAAGCATACTCAAGTTCGAATATTTATAGCTCGAAACTATCGGTTGTTCTGGCACTTGCTTTGCCCTTGTCTGTGATGTGCGGAAGCACATCAGCGCAGCAGACAGACCAGACTGAAGAGGCTAGCGATGTGGAGGAGATTCTGGTGATTGGCTCAAGGCGGCGCGATCGCTCCGCTGATGAATCACCGGTGCCTGTTGATGTAATCAGCGGCGATGACTTCTTGGCCCAAGGTAACACTGATATGGATTCGCTGATTGCTGCTGTGGTGCCATCCTACAACGTGGCTCAGGAGCCAATCTCGGACGCTGCAACCTTCATTCGCCCGGCGACATTGCGCTCACTACCTCCGGATGCAACGCTGGTACTCGTCAATGGCAAACGACGACACCGCGCAGCGGTCATCGCCCTGCTCGGTGCAGGAATTGCTGGTGGCTCGCAAGGTCCAGATCTCTCGGTCATCCCGGCTATTGCCATTGACCGGCTTGAAGTGCTGCGTGATGGTGCTTCAGCGCAGTATGGTTCAGATGCAATCGCTGGCATCATGAATTTTGTGCTCAAGGAAGACGATTCCGGTTTCACTCTTGACACCAAGTGGGGCAGTTTTTTCGAAGGTGATGGCGACGCACTTACAGTCTCGGGTAATGTTGGCTTTGGACTGTCTAATGCTGGTTTTGGTAACATTAGCTTCGAATTCAAGGATCAAGACCCGACCAGTCGCAGTGTCCAGCGCGCAGATGCCCAAGCACTAATCAATGCGGGTAACACTCATGTTCGTCAACCAGCGGCCCAGATCTGGGGAGCACCAGAGATTTCTGACGATTTTAAGCTTTTTGGTAATTTCGGCATTGATCTCGGCAACGGTAGCGAGGCCTATCTTTTCGGTAACTGGGCTGAACGACAAGTGGAGGGTGGATTCTATTATCGTAATCCGCACACCCGTGGTGGAGTCTTTCAGGGTCCAAACTTGGCTGATGGCAGATCCTCGGTCAAGGTGGCAGATCTGACTGGTGATATGAGCGGCAATTGTCCGGCGATCCCGATCACCAACAATGTCCCCGATTCCGATTCCCTTATCTCGGTTCGCAACAATCCCAACTGTTATTCGCTCATTGAAAAATTTCCAGGCGGATTTACGCCACAATTCGGCGGTTATGTTGATGATGTCAGCATCGCCGGTGGTGTGCGGGGTGAACTTAACTCCGGCTGGTTTTATGACTTGAGTGCGGTTGCGGGCCAAAGCAGTGCGGACTTTTATATCTACAACACAATTAATCCGCAGTTACTATCAAGAGGCAATGATATTCCTGTGTACTATGATGCAGGTGGTTATGTCGAGTTTGATCGGGTGATGAATTTCAATCTTTCGCGACAGTTCTACCCCGACAATATGGATAGCGTGAATGTGGGAACAGGACTCGAATACCGCGATGAAACTTTTACTATTCGCAACGGCGAACCTAATTCTTTTTTCATCGATCCGAACCTCGCAGCCCAGGGATTTGGTGTCGGCTCGAACGGCTTTCCGGGATTCCAGCCAGGAGATGCCGGCGAAAATACCATCCGTGCCTGGGCCGCCTATGTCGACATTGAGTCCAGTGTCAATGAATCACTGCTTGTTGGTGCTGCCTTGCGCTATGAAGACTATACCAAGTTTGGAGATACCCTTAACGGCAAGCTTGCCGCCCGTCTAGAGTTGACGGACAACCTTGCCGTGCGTGGAGCGGTTAGCACTGGCTTTCGCGTCCCAACGGCGGGGCAGGCGAACCTGCGCAATGTTACCACCGAGTTCAATATGGGTAGGCTGGCTGATATCGCAACCCTGCCGCCGACCAACCCCATCGCTCAGCAGAAAGGAGGTATGCCATTAACACCGGAAGAGTCAGTGAACACTACCTTGGGTCTGGTTTTTTCTGTCGCTGATATGGATGTTACCGTTGACTATTACAATATTGAGATATCTGACCGTATTTCCTTCACCAGCCGATTCAACCTAACACCGGATGATATTACGACCTTGCTTGCAGCAGGAGTATCTGATGCCCAAAGCTTCACATCAGTGCGCTTCTTCTCGAACCAGCAGACAGTAGAAGCATCAGGCATTGATGTGGTGGCTACTTTACCCTTTGAGCTTGGCCAGGGCGACAGTACCTTAACTTTCGTTGCCAACTGGAATGGTGTCGAGTTGACCGAATTCGACTCAAACTTCACCAGCGAAAACCGCAGGTTGCAGATTGAGAAAGGCCGTCCGGAGACGCGTTTTACTGCCACTTGGACCCATATGCAAGGGCCATGGCGCTTCATGGCTAGGATGCGTCATTACGGGGAGTACTACGATGCGCCAACTAACGATGCCAGCGTCTCATTCTATCCAGAGTCGAGTAATCTATTCGATTTTGAGGTAGCTTACGAAGTGAGCGAATCCTGGTCCATACTTGGCGGCTTGCAAAACGCATTCGATGAGTACCCGATGATGAATCCCAACGGCGAAGTGGCTGGGTTGATTTACCCCGAACAGTCACCTTTCGGCTTCAATGGCGGCTACTATTACTTGCGTGCGACTTGGAACGCCTTCTGATTCGCAACCCGCTGCGCCGACTGATGGTCGGCGCAGCTCAGCTACTCATTAACCATGGCAACAATAATGTAAACTTGCACACTCAGCGGGTCTAAATAACCTTGGACTGGCTGGCAGTGGGTAATTCTTCCGGCATCTTCTTGAGCACATACGTCAAGAATGTAGCGTAGACTTGAATTCTCCTTTTTATTGTCTCTCATAACATTCCATTCTTTCACTTGTATTTTGCTGTGGAGCCAGAGCTGGCCGGTATTATCATGCGTTAAGTTAAATACCAGAATGTTGGGACCTGGCTTAATTATTGAGCGTAAACTCAAAAAACCATTTCGTATGAGTTTTTTGGAGAATCATTTTTATAGCAAGTTAACCGTAGCAATAAGGTTATTGTTGGGGTATGCAGGTCCACGGCTCACAATGCGCTGCCTATGCTACAAAGCATTTGTGAATTTCAGTAAATCCATGCTCAGGGTAAAATGGTCATGGGCAATATCATAATATACAGATTAATGGATGAAATAGAGTTGAGGCATGGAATTTTTCAGTTGGGGTAGTTTACCTAATAGTCGTGGAGTGAATTATTGAATTGAGCAGTAAACTGAATGCTTTAGGAGACTTGCGGAGTAAGTTATGTTGATTTAACATTTAGTTGCCCCGCTTGGGTTTTCCGAATCGGCATAAACGGGTGTAAGCTCTTTTAGTTAAATGGTGTGAATAGAAAGGGAGACTGATCGTATGATCAAACCGCAAAAAATTAATGCCAGCGTGTTAGTGCTGACAGGCTTATTGTCGGTTCAGAGCCTGTTAGCCCAGGAAAAGACGGTCAATGATGGCGTATTCACTCAGGAACAGGTTAATGCCGGTCAGGTGGTTTACGATTCGCAGTGCAGAACCTGCCACAATAAGCGCTTCTACAGAGACACTCTGCGCTCTTGGAACAATCAGCCCTTACTGTACTTGTGGGAAACAATCATGGGAACCATGCCCGCCGATAATCCAGGTTCGCTTATGTTTGAGGAATATACTGATGTGATAGCCTTTATTCTTCACGAACAAGGTTTTCCTGCCGGTGAGAGCAAGCTGGATCCCGATAATGGGATGGAACAGATAAGTATACTGTCCCCTTAAAATTTTAATCGATGGCCGGGAGATTTCACCCTGACATATCCATGAGAATTGGTGCAGTAGCACTCATGGTAGAATGGTCAGAAGCTATTGCAATCCACTTTGATTGAGCACCTCATCTGGACAGCTTTCCAGTATTTTTCGCACCTTATTTCTATCTCTTGACTCCAGTTGCAGATCATATTTTTCTGCCAGTACATTCCACAGCTGGGCATATTCACATTGAAACTCTTCGCGCGGTAGATAGCGATTGGGACCACGATCTCCTTTGCGTCGTATCTCCTGTTTTTCAACCAGCATGATATTGAGGGGGTCATTGGCAAAGGCCAGCTTCTTGTCCGGCATCCACCGATCGCCGCCATGGGTATGGGCGTACATCAATGGGATAACATGATCAATGTCTATCTGCACTGCCACCGTAAAGGTTTTGCCGGTATATTCGTCCAGCCATTCTCCTGTGCGCACAACACAATTGCGCGGATTGGTGTACTTAATCTCGGTTCGGCTGGTCAAAATCAGCATTTCCTGGCGCGTGGATTGGCAATCCTGATCAAAATCTTCCTCGAATGACCAATCATCCCGATTGAAAAATCGCTCCCTATTTTGGTAGTTGGTAAACGCACCATCCCTTCTTGATCGTCCTAAGTCGAAAGTGTCTGGCATTGCACATCCACTCATATGGCAATGGTAGGAAGGTCCCATGTAATGCCCGCCGTTAATGTCGAGTGAGCCGGGATGTCCTAGCAACATGCCAGACATCAATCCGGCAATGCCTGTTAGGAAGGCTTGTTTGTAGGAGATGTATTGGATAATGTTCATAATTAACTCCTCCAGCTCTTGGGACAAACCAGTCATCACCTCTGTCAGGCAATATCAGGTAACCAATAATGAAAGGTCGATGGCTTGGCAGTGTTTGGTTAGTGCACCGACTGATATGTAGTCTACGCCAGTCTCCGCTATTGATACCAGTGTTTCGGTATCGACTCCGCCTGAGGCTTCAAGCTTGGCGCGCCCCGCATTCAGGCATACAGCCCGGGACAGAGCCTGCACATCAAAATTATCCAGCATAATTATATCAGCACCTACACTAAGTGCCAGTTCGAGCCCCTCAAGGTCCTGCACCTCGATCTCAACCGGTATTTTTGGGGACAGTCTACGGGCTGCATTAACAGCAGCTATGACGCCACCGCAGGCTGCAATGTGATTTTCCTTGATCAGAAAAGCATCAAACAAGCTCAGGCGATGATTGCTGCCGCCACCTGCCCGGACTGCATATTTCTGTGCCGAGCGTAAGCCGGGCAGAGTCTTTCTCGTGTCCAGCAGGGTAACTTTGGTATGGGCAATCAGATGCACCAATTGGCGGGTTCGGGTTGCTGTGGCACTAAGCGTTTGCAGAAAATTCAGGGCTGTACGCTCACCTGTCATGATCGCTCGAGCCGGACCCTCAATTGTTACCAAGGTGTCATGACGAGCGAACTCATCACCTTCGCTCAATAACCAATTCAGACTAATTCGTTGGTCAATTTGGCTGAATACGGCATTGGCCCAGGGAATCCCGCACAGCACAGCACCTTCCCTGCCAATAATTGATGCTCTGACATGCAAGTCCTCTGGTATCAGTTCTGCGGTGATATCGCCCTCGCCAATGTCTTCGGCAAGGGCTAGCCGAACTACGGAGTCAAGATCTGATGGAGGAGACGTTTTGAGAGGGGATGCGAGCATGATGGAACTCAATACTGGCGCAATGTCAGGGTGTTGCCACGCTGGTAGAACTCCACCTGTTTTAGGGCACTCATGCCCAGCAGTATTACACTGTCCCCCATAGCCATATTCGGTGAAATAGAGGCATCTACCTTATTTAGCACGATATTGCCTAGAATCAGTTCTTCAATCTCGGTGGCATAGGCTGTTACAACTCCGTTGGCAGTCCTGAAAGGAAGTGCAATGCCAACTTTTAATCCGGCTGCCTTGGCAACATCTGAGGGAATTGCCACATCGGTGGCACCGGTATCCAGAAGAAAAGTCACCGGTATGCCATTGATTTTTCCATCAGCAAAGTAGTGCCCCTGGCTACCCTGCTTCAGGACAACCTCGCGTCCACCCTCGGCTAATTCTCTTGTTTCGGGTATACGATTTGGATTTGCCTGCCGGTCCAGTTGATTGTCGAAATACAGAGTAAGTGCCCAAAGTCCAAGAGCAAAGCAGGTAATTAGCATTCCCAGCCCAAGTTGCTTGCCGGGGTCAGATCTGCTGATACCATCCCGGGGGCGACTCCGCTGCCTGTGCCGTTGGTCAAGCCGTTTGGGAGAATTTCGTTCAGATTCCATCACTCGAATATCCATTGCCCTTATGCCCAGAATCCACTGGCCTGTGGCTGATAGCTCTTACCTGTAAGGGTGCAGTCTGCGGGGAATATGCTGTGGTTAAGCTGATGACCATGACTTTAGAAAGCTCATCTGCGGTGGATTGCTGGCCAGCGGGTTGACGGAACATACTTAACAGAGCGACAAAGTGAGTTAGGCCTCAAGGCTGACGCAGACTTTGTTGATTTATTAACCATCGTTGGCTAGCTAAGTACAGACTCGCATTATTTTGTCATGAATAAAGTTTGCATATGAAGACGTATGACAACTGGTTTTTTCGGGTTGTCTTTGCGATCGGTTGCGGCAGGAGTGAGTCAATCTCTCTTGATATGCTATCATGCCTAAACTCCAGACAAACTGCGAGAATTATTGTCGACTCGGTTACGGCCTGTCCGCAGGTCTCCCCCGAAATTATTGTGTGCCCATGGTAATGCAAATCGAACAGCACCGTCTGATTGAGGCATTACAGGTCAATTCGCCCAACCAGAGTGAACGACCGTCGACTGCCATCATCAATCTGCTAGTTATTCACAATATCAGTCTCCCGCCTGGCGAGTTCGGTACTGGCTATGTGAGACAGCTATTTTGTAATGAGCTGGACTGTTCGATCCATCCCGATTTTGCTGGCTTGACTGGTCTGAAAGTTTCTTCCCATCTTCTGATCGAAAGGAACGGAGGCCTGATCCAGTTCGTTGCTTTTGACCAAAAGGCCTGGCATGCCGGAATCTCTGAATTTTGTGGCATCAAGGATTGTAATGATTTTTCCATTGGGATTGAGCTGGAAGGCACGGACTCCGAAACATTCACTGACGAGCAATACAAGAGTCTCAAAGACTCAACCCGAGTCCTAATTAAGCATTATCCTGGATTGCATGCTGGGCGTATTGTAGGGCACAGCGATATTGCACCAGGACGTAAAACTGACCCAGGACCTTGCTTCGATTGGCAGCGCTATCTTGATGCCCTTTAAGGTGCTATTTTCACAATCGGTAGTCGTGTTGATCAGCTTCTCCATAATGTTTTCAGCGCAACTCCCTAATGGGAGTGCAGACGGCAGTGGCTGAGGTAGCACTTGCAGAAAGATGCATTGAGATCGCTATGAAATTTCTAGTAATCCTGATTTGTCTTGCCATGAACATTCTTTGGCTAAAAGATTTCAATCGTTTCGATGATAGCTGGTTTTTTCGCCTTTATCGGACTGTGAATCAGGCATTCAGCTCGGCTGAAGAAGGTAGCTGGTTGCGCGATTTTGCTCCAATTTTGATTATTTACAGTATGCCGTTACTGTTACTGGCTCTACTTCTGACCATCTTGAAAGGGGCAGTTTTTAGTTTGCCACTCATGCTATTACATGTTCTGGTGCTGTTGTTTGCCCTTGACAGAACGCAACCAGGATCCATGGCGCAGGAATTTCTGAAACGGTGGCGAGAGGGAGATAACGAAGCCTGCCTGAATTATCTCAGCATTGAGTTTCGACTATCGCCTGAGCAAAAGCTCAAAGATGAGGCAGCAATTTGTGCATTTTTCAGGGAACGGTTGATCTATCAGTGTTTTGAGAAAATGTTTGTGATGTTGTTTTGGTACTTGGTGGCCGGTCCACTGGGTGTACTGATCTGCTATATCAGTTATCAGCTAAGGGATTCGGTGAATGAGCATCAGACCATATCTGAGAATAAGATTGTTATCAATTCCTTGCGAGTGCTCAAATGGGTCCCGCTGAGGCTGCTGAGCATTACTTTTGCGCTTGCGGGTAATTTTGTGAACTGTTTCGATTTGCTCAAACAGTCTTTCTGGTCTATGGACGAAGCGGGAGCGTCTAGTCATCTGGTGAGCTACGCGAACAGTGCACTGGCCTATGATCAGGGATTGGTTAGCGAAGGCAAGGTTGGCACTCAGACTTGGCGCATTGCACAGGAAACTCAAATTGAGAAGGTTCGGGCCTTGCTGGAGCGCAGTCAGATTATCTGGCTGACGGTGCTGGCCCTAATTACCCTGATTAGCCCGCTTTGGCTGGTATGGAACGGATGATGGCATCGCTGAGCAGTAGCCAGACTCAGGACATGTGAAGGGAAGATAACAATCAATGTTGAGGAGTCTCAACTCAAAACAGAAGCAAGCAATAGCAAAAGCTGATAAAGGTTCTATATATTATTGAAATAATTAGAGTTTATATATTCTCTATTCAACCTGATTGGTACTGGTGAATGACAATTAACTGCTAATTTGTCGAGGAATCGTGAAAAAAAGCTATATCTGGTAAAATAGCCTGGTTAATTGTTTTGACTTACGGAAGCCGGAAAGGGGGCCATCTGAGGACCCCGACAGCAGATGGGCCAACCAATGAATGAACAAATTGATGTAAATCCCGAGGAGACCAAGGAGTGGCTTGATGCCCTTCAATCGGTAATCGACGAGGAAGGGATTTCGCGGGCCCACTATCTCATCGACAAGTTGAATGACAGTGCTATCCGTACTGGGCGCTATATTCCAATTACCTCTGTTGTTACTCCCTACTGCAATACCATCTCGCCACTAGACGAGGAACGAATGCCGGGTGATATGTTCATGGAGCGCCAGATTCGGGGCATTATCCGCTGGAATGCGCTGGCCATGGTAATGCGTGCAAATAAGCGAAACCCCAGTATTGGTGGCCATATCTCGACCTTTGCTTCCTCAGCAACACTTTATGATGTTGGGTTCAACTACTTCTTCAAAGGACCTACTGAGAGGAATGAGGGAGACCTGATTTATTATCAGGGGCATTCGGCACCAGGGATTTATGCTCGTTCTTTTGTGGAGGGGTATATGGATGAAGCCCGGCTGGATAACTTCCGACAGGAAGTGAATGGCAATGGTCTTTCGTCCTATCCGCACCCTTGGCTAATGCCGGATTATTGGCAGTTCCCTACCGTTTCGATGGGACTGGGAGCAATTCAGGCAATCTATCAGGCGCATCTGATGAAGTACCTGCACAACCGCGGCCTGATGGACAATTCAGACCGCAAAGTTTGGGCGTTTCTCGGCGACGGAGAGATGGATGAGCCAGAATCACTTGGTGCCATAGGCAAGGCTGGCCGCGAACATTTGGACAACCTTATCTTTGTAATCAATTGCAATTTGCAACGTTTGGACGGGCCGGTGCGGGGCAATAGCAAGATCGTTCAGGAACTGGAAGGTATCTTTCGGGGTGCCGGTTGGAATGTAATCAAGGTTATCTGGGGCCGACACTGGGATCCTCTGTTCCAGGCCGACATCAATGGCCTCCTGCAGGATCGCATGGATGAAGTGGTGGATGGTGAGTTCCAGAACTATGCGAGTCGCGGCGGCTCCTACACTCGCGAGCATTTTTTTGGCAAAAGTCCAGAGTTGCTCAAGATGGTGGATCACCTTTCAGATGCCGATATTATGGCATTAAATCGTGGCGGACATGATCCATACAAGGTGTATGCAGCTTATGCCGAAGCAGTGAAGAGCCAGGGCAAACCGACCGTAATTCTGGCCAAGACCGTAAAGGGATATGCCTTTGGCGGTGCTGCCGAGGCTCAGAATGCCACTCATTCAGTAAAGAAGCTCGACATTGAGTCCCTGAAAAAATTTCGTGATCGCTTCGGCATTCCGATAGAAGACGAGAAGCTACAGGAAGTGCCGTACTACCGTCCGGCCGAGGACAGCCTGGAACTTCGTTACATGCGCAAGATGCGCGAGCCACTCGGTGGCCCGCTGCCGCAAAGGAGATCGGAATCAGATGCAGTCGAAGTACCATCATTGACCTTGTTTGATGCACAGTTGCAAGGCAGCGGTGAGCGGGAGCAGTCGACTACCATGGCTTTTGTGCGCATGCTGGGTGCGCTTTGCAAAGACAAACAGATTGGTGAGCGGGTAGTGCCTATCGTCCCTGATGAAGCGCGTACTTTTGGTATGGAAGGCTTGTTCAGACAGATGGGTATCTATTCCGCTGTTGGACAGCTATATGATCCTGCTGATTCGAATCAGGTGATGTATTACCGCGAGGACACCAAAGGCCAGATGCTTGAGGAGGGGATTACCGAATCGGGTGCCTTCTCAGCCTGGCTGGCGGCAGCAACCTCTTACAGTGTCAATAACTATCCGTTAATTCCATTTTATATTTACTACTCAATGTTTGGATTTCAGCGGGTAGGCGACCTGAGTTGGGCAGCAGGCGACTCGCAAGCCAGAGGCTTTCTGATAGGGGCCACCGCCGGGCGTACAACACTTAATGGTGAAGGTCTGCAACATCAGGATGGCCACAGTCATGTTCTGGCCTCAACCATTCCCAATTGCGTTTGTTACGATCCCGCCTATGCCTATGAGCTAGCGGTCATCATACAAGATGGCTTGCGCCGTATGCTGGAAGAAAGGGAGTCTGTGTTTTATTACATCACCACGATGAATGAGAATTACCAGCAACCAGCCCTGCCCGCAGGCACCGAGGAAGGAATCGTTAGAGGAATGTACCTGCTGGAAGATGGTGCAGCCAAGAAATACAAGGTAGCTAAGCCCCTGACCAGCAATCTGCGTCTGCGTTTGCTTGGCAGTGGCACCATCCTCAGAGAAGTCAGAAAAGCGGCCACTGTACTGCGAGAGGAATATTCAGTGCCGGTAGATGTATGGAGCGTAACCAGCTACAACGAACTGAGACGTGATGCACTGGAAGTAACTCGTACTAATATGCTGAATCCGACTCGCAAGCCTGCTGTACCTTATGTCACAAAAAAGCTTGCTGCACAGCAGGGTCCGATTATCTCCACGACAGACTACATGAAGATACATTCAGATCAAATCAGGGAATTTGTGCCTGATTCCTATCGGGTTCTGGGCACTGACGGCTTTGGCCGTAGCGACAGCAGGGAACAACTGCGGCATTTTTTTGAGGTAGATGCCTCGTTTGTAGTACTGGCTGCCTTGCGCGAACTCAGATCTCTGGATTTGGTCACAGACCGAAAGATTAAGGATTTCATGAAAAAGTCCGGCATTGATCAAGCCAAGCCTAGTCCCCTGGCGCAGTTGTAACTCGTTGATCTGCATAGGAGCATCAACATTGATCATAGAACACATCACTGTTCCGGATCTGGGTGAAGCCAGTGAGGTAGAGGTCATAGAATTACTGGTGGCAGTCGGCGACAACGTAGCCGAAAACGATTCACTGCTGGTACTTGAAAGCGATAAGGCGGCCATGGAGATCCCGGCCCCGATGGCTGGTGTCGTCAGCAGTATTGAGATCAACCTTGGGGACAAGGTTAGCGCAGGTAGTCCCATGCTAAGTCTGGAAGTTAAGGCTAATGATGGAAGCATAGTATCTGATGATACAGGACCGGCTTCTGATTCGGTGGCTGGAAGCGGACACTATCAGCCTGATTCATCGCAGGAGAATGAGCAACAGGCAAAGACGGAAAGGGGAGAGCAAGATAGAGGTAAGGTCCTGCCAGGCTCTGGCACCACTTTTCAATCTGCTGACTCAGAGACGGCACTCGAACAGATGGAATTAGTGGCAGTTCCTGATTTAGGTACCGAAGAAGAGGTGGATGTCATCGAGTTACATGTGGCTGTAGGTGACCAAATTACTGCCGACGAGACATTGATAACCCTTGAATCCGACAAGGCAGCTATGGAAGTGCCTTCGCCTATGGCAGGAGTAGTAGATGAGCTGATGATTAGGGTTGGTGACAAGGTTAAAACCGGAGCGGGCATACTGCGGGTCAAAACCATGGTCACCGGGAAGAAAACTGTCGAAGAGTCTGCGCTTTTTGCACCGAAGATTGCAACTGTCCCTGAAAAGAAGCCCACTGCCAATGCGACATCTTCGGTTAGACAGTCCAGTACAATTGTAGAAACTTCATCAGGGCTACCATCCGCAGGCAAATCTCAAGGCAAGGTCTATGCCGGACCTGCTGTGCGCAAGCTGGCAAGAGAACTGGGAGTTAATCTGGGGCTGGTGGCTGGGACAGGGGCACGTGGTCGTATCATCAAGGAAGATGTGCATGAATTTATTAAATCCCGTATTAATGTCAGTTCTAATGAAGCAGTCGCCGGAGCCTCAGGCATAGTTGCTGTTCCGGATGTGGATTTCTCCCGGTTTGGTGAGATTAGTGAGCAGGAACGCAGCAAGCTGCAAAAAGCGACTGCAATCAATATGCAACGCAGCTGGGCAAGCGTCCCACACGTGGCCCAGTTTAACCAGGCGGATGTCACTGAACTTGAAGAATTTAGGGCTGAATTAAAGCCACAGGCTGAGCGTCGGGGTATCAAGCTCACCTTCATACCTTTTCTGCTCAAGGCTTGTGCCAAGGCACTTGAGGAGTACCCGCAGTTCAACGTTTCGTTGCACTCTTCTGGTGAATATGTGATTCAGAAAAATTACTGCCATTTGGGCATGGCGGTGGCAACCAAGGCAGGGCTGGTGGTACCAGTGATAAGGGATGTTGACAACAAATCCATTTGGGAACTGGCCAAAGAGGTGAGTGTACTGAGCGAGAAAGCACGGGAACGAAAACTGAGTCTGGAGGAAATGCAGGGTGCCTGCTTCACTGTTTCCAGCCTTGGTGCCATCGGCGGTACTGGCTTTATCCCGATTATCAATCCGCCGGAAGTGGCTATTCTGGGTGTCGCAAAAGTCGATATCAGACCGGTTTATATCAATGGCGAATTCATTCCGCGCAAAATACTCCCTCTTACCCTAAGTTATGATCATAAAGTTTTGAATGGGGTTGATGGAGGGCTATTTGCTGACTATTTGGTCAAATTACTGTCTGATATTCGTCACTTAAGTCTGTAGTACAGTTAATGCTCATACAAGCAAGAGTTGACTTGTACTGCAACTTAACCGATCAGCGTCCATAATTCAGGCAATCTATCCATGCATGTCCCTCAAATACTCATTGCAGCTAATGGGTGGGCTAGAGTGTAATACAGTTGTTGCTTTTAAAATCAGTAAGAGGAATTCGTAATGGCTTATCTGTATCTAGCCGCCGCAATCATCTTTGAGGTCACCGGCACTATGTTGCTACCTGTTTCGCAGAACTTCACCAGATTATTGCCAAGCGCGGTGATGATTACAACCTACAGTGCCTCATTTTACTTTCTGACCTTCGCAATCAGGGATATACCCATTGCCATAGTTTATGCCTGTTGGGCTGGACTTGGTGTTTTCTTGGTAGCACTGCTGAGTCAGATAATTTACCACCAGACCTTGCCATGGCAAGCAATTCTCGGTCTAACATTTATTGTCTTTGGTGTTGCGCTGGTGAATGTTTATTCCGGTGTAAATTCCACTTGAAACGCATAAAGTTAAGTTTTGCTCGTTAGTTCAGAATCGATTTGGTCGGAATGGTTGCAAGTCAACGGATGGCATCCGACCAGCGACCAATGCGGATACGATATCTGCGGTGATTGCCGACAGAGTCAGGCCGAGATGATGATGCCCAAAGGCGAAGATGGCCTTGGGATTGGCGGGCGATTCACCAATCACTGGCAACATGTCGGGCAATGACGGTCGGAAACCCATCCATTCGGAAAGCTTGCCCAATTCCAGCTCGGGTGCCAGTTCCCGCAAATTCAGTTTCAAAACTTCATGAAGACGGGGGTTTGGTGGCAGATTAAGACCACCGAATTCAACAAATCCGGTAATTCTCAGACCGCAACTCATTGGTGTCATAATAATCCTGCGCTCGTGAGATTCAACAGCGATACCGCCGAGATTGGGTGCGCCTTCAGCGGTGACATGGTACCCGCGCTCAGTATCGAGTGGAACGATGTGGCCGAGTTGCCGGGCGAGTGGTGCAGACCAGGCTCCGGTCGCAAGGATTAGTCTGTCGACCATAATTTCGCCGGCTTCATGTCTCAGGATGAAGCCGTCATTACCATAGGATTCGATATTCTTGATGCTTGCAAGCAAGGTCTGTCCGCCCGCCTCGCTAAAACGCTTGTGCAAACCGGTACAAAGGTGATGAGGATTCAGCATATGACCGGTACCTGGCAGGAACAGGCTCCCGGCTATAGTACGCTTCAGAAATGGGGACTTTGCCGCTGTTTCTTCCGGCGCAAGCAAACGAGATTCGATACCATGTTGCTTAAGAAGAGATCGCTTTGCTGCTAGTGACCGCAATGATTCAGTCGATTCGGCAACAATCATATGGCCTTGTTGGCACAATAGATCCGAAAGACCTTCGTCCTCGCAAAGTCTCTGCATTGATTCAAGGGAGCCTTGCAGCAGGGGCTTCATTGCTTTAATGCCATCTCGAAACGCCGCCGGGCGCGATGCCCAGGCGAACCTAAGTAACCAAGGGACGATATTCAGGGCGTACTTCATTCGTATTTGCAGTGGTGATTTGTTGCTAAATAGCAGGCGCGGTGCTGAGAGCATCGTCTCCGGCGATGCTAGCGGGAAAATCTGTTCGGTGGCGATGTGACCGGCATTACCGAAGGAAGTCGCCGAACCGGGTGCAAGCGGGTCGATGAGCAATACCTGATCATGGTCTCGTATAAGGCGGCAGGCGATAGAGATGCCAATAATTCCAGCACCGATGATTGCAATCGGTTGCTTACTGCCACTCAGGCATTGCTTTTCAGTCTCAGACATTCGGAATTGATTACCTATTTCTTGCTGACCTTCCTTGTGTCTACATGAAGATTCCCAAACTCTGGATTAAGCTTGTTCATCATTTTTCCAGTCAATGGATCAGTATTTTGAAAGCTCATGATCTTGAACTTATTGTCGAGTTCAAAGCCAGAATTGCTCCATGTGGTTTTCTGTTTTATGCCTGACTATTAATATTGATTTCAAATTACCAAGCAGGTATTGCGTCTGGAATGTCAACTTTTCTGATTCGGTGACCCTATTCCAAAACAGAACGGATCTGAGGCATTAAGCCAAAGAGTACTTTCCCCGGTTATGTATGCACTACCGGTTATTTCCGGAATAATTTGTCCTTTGCGTAGGATAGCGCGTGCTTCGAAAACTGATCCGGAAATACTCTCCTGTCTCCAGACATCTCCAGGCAAAAGTTTGCCGTCTTCAACCAGACAAGCCAGTTTGGCACTAGTTCCTGTGCCACAAGGTGAGCGGTCGTAGACACCGCCGGGGCACAATACAAAATTACAGCTATCGGCTCCAGAGTTTTTTGAAGCGGGTCCAAATAATTCGATATGATCAATTAATTCGCCTTGTGGCCCGCGAACGCCTTGGAGATCAAGTTCCCGGCGAATGATACGGGTGTATTCGGTTAGGGAATCAATATTGTCATATTCCAGCCGCTGATTGTGTTCGGAGATAAGAAAGAACCAGTTACCACCCCATGCGATATCGCCGCAGATATTTCCGAGTTCTGGCGTTTGCAGGGTAAACGCACGCCGGTAACGGTAGCTGGGAACGTTAATGACAGTCACTCGGTTACTGTCATGCAAGGTTACGGTAACTTCACCAGGAGGCGTTTCAAAACAGTGAACTCCCAGGCTGATACGCTTCAGGAATGCCAAGGTCACGGCGAGTCCGATGGTGCCGTGTCCGCACATGCCGAGATAGCCAACATTATTGAAAAAGATTACACCGCCGATGTTAGCAGGGTTTACGGGTGGGCAGAGCAGAGCACCTACCAGAACCTCTGAACCACGAGGCTCGTTCACGGTTGAAGATCTCAGCCAGTCGTGGTTGTTGCTGAGTCGTGCAAGCCGTTCTGCCATTGAGCCTTCACCCAGCTCTGGGCCGCCTTGAATGATTATGCGTGTCGGTTCACCTCCGGTGTGTGAGTCGATAGCCTTGATGCTATACTGCTCTGTAAAATTTAGTGAGTTCAATTTATTGGGTCTTTATTGAATGGAAGAATATTCAGCAAAGGATTTCTTAGAAGACTAACCACATGCACTTAAATTAATGAAATAGTATATATTAGTTGGTTCATGGATATATAACTCAATTGAGAAGCTCAGTAGCTTTATGCATGAACGCAATTTGGAAAAATAAATCAGATTCAGGACGTAATCACAGTCTGCTTTATGCTGCCGACAATTAGTTCCGGTAATACCGCCATCACACCTTGTGCACTTTCCCTCAGTTCTGAATCACTGGCACTGCTTACTGGATGTGAAATTACAGCAAAGGGATAGTCAGGCATGCCTAAAACACGTGCCATCAGGCTGGCCGCATCAATAAACCGGTTTGTCATCACACCAACAGCCGGGGTGCCTGCCTTTTCGCATGCAATGGCATCATGCAAACTGCATGACGAACAGCTTCCTCAGTCGCCTGGGCCTGTGATTGCCAATGTCCATTCTCTAGCCGCATCAATAATTTCTGCCGCCGCTGGTGCGCTATAGTTGGATTTGCGCAGCAAAACCACCTTGTCCACTTCATAGGTCTCCTGAAGCAGTTGTTCCAAGTGAGCAAACAGTCCCTCACTCCCTTGTTTGCCATTCGAGATTATACCAACCATTGCACCATTAAGTGCTTGTATGGATTTCAGCCTTCCTGCAGATTTGTGGGTTTTCTGGGAGACAGTGGCTGTGGGGTCAAGCACGATCAAACTCATAATAAAAAACTCGGAAATGCTGTTTTATGATGGACTTAGCAATCCACACAAGCTCCAATCGGTTGAGTAACTGCTTGACTCTTCAATCCTAGCCAAGGTGGGATAATTGCTCCAAAGCCACCAGCAGGGCCGCCTGCGGCGATCACCAGCAAGTGATCCGGTGAGGGAAGTGCGGTGTATTCTGTCTTAGCCTGATCCAGAACCACCGCCCGTTTGCCAACCCTTGCCCAGTCGCCACGCCTGATTCTTGCGCGCTTAAACAGGAAGGCAGCGATATCTGACTTGGACCAGCCAGCTTTCTGCAGATGCCCGCGATGCTGGTTGGGAATTACAATAGCATAATGTCCGGACCAGATGGAATATTCCAGCATGTTGGCTTTCATGCCAGCGGCATAGGTCTCAAGAATCTCCTCCGGCTCCGTGGTCCATTCATTCATGATTTGTCGCGGTGGTGCCACTGCCATGACGGTCACTGCCGACATATTGGAAGGAATGCCACGCACTTCAGCGAGGGGCGACCAAGAGGTCGCAGTTTCATCCTCGGCAATACAGAAGCTGATTTTGCCGGGTTGACCCAGGGTAGATCTGTCAATAGCACCGGGACTCACATCCAGAATGTTGATCAATCCAAGCCTGATGGCCCGACCGATCACTGATGTTGCGCGACTGCCACCGCCGAGGGCATTAAACCGGGACTGGGCACCTATTTCACTACACACAGGTCCATTGAGCACAACCATCACGGCACATCCTCCAGTGCTTGCTGTGGCACCATGAAGTAAAAATTCTTCCCTGAGCATAGCTTGCCAGGCGGCAATGACTGTTGGGAAATGCATCGGTAGACATCCGGCCATCACGGCATTTATGGCCAGCTTTTCAGCCGTCACCTTTCGGCCGCGTACCGGTTCAATGCCAATAAGTTGCTGTGCCGGGGTATTGGACCAGTCCAGCAGTGCGGCTATCGCCTCCGAGGTGGGAGGCACGATTGGTAAACCGTCTGTCCAGCCATTACTATGAAAGTATTCTTGGACGGCAAAGGTATCTTTGAGCTTGATTTGTGTAGATAACACTGAGTAGCTGTATCAAGAACTATTACTTGGCGCGCATCGGTTTGGTTGATCTTTCACGACATGCGGAACATTTTCATGCAGCGTGCTTCAGGCAAAGGATTCGGTTTTGCGTCATAATCCACTAGGCGCGCCGTTATGAGATCTCTCTGAGTGACTGCAACTTTAAATTGAGCTCTGAATAATCAGGTCTCCAGCAGCATAGCCGTGGAAATGGTTATAGTGACGACTTCGTTGTGCTTCAGGCAATGTCGAACTAATCCATCAAGGTCAGTAGTTATCCGCCTGTGTCTACGGGTTGCATGGGCGTATGGTCTGTTGGAGCAATGTACATCTCTATTTGCCAGATTGCCGACAGGGAAGGCTTTAATTAGTTGAGGGAATGGTACCAGAGGCCGGACTTGAACCGGCACGCCCTTGCGGGCAGGAAATTTTGAATCTCCCATGTCTACCAATTTCATCACTCTGGCACCGATATTCACAACCAAGACTGACAGTGCCAATTATTTGGCATTGGTTGTCAAATAGTCAAACCCTCCCTCAACCCAGCAGGTTTTTAGACTGTGACCTTACCTGTCAATGCATAATACCACTTTTAAATCAGATATCAATAATGAGCGAGATTCGATGTATTTACACTGCTCCAAGATCTTTCCCACCAATAAATGTGGTTATTCCTACAACCAGACAGCAATGCACCACTGTAAAAATGATTCTGGTGATGTCCGGCTCCGCACTCTTTGCAGCCCCATTCTCTTGTTCGCAAGCTAGTTATACCCCTCGGACTACATAGGGGACGCCTCTGTGAAAGGTGGTCCGGTAGCATGAACAGGCTTGAGTGTAGTGGATTTCTCCAAAACCATGCCTGCCTTTTCTAAGTTATCCAAATTAGTTTTGTCTTTTGTCTAGCACAATTATATTTTTGAGCTATGAGAAAGCAAGAGCACGCGAATTAGTCGCTTATCTTCGATGCGCCCAGATCTTCCTAGAAGTACGTGGTTTTACTTACCCTCGACATTCCGCTGACTTCAAGCAAGATTGCTATGAGAATTGATTCAGCTGACCTGATAGATAACCTGACAAAGAAATCAGCTGACTCCAAAAGACCTTAGCTGTCAGGCAAGCTCACTATTACAGTACTAGTTAAAAGGTTCCGATGGTGTTTGTGGCATAGACCAAAAGTTGCACCTATAATTACCAAATTAGGACATTCTCCATTCCAACATTGCAGCATAGATTGCAAAACTAGAATTAACCATCTGAATTAAGCTGCTCTTTGAATGTCCTCCTGAATTTCAATTTTCAGTACCGGTATGCGGAAGTGTCAAGACACCCTCAATCCGGGCTGTCTGAGCTGTTAGATTGTCTAGCTTGTCATTATAGATTTTTTGCTTCTGTTCAACTCCGCTTATGCGGTCATTGACGTTTTCTTTCAGATCATCTATGCGGTTATTGACATTATCCTTTAAGTCATTGATACGGTCATTAATATTATCTTTCAGATCATCGATACGATCATTGACATTTTCTTTTAGGTCATTAACATTCGTTTTCAAGTTAGAGACTTCACCTTTCATGTCAGTGAAATCCCCTTTCATGTCAGCGAAATCCCCTTTCATGTCAGCGAAATCCCCTTTCATGTCAGCGAAATCCCCTTTCATGTCAGCGAAATCCCCTTTCATGTCAGCGAAATCCCCTTTCATGTCAGCGAAATCCCCTTTCATGTCAGTGAAATCCCCTTTCAGGTCTTTGAAATCATCCTTTCAGGTCTTTGAAATCATCCTTTAGCTCATTGAAATTGTCTTTCAAGCCATCAAACCTACTATTGATCATTTCCGACAAGCTATCAATTCGGTTATTTACATTTTCTATTGAGTTATCAATGCGGATATGAATGGCTTGTATATCTTTGCGAATAAAAGAGTATTGGATAATCAAAAGTATTAATATGGGCCACTGATCAATTAGTGCTTGGATAACGGATGTATTCATGATACCCACCTCCTAGAACTTTAGATTAATATATTACTAGTCATACCATTAGTCAATTGAAATTTTGATGACTGTTAGCCCCTGCAAAGGGATGTTCCTGCTTCACAGACTACAGCGGGCAATGCACACGACTTATGCAAACCTTTACAGGCTGAAACGGACAGCCCTGCTACCCTTAACTTTTCAACACTCTGTTGCCGAATATTCCAGACTGCGTTTATATCCCGGTCATTCTCAGAACCGCAAGACTTCCATTATCACATCGCCACCGAAAGCGTCATTGCTTACGCAAGTGCACTACAGCCAGAACAGGTCTTGCTGGTTGCAAACTACGGATCTATATCAACTAGTTGCCTGCTAACCTCGATTCGCTGTATTTAAAATTGGGACCATCTTTCTTTTACCGCAACAAGGCTTTTTGCTTACAGCTCAGATTGACCTCGGCCTCTTGCTCGTCGGCTTCAGGAAAGAGACGAAAGTTGGCAAATTTGTATAAATATACAGTACATGGGCAACCAATGAATATTTCAAGGGATTCAAGCAATTTTTTTAGATGATTTTGCAGGTGTGATTGCCCGATATTTGCATCGGGTGCTTTGACTAGGTAGAACTGGGTTCCCTCATTATTGATAATGGGGAATTGAAATGTCGGGCTGTGTTCTTGGAGGCAAAAACCAACATTCTGAATTTTGTGCAACTGAACCTTTCGAGTGGATACATAGTGTTTAGATTCGGGGGGCGATAGTCGAAGTCGGTCGTTTGCATGGTCGGAAACTTTGGACACATCTTTAGTATCAACCCGCACAAGGTGGAAAGTCGTAACTTCATACAGAACCTACATGGAAGTTCTTTCTCCCAAAGCGGCTAGAAACCTAGTAGTGCTCTTGAGCGAATTAATCTCTGGATGGATAACGACTTTGATTTTTGGCACCACTATCCCTGTTGTATGACATGGATGTGAACCCGTTTTGATCTGGCACTGACCTTAATAATGTCCCTGGCGGTGGTGCAGGCCGCTCATAGCTAATGTGCAAGCTGATTGGTGCCATTCTACTCGCCAATTTCTGACAAAATATGAAGATAGCCCAGCTCGCTTGGTGTCCATCAACTGAAAAACTCCCTGTCTTGGTGCGACATTTCGTACGAAATGAGGTCGCTGATTTCTCAAAATGCCTGGGTGCCTAACCTAAAGGTGGTTTTGGGTCGTTTTGGCATGGTTGGGATTGACGTGTGGGACTGAGAAGAACCTGATAGCGCAAATCCTTCAAATTCCAACAGCGCATTTCGTCTTATCATAACGCGGTGCAATCCAAATTGCCGTACAATCAATGACTGATTTGCAATTAAGGCTATCTGCTCAGGTACTACAATTCGGGATCATGAAACTCAGAGATTTCTCCTATTCGCTGCCTGCTGAGCTCATCGCAGAAAGACCTGCAACTATGCGTTCTGCAAGCCGGTTATTGAGTTTAAACTGTAGCTCTGGTGTGATTACTCATAGTCGCTTTTCAGACCTATATGAGCTGCTAAGACCAAGAGATTTACTGGTTTTCAATGACACTAGAGTGATACCGGCTCGGCTATTCGCCCAGAAGAGCACGGGCGGTAAAGTTGAACTCCTCCTTGAACGAATTCGTTCACAAACCACAGCTCTTGTTCAGATTCGGGCGAGCAAGTCAACAAAGCCCGGTACCAGTTTGCATTTGTTAAATCACAGGCAAGACCGGGTGCCCTCTAAAGAGACCCTGATTGTTTCTGATAAGGATGGGGATTTCTACGAAATTAGAACTACCGCGGGCAAACCGATCGCTGAGTTGCTGGAGCAATATGGTCATATGCCACTACCTCCCTACATCAGACGTGAAGCTGATTCTGATGACAAAATGCGTTACCAGACTGTATATAGCCGAAAGCCAGGAGCCGTGGCGGCACCCACTGCTGGTCTACACTTCGATGAACAGCTGTTGGATAGACTTCGAGACAAAGGCGTTAATTTTGCTTATCTTACATTACATGTTGGTGCAGGAACATTTCAGTCAGTCCGCGTTGAGTTGGTGGAACAGCATACTATGCATAAGGAACGTATTGAGGTGCCAATTGCCGTGTGTGAGTCTGTTGATCTATGCAAGTCACAGGGCGGACGGGTTGTTGCCGTTGGAACCACTACGGTTCGTAGTCTGGAGGCTGCCGCAGCCAAGAATATAAAAGGCTCTGGATTACAACCATATAGTGGGGAAACAGATATATTTATCTATCCCGGATTCAGATTTCAGGTTATTGATGCCATGGTGACCAATTTCCATTTGCCAGAGTCAACTCTTTTGATGCTAGTCAGTGCATATGCGGGCAAAAAAAGACTACTTGATGCATATTCTGAGGCTATCAAGGAAAAATACCGATTCTTCAGTTTTGGCGATGCCATGTTTCTGCATCGAGGTTGATAATGCCGTCAGTATCCCATGGATCGGACCATTAAACGGTTACCATACGATGTAATTCGCATTAATTACCGATCATTTTTCACTAGATTGTAAAAGCCCAGATCAAAGAGAGAGACCTGTCTATGATTGTGTGAAAGGTTGATATTCTACTGAGGATTATGCCGATATAGTGCTGATCAAATGTGTAATGTGAGTGTAATTAATCGACATGTGGCAATCTATTGGAATTGGAATACTGGATACTGTACGGCATCTAATTAAAACCTGACAGTTGTTCATTTAAAATCATGGATTTGATTAAGAACCCAAGCAAAAGGCCAAAAATAAGACTTCATCAAGGAATGTTAATTCATCTACTAGGCAAAACCCTAGATTTACAACATCCGAGACTATCAGGCACCAAGCATAACAGCAGAGTTTTGAACTGGACATGCGCGCAAGCTGAATTTCTCGACGCGATGCACAGTTGCTACTTCAGCACATAATGTCAGATGCAACCTTAACCTTGAAATACTATTTGCTTAAGCTGAATAACAAAGTCATTTGCATTTAGCCTAGATTTTTTCCGATTAACTGAATTTGCATGCCCATAGTATATTAACTTGCAGTGATGGCGCAGAGCATTTTGAGTATTTGCTCAAACTGATCCGGTACATTTTTACATTTTTTTTGCTATGCTTAATCTCAAAAAACTTATTATTCATTTTTACCTACCTCAGCACAGGAAACGATTCTTATGAAAAACCCTGTACGCATCGCTATAACTGGAGCCGCTGGTCAGATCAGCTATTCTCTGCTGTTTAGAATTGCTGCTGGAGAGATGCTAGGCCCGGACCAGCCTGTCATTTTGCAATTACTTGAAATTACCCCGGCACTCCAAGCATTGCAGGGCACTGTAATGGAAATCGAAGACTGCGCCTTTCCTCTGGTTTCCGGGATCTTGCAGTCTGACGATCCCAATGTGGCTTTTGCCGAAGCCGACTATGCTCTGCTGGTCGGGGCCAGACCTCGTGGTCCGGGTATGGAACGCAAAGATCTTTTGCAGGCCAATGCAGAAATCTTTTCCATACAGGGGGCAGCCCTCAATGCACAGGCCAAGCGGGCGGTGAAGGTGCTGGTGGTTGGCAATCCAGCCAATACCAATGCGCTAATTGCCTATCGCAATGCACCGGATCTGAATCCAGCACAATTTACTGCTATGACCAGGCTGGATCATAATCGGGCCATCTCACAGTTGGCGGCCAGGACTGATAAACATCCCTCGGAAGTAACCAACATGATCATCTGGGGCAATCACTCGGCGACGCAATATCCTGACCTACATCATTGCAAGGTGGCCGGTACCCCCGCCTTGGATTTAGTGGATCAGGCTTGGATTACAGATCAATTTATTCCAACTGTACAGCAGCGTGGTGCCGCTATTATCAAGGCCAGAGGAGCATCCAGTGCAGCTTCGGCAGCCAATGCTGCCATTGAGCATATGCGCGACTGGGCTCTTGGCACTGGTGGGCAGACCGTAAGTATGGGTGTGCTGAGCGACGGTAGCTATGGTATTGAATCTGGACTGATTTATTCTTTCCCAGTGGTATGTGAGGCTGGTGAATTCAGTATTGTTCAAGGGCTGGCTGTTAATGATTTCAGCCAGAACTTAATGAACGCAACACAACAGGAACTTAGGGAAGAGAGAGACGCAGTTGCAGAACTACTATCCTGAGTTCGTAATGGCAGCTCAAGAATAGCTCTCTACCAGACAAACCCTGTCGTGATGTACTGCCAGTATCTGCTCATACAGAATGTGAAATCATGATCCTAAAGCGGGACGCTTACAAAGAACGATCTGACACAGATCAAAAATATTCTTAGTGGTCAGCTCACAACACAAAGAAAGTGGGACGGAATTGCTCAATCTTCAGGATTGTCATGCTGGACCAGCCACTATGACCTTGAGTGATTCTGAATGTAGGTTAGATCGTTGTCTCAACAGGTCGAATTTTTCTGTCAATTACGATTTTTGCTGAGAAATCGAGGCCATTTGCTGCTCTAATTTTCGCAGATGTAGAGACTGAGATTAATGTTTCGTTAATTCGACCTCATTATCATTCGACTGCGAAAATGAGCCATTTCAGCTTCACGATAAAGGCTTCGCTTAGTCAGGCTGCATGAAGAGCATGAATAAAAAGGCATCTTGATCAGGCAGATCCAGAGTTGTTGATGTGGTTTAGAGGCAACACTGTGGTATTGATCACTTCCCGCAGTACAAAGCTGGAGTGCACATCGCTTACACCTTCAATGCGTGTGATTTTGTTCAGCAGGAACTCATGGTAAAACTCCATGTTGGGTACTACTACTTTGAGCTGGTAGTCAGCTGATTGTCCAGTTATCAGTAGACACTCAATTACCTCTGGATAAGAACTAATAGCCTGCTGAAATTGCTCGAAACGATCCGGCGTGTGGCGATCCATGGAAATCTGGATTAGGGCGGTCAGTTTCAACTCCAGCTTTGACGGATTCAACACCGTGACTTGACCCTTGATTATGCCGGCCTCTTCCAGTTGCCTGACCCGTCGTGCACAAGGAGAAGGAGAAAGACCAATACGGTCAGCCAGCTCCAAATTAGTAATTGCCCCATCCCGCTGCAATTCCTGCAAAATGCGCTTGTCTAGCTTGTCCAGTTGCATGTCATTGACCTCTGGTTCCGCAGACATTCAGAATCTTGGTTTTATTCATACTTTAGTATAATATACTAATATAACCAATTATAGAAGTGACTATCTCTAATTTTTAGTACATTTGATGAGAAATATGTGTAGAAATGCCACTGGGAATTGACTATTCTAGGCATTATCTCAGCCAGACCCGCATTCACGAGATGCAGTTGTCTGGACGACGGCCCACAAGGCCAAGTGAGTAGCACTGCTTCAGGCTGTTCCGTGCAAACAGCACCGAACAGTCAGGCAGGGACCAATAAATGACTTCGAGTGGAGCAAGGCCGTGAACAACCGATTCGATCACACTAAATATAAACCATTTCAACCAATAGGAATGACTGACCGGACCTGGCCGGATCAGGTCATCCGGCGGGCCCCAACCTGGTGCAGTGTGGATTTACGCGATGGCAACCAGGCACTGATCGAACCAATGAACGTGGCTCAGAAGAAAACTCTGTTTGCTCTCCTGGTAGACGTGGGTTTCAAGGAAATTGAGGTCGGTTTTCCGGCCGCTTCACAACCGGATTTTGATTTTGTGCGCAGCCTGATTGAGGAGGATAGGGTGCCTGCGGATGTCACCATCCAGGTTCTAACTCAAGCGCGACCGGAGTTGATCAAACGCACTTTTCAAGCCCTAAAGGGGGCTCGAAGAGCAATTCTTCATGTCTACAATTCTACTTCGATAGTACAGCGGGAAAAAGTCTTCAAAACCGACAAGGTCGGTATTGTTGATATAGCTGTGACCGGAGCAAGAGAGGTCAGACAATGTGCTGAGTTGGCACCCGAAACAGACTGGGTATTTCAGTATTCCCCGGAAAGCTTTACTGGCACCGAAGTCGACTTCGCAGTTGAGGTTTGCAATGCGGTTAATGAAGTTTGGCAACCGACACCCGACAATCCATCCATTATCAATCTGCCAGCGACTGTGGAAATGGCAACACCCAACGTGTATGCCGATCAAATAGAGCTGTTCTGTCGTCTAATCAACAATCGGGAATCAGTTGTGGTGAGTCTGCACACACATAATGATCGCTCTTGTGCCGTTGCCGCGGCAGAACTGGCAGTGATGGCCGGGGCGCAACGGGTGGAAGGTACATTACTTGGCAATGGCGAGCGTACGGGCAACATGGATATCGTAGTTATGGCTATGAATCTGTATAGCCAAGGCATTGATCCAGAGCTGGATTTTCATGATATGGACAGAATCGTTTCGGTGGTCAGGGAATGTACCCAGATACATGTGCATCCCAGACAAGCCTATTCCGGTGATCTTGTATTTACCGCTTTCTCCGGATCTCACCAGGACGCTATCAAGAAGTGTCTGGATATTTATGAAGAAGGTACACCTTGGGAAATCGCCTACCTTCCCATAGATCCACGCGATATTGGTCGGACCTATCAGGATGTGATCCGGGTCAATAGTCAGTCCGGCAAGGGCGGTGTTGCCTATGTGCTGGCCAATAAATTTGGATTTCAAATGCCCCGCTGGTTACAGATAGAGTTCAGTCAGGTGGTACAGAAAGTCACAGAGGATACAGGCCAGGAAATTCAGCCGGATGAGATATGGGCTCTATTTAACCAGCACTATCTAGATAATACCAAGTTGCTGAGTCTGGAAAACTTTTCCATCGAGAAATCCGGCAATCGGGAAACCTTTTCAGCCAGGCTTGACTACTTTGGTCGGGAGATGAAAATCACTGGTGAGGGTGATGGTGTCCTTGATGCCTTTGTAGGGGCCATCAAGCGAGCCATCAATATTGATTTTGATATCATGGAGTATGGTGAACATGCACTGGGGCAGGGGGCTGATGCTGAGGCTGTCACCTACATACAACTCAAATATCAAGGCCAACGCTATACGGGAGTAGCCATCAGTAAGGACATAATTGCCTCTTCACTTAACGCTTTCATGGGTGCTGCCAGCCACATGCTTGCAGAAAGCCAGGCAGCTGCTTGAAAATCTTCAGGTGTATCGGTTGCATATTGCATTCAGTCGCATGAAGGCGAGATTCCGTGCCAGGTTAGAGGCTTGGTTACTCCAAGAATAAAGCAAGGAGTAGGTATCATCGGGTCGTAGAGTCACTCGAATTGAGCCTGCTGTGTGGCGGATAATTCAGTAAAACAGATGCGTTACCAACGCTTCGGATACCGCTATGGTGTTTTCCTTTTTTGGTCTGCCTGGCATCAGCTGGGATAGGATAGATGCCAGAATGACCGCGGAATTTCCGGCTGTGCCGTTGATTGAGGCTGCCGAGTTGGCCGAACTATACGGCACACAGGTTCAGCCTGTGGTCATTGATGTGCGGGCGGACGAAGAATTTGTGGTATCCCGTTTGCCAGAGGCATTGCATCTGGAGAATGCCGGAGAAGTGGTGACCCTGCTGGAAGAGAAAAACACCCCTATAGTGGTGTACTGTGCTGTGGGTTTTCGCTCGGCGGCCATGGCGCAGGAGCTGACTGATTTGGGTTACAGCAACGTACGCAATCTGAAGCATTCCATATTTGCCTGGGCAGATGCGGGTCGGCCTCTCTTCAATGGCAAGGGTAAAACCACCAAAGTGCATCCCTATAATCAGCGTTGGGGACGGCTGGTTAGTCGAGCCCTGCATGCTTATCAGCCCTGATGCTATAACTGAGTCAGTACTACTGTTGGTAGCTGTTACTTCTTCAATCTTGTTCTTGCCTGAATCAGTCTGTTACGTGCGCTACCTAATCCTGAAAATAAACTATTGACTCAGCTTGTCGGTCTGCCTCGCCAATGGCCTGAGTCTTGAAAAGTGTGGCCACATGAGTAGAAAGCAACAGACTTACGACCAGCGGTGAGACGGAGTACCGGCCTCAGTGATTTTCACCATACCGGCTGATTCATTGCCATTGGCTGGTGAGAGCAGCCAAAATTTAATTCATCCGCAGCCGATAAGCCTAGTTGATACAAAGACTTGAACTATTTCCCTCCTGCTTGCGACTAATTGGGCATTAACAGTACTCTGTTGGCATCGGGAATCAATTGATGGCTATTCTCCGGAATCTTGGCCCGCATGGATATTGTTGACGAAGACGAGGCGTTAATCGCTGCGGCATTGCGAGGATCTGCCTATGCCTGGGAAAAACTGGTGAAGCACCATGAGTCCAGGATTTATAACCTTGGGTTGCGCCTGACCGGCAACAGTTCCGATGCTATGGATTTGACGCAGGAAGTGTTTCTTGGTGTGTACCGTAACCTGCACCGATTTCGAGGTGATGCCAAATTTAGTAGTTGGCTATTCAGGATCGCCCATAACAAGGCTGTCGATCTGAATCGGCGTAAGCGATTTCTGACTACTGGTGGAAGTTTCATTGGTGATGAACCGGCCCTGGACAGCTATCCTGATGATGGCAGCGATGAACCGGATTGCAGACTGCTGCAACAGCAGCATAATGATCGTATTCGCTCCATGCTGTCTCAATTGCCATTTGACCAGCGTCTGGTCGTGGAGTTAAAAATTTATCACTCGCAAACTTTCGAGGAAATCGCCCAGATGCAGGATATCTCGGAGAATACAGCCAAGACCCGGTTTTACACCGCACTGAGAAAGCTCAAAACTAGAATGGAGGAGACTCATGACCTGTCCTAGAACAGAACACATTCTGCAGGAATATTTTGCAGATGATCTGACACCTCTGGCCGCCAAGGAGATAAATCGACACCTGTCTAGTTGCAGTAGCTGTAAAAGCGAACTGGATCAGTTGCTGCAAGTCCGCGATTCGCTGGAAGGATGGCAGGATGAGCGCATACCTCACTGGGATCGTGGAATGGAGTTATACCGTAGTGAACATCCGTTACTGGCAGAGCAACGCCGGAGTTGGACATGGTGGCAGTGGATGCCTACAGGCGTTTCCATGGTCATGCTGCTTCTGATGCTATTGAATTTTTCTGTTACCACTGGTAACTCCGGCATTACTCTGGCTTTTGGCGTTAATGACAGTCAGCCTGTCATTGCCAATCTGGAAGAGTATCAGCAACAGCAGCAGGACCAATTACAGGCAATTATTACCCGTTTTGAGGAACAACAGGACACAAACAATCTGCGGCTGATGCAAGCTGTTTTGGCACAGTCGCAACAGGTTACCGCCGAAAATCTGGATCGTATCTATGCCTATTTTGAGGAACAGCGCAGGCAGGATATGGCTAGCTGGCGTATTGGTTATCAGCAACTGGCTGACAGTGACTATGCAACCATTCAATCACTTCAGGATCTTGCACAATATGTCAGCTTTCAGGATAACAGTCAGTAAGTAATGTCATTACTTCAATTTACTGTGAGACTGAAAATTAAGCAACCATGACGGCACTATGACGCTATGCGCAGATTTGAACCTGAAGATCGGAAAATAAATTTTAACTGGAATGAAAGATTAATTATTTCATAATTTAAGCCAGACAAAAGAACAAAGTAAGAGAACCTCCATAATGAACCGCGTAGCTTTCTTCAAATTTAATCAATGCTTGCCATGTATTCGCTATGTTGCACTAAGTATTAGTCTGTGGATCTGTTCAGTTGTGGCCTCCGCACAGGAGGCTGATTCAGAGGAAGTGCTGGAGATTCAAAGGCAGCTGTCCCTGTTCGGTACCTTACTTGAAGATGCTCTGAGACTGAATGAATCCTCTGGTCTGTTCGGGATGAGCCTGGGAGGGGTTGAATCAATTTACCTTACCGGACAGGGCGCAGTGCTTGAGGTCCGCTCACCATTGGCCAACAGGCGTTATCGTCTAGGACTTGCCTCTTTGAGATCCAGCATGCAGACTTTACAACTGGGTAGTCAGAATCCTTTTGATCTGGTGCGCCGGAACATCGGAGTTATTGAGCAACAGACAGAAAATTTGCGTGTGGGCAGTGCTTATCGTCAGCTATTGGATCGTATAGAAAATATCGACTATTCTTTGGTAACTCAGTCAGCATTACAGCAGGCAACGCAATCCGCCCGCGCCTTGCGCTCGCTGGGGGAGGTGGATGATGTATCCTTTGCTGAGCTGGAACAGGAACTTGCTGACCTCGGTGAAGCAGTAAGTTTGCAAGCACAGGCTTTGCGCAAGTTTGAACAGGAAGTTCGCTCCTCTCACACAACGGGTCAAGATGTAGATGCTGATTGGGTGAGTCGGTTGGATGAGTTACTTTCAAATTTCGAACCGATAAAACAAAGGACAATGGCTCGGGCGGCGGAGCTACGGCAGCAATCGGAACAGGCAGAACGTGATTATGCCGCTGCCTGGCAACGCGACCTTGAGGAGTTTCGTCTGCAATTGTTTCGGTCAGTCTGTGAATATAGTGCAGGTCTGAGTGCATTGCCTTTGCAGGAAAAACTTTCTCTGGTACTCAAGGGTCTGGGTGATGATCAGGTGGATAACCGTCGTAGAGATGAACTGCACATCTTGTCAAATGATGATATCCAGGCTTGTGCCATCGGTAATATTGATGCAGGGACACTGCGCGAACGCACCATTGTCTATTCCTGGTAACCGCCGTCCTAATATTTGAATCCTGGCAGAAAATAGCGGTTGAACCATCCGAAGAAGGCACATGACAATACTGAAAATGTTTCTGCATTGATGAATGGTGGGGAACATTATAATGGTGCTGTTTTCAGCAGGTTGTAAATGGGCAAAGGACCCATATTGACAAAGTCTTAGCAGACAGGTCATTAAAAGGGACTCAAGAACCTGTCCTGGAGGGAAAGCTGTGGACTGCCCCAAATGCAATTCAGCTATGCAGGAGCTGAAAATTGAAACCCTGAATGGACAGGTAGTCATTGACAAGTGCAATGGATGTAATGGCTTGTGGTTCGATAAGGGAGAGGCGGAACAATTAAAAGAAGTCTGGATGGCTGAGTTCGCAGACAGTGGAGATCCAGAAATAGGCAAAACTTACAATACGGTGCGAAATATCCATTGTCCCAGATGCGGCAGACCCATGAAAAAAGTGAACGATGTAAGACAGAAGCACCTCGAATATGAAATTTGTGAAGAGCATGGCATGTTCATGGATGCTGGTGAGTTTACCGATTTCAAATATGAAACTCTGCTTGATGTTTTTCGGGACGTTATTTCTGTTCTCACACGCAGGTAGAGAATCGGCAGATTGGCTTGGGCACTTTGCTGTAGCATTCTAAGCATCATGACCTGTGTTGCCCTAGGCCATGTTAATTCGTTGACCTAATTCAGGCTGAACTGAAAGACCATTGCGGATGATGCCAGATGGCGCAAGTCTTCGATAGATGATCAAGCAGTGGGGTGCTAACTAGATCAGCCCATTGTCTGGCTTCGTCATTGAAGTCAGATCAAGTCGAAACATAAAGATTATTCTCCCTTTCTAGTTCTGCTATCCACTTTTGAATTCTAGGATCAACGTTGGCATAGGAACTCTCCTGTGCATCGCCGCCCGCCGCAGTAAATTCGACCACCAGGTTTCGCAGACTTGAATTACCGAAACGGTAGCGACTCGGATGAGCCAGCACAGAAATGCTGTCTGCTTCCCCGATCAAGGTAAGCACTTTTTCCATTGGCAACCACTGTGTCGGCACATAGGTACTGCCTTTAGGGGAAAGAAAACGATTGAAAGCTCTCTAAGTTCTTGCAATGTCCTTATCTGACCTGAAACTCTGCCACATGTCTACAGGTCCAGCTTTTGCATGGCAGTGCCTGGAAGTTTGGAAATCCGTTTATACCATTGGACTCAAGTAAGCGGCTGACGGTGGCAATACGTTCTCTGCGAGTCTGCCGTTGCTGATACAAATGCTGATTAAGAGCTTTATCCTTTGGGTCAATGCACAAGCCCACAATGTGAATTTCATGTTGCTGCCATTGTGCAGAAATCTCCACACCAGAGATCAATTGCAATTTTTCTGCACCCCAATCAGGATTCATTTCCCAAGTAATGAAATTATGGTCGGTGATAGCCAGATGAGTGATTTGATTGGTCAGTGCTCGTTGCATAAGAAAAGCAGGCGAGTATTTGCCATCAGAATAGTAGCTGACAATGCAGGTCAGGCTTCATGGCTTAGTCGCAGGTCTTTCTGGGTATTCGTGGCTTAGCTTATTTGAACAGGATTGCCAAAAACCCCAGTTATCAGTTTATTGAGACAACTAATAAGCCGAATCCGCATTCGTCTGTGATATCCCTGAGTTCCGAATTGATCCTGATTCCGCCGCCATTACCAAGCTCTCTGTTGAAGACTGGAAGACCTAAACCGAATGCTGCATCAATTCAATTAGTCATGCAACAGGGAGTGTGCTAGGGTTTACCCCGCAAATGTCAACCACGCAGGATAGTGCTCCAAACCGGTAATTTTCCATATGTATACCTCACCCGCAGCTAATTCTTCGGAGTCCGATAGAGACCAGTTTGAAATTCTTATCAGGGGATGCTTATATTGCATAAGACAGTGTGATCAGCTTTTGCACCAGATTTCAGCCATTTCCTACAACAGATCCAGGGAAGGAATTTCCTCTTCTGTTGGGGTGCATATGCGACATATCCTGGATCGGTTTCAATGTTTTTTTGCCGGTCTGACTGTGGGCTGTATCGACTATGATGCGCGAAAACGGGACAAATCCATTGAGTCTGATTTGGAATCCGCTCGTGTTGCAGTTGCCAGCATTGCTCAGCAGTTGCAGGAATTATCGTCGGCGCAGACCGCTGCAATTGATGTCGCAGAGGCCGTACATTTTGGTAGTGACCGTGTGGTTCTTGGCAGTTCAGTAGCAAGAGAGCTAATGAGCCTTATTACGCACACCACGCATCATTTGGCTATAATCAGACTAATTGCTAGGGATTTCGGGCACACTCTGGATGAGGATTTGGGCAAGGCTTCTTCTACTTTGGCATTCGAGTCTTCTCAGGCAATGGACCGGGCGAAATCAATGTCAGGCACCTGATGCTACAAGCCAGGAGATTCCTGACTACTCAGAAGTCAGTTGCAGGGATGCTTGAGCGGTCGGATGTTGCCTCGACTAGCGACTCGGTTAGTTCCTGCTGTAATCTAAGGACTGATAAAATCTGGCAACTCAAAGCCAAATCTCAAGCGTTGCCTTGTCGTTTTAGTCCGAATGATTATTGGTGACATCCTGCTCCATTTAGGAAGGTGGTTGAAGCAGCAAGCCTACGATCATTGCGGCGCATCATTTCGATTCCTATGCGAATTCTTCCGTTCGCAAAATACACTCCAAGGTTGGTACTGGTGCTGTGGGGGCTGGCATCGCAAAGATTCATGACAGTGGCCGCGTCGGGATTTTGCTTTGTCTTGGTGATCAAGCGGTTACTGTCAAAGGTGATGAAGTAATCCCAATCAATGTGCGCCTGGCATGATTCAGCAGGGCTGGCACATACCTACCACAGCCTCAGATGATTTGTCCCTCATACAACAGTTGCAGGAAGTCGCCATAGGGCAGAATGTCAATGCCTTCCGCCTCGTGGCGATCGAGTTCTGTGCCCACCATGAAGGCAGAGCGGGTGGCGAATTACTCCCGAAACGCCCAAATTCCCTGAAGGTCTCCCTGTCGAACGCGCACTTTGGTTTCGATAGCCACCCCGCCATTGCCAAGAATGAAATCAACTTTCAGTCCGCTTTTGGTGTGCCAATACTTAATTGCGTGATCCTTTTCTTGGTAACTGCGGGTGCCGATAAGTTTAATCAGGATAAAGTACTCAAAAGCGCGCCCAAACTCTGGACGATTCATATCTTTCAAAGTTCGTTGGCAGATATGACCAGCAACGCCAGTGTCAAAAAGGTAAAATTTGTGTGCCGCTGATATGCTTTGCCGACCCCGAGGTTGGTGGAAAGGGTAAAGGCGGTAGCCTATCAGCGAATCCAGCACGATATCGAAGTATGTCTTGACGTTTTTTGCACTAACAGCATAGTCCCAGCATACTGTGGGTGTAATATATACTTCGCCATGACAAAAACGCAAAGTTTCAAAGAAGCGGATTAATGCATCAGCCTTGCGAGTGGCCGTGGCCGCCTCGTTGATGATCTCTTCGCTCAAATAATCTCGTACATATGCAGCAAGCGATCGCCTGTACTTTGTTTCGGTATAAATTCCAGTTAGGAGTCCGCGATTAGATGCCTGTAATGGCTGAAAGTCCGGTACCTCAATCCAGCTTAGCGTCAACAGCTCAAAGCGCTAGGCACGGCCACCAAGCAGATTGATACCAGCCCCTTGCAGTCTGCGTGCACTTGAGCCACAGAGGATGAAGTACAAACTGCGGTTTTCGGTCTGATGATGCACTTCGTTAAGCAGTCCCGGCACTTTCTGGGTTTTGTCAATAACTATGGGATGCGACAGGGTCTGGGGACTTTACCGAGCGAGCCATTGCCCGAGTAGTGCAGGTCGGGAACTCTGGGAAATTATCTCATCAGAGTTGGGCAGATCAATTTGGACACTATGTGGAAAGCGTTGTTAGCAGGGTGGATTTACCTGACAGCACCCCATAGAAATGCGCAGCGTCCCTACGGCAAATCTAGTATGAATTTACGGAAAAACCATCAACAGAAAACTCGATTGGTTAAGTAATCAACCTCAATCCACACTGAGGCATTTGCGCTGTGGCTACAAAGGACTAATTCCCACCAATTTGTGTTCAATTACCGTGCAGCGAGTCTAGCTGCCGAGCTAGCGGGTGAAAGTCCTGCCAACGAAATTCTTTGTTTAGCGTTGTAGCATATCCCACTGGGGCTGAAGCGATTCAGTATCCAGCGAACTGGGATGTAGAAGCCACCGTAGGCTGGGGGCGGGAGACCGCTTCTGGTCTGATCAGCCAGGGTGGCGAGCAATACCGAGGGCTGCAGCGAAAGCGAACGACCGTATGAAGCCTCGAAAAGAACACACCACCTAAAGCTGAGTTGTGGGAATGTTGATAGACGCCAAGGGTGGTGTGGTAATTACCTGATGGCCAATGCCTGTGCGGAAGAACTGAGATGCACGCATGGAGTCTCCGGGATAGAGGCGGCGGCAATCGGTGAAAGTTCAGCAGTGAAAGACCGGAAGGTGTAAGGAACAGACAGGATGACCCATGAATGTCAAAGATCCAACCTGTAACCGGAAACGGGAAAGGGTGAGGAGTTTCTTACACTGGCGGATGAGGTCGATTAAGCGATGAGGGACGGGATAACACAACCCATCCTGAGGGAGGGCCTCTGGGTACGGGTGGTCATGGGTATGGCTTCAGGGTGTCGGTGCTCAGAAACCGATGCAAATTGATGTCAGCCTGTGGTCTACGGATAGGGTAAACGTCTGCGAAGTGAGTGGTATGGCTGGGTCAGCCTTAACCTGTATTGCATGGACGGAAGGCTGTATCTCAACTGGAAGGTGCCCGCTACTTGAAGCCGTACCCGGGAAAACCGGGCGTACGGAATTTTAGGGGGACTGCTGGAAACATGATCTATGGTGGAACTGCGACTCCACCCGCAATAAGAAATCGAAAGAGC
>JAPORB010000188.1 GCA_026710425.1 Gammaproteobacteria bacterium
GTGAGGGTCAAAAAGAGGGCTAAATCGGCTCTTTTTTGGGGTAAAATATTTTTTGAGGTGTCTGGAAGCCCTTATAAATCAAGGTCTCTGGAACAGCGCAAATGCCTCATCAAATGACTTCCATCTTGTATCTTTGAATGCAGGGGTTTAATGTCTAAAGATTCGAGTTGCTAGATCTTTAGAGGGGTATGCACTCGAATCTAATTGTAAAAACCATACAGTTGAGGCTTGTATATTCACAGAAGGTGCTTCCCGGCTGCCGTAATCTATGGGTTATCCTTAGTTCGGTACAAGCTACCGGTTGATTTAACTAAATCTCAGGTTGCAATAGCTTATAGTGCAAGCGGTTTCTTGCCCTTGCCCTTGCGGTCAAATACCATATCGATGAGGTAAACTGGTTCTCTCTAGCTACGGTACTTGTCCATATCTTCGCTTCTGAATCTGCTCTATGGCCGCTGCATCGCTACTCTTCTCCACTTTGCGAAACATTCAGTTTTTCTATCATTTTGAACTCAAAAGCAAATATCTGATCTCCATACTGAAGATTTTTTAGTCTCGAACAGCATTTCGGGCCCGAGGTGGATTCCGGCAGAGGCTCAATATCAGAATCGCTTTCGATCTTCAAAAATTGATAGTCTATGTTCGATTGAGTCCCCTATATTTGTGATACTTGTCGTCGTCAAAACTCAGGTGTACTACGGGAAAATTGACAGACCAATCCTAGTGGTCATGAATGTGGAGGTCCCGGTGCAGAATTTCATTGTCTTCGAAAGGCACCCTCAGGGTGTCCAACAACAAGCACTTGCTAAGGCGTCGGATACGGGATAAAAAATAATATCTCCCGCTGCTGACCAACTGGTAGATGAGAGTAATCTTGTCGATGTAATAGCAATTATCATACCGTAGGGCTTTCAGAGTCTGGATACCAAGCAGAAGCCATTGGTGTGTTATGAGTTTAACCATGCTCGACAACCTGATTAGAAGCCTATTACCACATTGAACAACGTAATCCGCAGTAGGTAACAATTGCCGGTCACAGACAGGTTTGAAGCTAATCGTCCAGCTCTGTTCTTGGTAAATGAGGATAGTTGGGGTATAGTACATCTGCTCCTGATGCTTGGAACCACATATGCGGACGTGGCGGAATTGGTAGACGCGCTAGATTTAGGTTCTAGTATCGCAAGGTGTGAGAGTTCAAGTCTCTCCGTCCGCACCAGTTTGACAACTCCTACCACCTCACTGTAAATCACCGGGTGAGAATGTCAATGTACGGGAGTCAACCCAGCCGTTTGGTTACATTCCAGCCTTAAACGGTATATTGCAGTGTGAAATTCCCGCTGCGACTGATATTGTATGAAAGACCCGTCCAAGCCAGTAGCAAAACCAGCACCCGATAGCGGCAATAAAAGTGTGCGACTGGTTTCAAGCAAAAGGGATGTAGCCAGTTTTCTAAACAAGGTGGCCAACCTGCCCACCACTGCCGGTGCTGCGCGGCTGATTTTTGCCTTGGATGCAACGGCGAGTCGCCAGCCAACTTGGGATTTGGCTACTCAACTGCAGGCTGAAATGTTCACCATAGCACAGTCACTGGGCGGACTCACATTGCAACTCTGCTACTTTCGTGGGCTAGGTCAGTTCTTCTCCAGTGATTGGCACTCAGATGGCAATGAACTGCTGCAATTGATGACCCGCATTCATTGTGAGGCCGGGGCGACTCAGCTGGAGCAGGTCTTGCGCCATGCGATGAGACAGCAACAGTCGAGCCCGGTCAAGGGGATCGTATTTATTGGTGATGCCATGGAAGAAGACAGGAATACCTTGACAGGACTCGCCGGCAAGCTGGGCCTGCTCAATGTGCCACTGTTTATCTTTCAGGAAGGAGCGGAGCCTTTGGCGCAGCAGGTTTTTTTGGAGTTATCCCGTCTATCGGGCGGTGCCTGTATGCAGTTTGACCGAACCAGTGCCGGGCAACTGAAAGATCTGCTACGGGCCGTGGCGGTCTATGCTGCTGGTGGTCGTCAAGCACTCAGCAATTTCAGCAAGACTTCCAGTGAAACAGTAAGATTGCTTCAGCAACAGCTCAAGTCCTGACAATATTCATATCCACCATAATCTGGAATTTGGCCACTTGATCCAAGGCTGGTTGAGCACATGATCTTTCGATTATTGCTATTGATACTGTTGCCGATTATGGCTTGGTATTTGGTCAGATCTGCCCGTACCCGATTCAATTTGACCGGGCGTCAGACGCAAATTCTCTTTGCCATTATTGCGGTCTTGCTGGTGGTAGCCGTGCTAGTGGTTATGGGCCGCTTGCCGGTACATTTTATCTTGGCACCGCTGGGAGCGGCAGGAGCTTTTCTGTTACGCTTCCTGCCCACCATGTTGCGCTTGTTGCCTTTTTGGCAGATGTTGCGAAGTCGCTCAGCATCAGCACAAACGCGTAGAAGCGGTCAGGCTTCCACCATTCGTACAGAGTTTCTGGCTATGGAACTGCAGCATGATACTGGCCATATGGATGGCAAGGTGCTAAGGGGATCGTTCGCTGGTCAATTGCTCAGCGCAATGGGGTTACCTCAATTACTGGAACTCAGGGAGGAGTGTGCTAGCGATGTCGACTCGCTGCAGGTGCTTGAGGCTTATCTGGACAGGACGCATGAGGCTTGGCGAACGGGGGAAGAGCATGAAAACAGTTCGGTACCGATGGATGAATCAAAAATGACTCGTGCACTGGCACTTGAAATTCTCGGTCTGCAAGAGGGAGCAAGTGAGAAAGAGATCAGTGCTGCACACCGCACTTTGATGCAAAAACTGCATCCTGATCGCGGTGGTACAGATTACCTGGCCAAGAAAATTAATATGGCGAAGGACTTTCTGCTCAAGTAATCAACCCCAATAGTGTCGATAGTAATGAGTTCAGACCTGCCCTTGGTCTTTGCTACGGCGAGAGTTGGTCTCAAGGGTTCATTCAACTGGTTCACCCCATTCCTGATAATGAAGTTTCGAATTTGGGTTAATCTTTCGACAGATGCCAGAAGCTGCATGCGGAACAGCGAGTTTTAACAGCCCAGGACACTCATCAATTGGTCTTGAAATGGTCGATGTTCAATAAAGATTCTTGGTTGTATGGGAACCGGTTAATCGACTTAAGGTGTCTAGCTATATTCTGTGATCCAAATGTCTCAGTCTAAATAAATATGGTCAAGATGGATCTCCGAGATAGTAACCGCAAATCTCTGATGCTTGGTTAGTCCATACTACGACTCGGTACTTCAATATACATTCCAGATTGGATGGCAACAGTAGCTGCATCAACATTTTTTGTACAACTGTGAATTTTGGACCAAAGTGTTAAAAGTAAAAAGATGATGCTGATTCGCCAGTTCTTAAAGTTTTGTTGGTATCGTAGACTCTGGCTGTTTCTCAAGAACTACTCCTCATCACTCCGCTTGGCCCGATCAGGTAAGTCATCGTTACTAATTTCCAGCTAACTTCACCTCAGGCAGCATAGCCATAGAGTATACCCAGAGAGTAATTTTCGTAGCAGGATAGGTGTACCTTGTTCTAAAATTAGCTTCAAGGCATAAGTATCGTAAGTAATACCCTTGCTTTGTGTTCGAGAATCTTGGAACCGGCTTTTTATCGGCAGAAGGTAACCAATCAATGAAGAAATATACCGTTACACTACCAGTAAGATTCTCGTACAAGGTGTGTAGATGAATTTGTGTGTCGGCGAATACCTAGACCCTCTCTTGGTTTCGTTTCACCGCAAGAAGACTGCTCCACTCAGTCATAAGTACATCTTCCTTGCACTCACAAACTGTTACAATATCGAAATTAAATTCCTACTGCTTTATTTTGGTTTACGGCTTCAGTGGCAGGCCGATCAGAATGTAACATTGCGCTCAAATTTCCTAAAATTAATTCATTAACCTTAGCCTAGGACATATCCACCATGACCCTTATCCGCAATGAAGATGTCATCCAGAGCGTGGCCGATGCGCTGCAGTACATTTCATACTACCACCCGGTGGATTTTATCAAGGCCGTGCACGAAGCCTATGAAAAAGAAGAATCGGTGGCCGCCAAGGATGCGATGGCGCAAATCCTTCTGAACTCGCGACTTTGCGCTGAAGGGAAACGGCCTATCTGCCAGGACACTGGAATCGTTACCGTGTTTCTGAAAATCGGGATGGACCTGAGATGGGAAGGCGATATGGGAATCTCTGATATGGTCAATGAAGGGGTCAGACGCGCCTATCTACTTCCAGATAATGTGCTACGCGCATCAATATTGAATGAACCCCTGGGAGCCAGGAAAAACACTGGCGACAATACTCCGGCTGTAATTCATACCCAACTGGTACCGGGTGCCAAACTGGATGTGAAACTGGCGGCCAAGGGAGGTGGCTCGGAAAATAAGGCACGGCTCGCCATGCTCAATCCCAGTGACAGTCTGACTGACTGGGTGGAAGCGACCCTACCCGGCATGGGAGCAGGCTGGTGTCCACCGGGTATGTTGGGTATTGGTATTGGTGGCACTGCCGAGAAGGCTGCTGTCTTGGCAAAGGAATCACTTATGGACCCAATCGATATCCATGAGCTGCGCCAAAGAGGACCGAACAACCGACTAGAGGAGTTACGGCTGGAAATAATGGATTGCGTTAATTCGCTGGGTATTGGTGCGCAGGGCCTGGGAGGATTAACCACCGTGCTGGATGTGAAAATACTCGATTATCCAACTCATGCAGCGTCATTACCTGTGGCTATGATCCCCAATTGCGCAGCCACTCGTCATGCCCATTTCACGCTCGATGGCAGTGGTGTGGCTGAGTTGTCACCGCCCGGGCTGGATCAGTGGCCGGACATAACCTGGGATGCTGGACCACGGGCACGCAAGGTGGATTTGGATGCGCTGACCCGGGAGCAAGTGGCACAGTGGCAGCCCGGTGAGACACTGTTGCTGTCCGGTTCTATGCTGACTGGCAGGGATGCTGCCCACAAGCGGCTGCTGAGCATGTTGGATGATGGAGAAAATCTGCCAGTTGATCTGAGAGGCAGGTTTATCTACTACGTTGGGCCGGTGGACCCGGTACGGGAAGAGGTAATTGGTCCGGCAGGACCTACCACGGCGACTCGAATGGACAAGTTCACCGAACCTTTACTGTCACAAACCGGACTACTGGGGATGATAGGTAAGGCGGAGCGAGGCTCGGTTGCTATTGATGCGATTAGGAAGCATGCTGCCGTCTATCTGATGGCAGTGGGTGGTGCGGCCTATTTGGTATCAAAGGCCATTAGAAAATCACGAGTTGTCGCCTTTGCGGATCTGGGCATGGAAGCAATTCATGAGTTCACGGTGGAGGAGATGCCGGTTACAGTAGCGGTGGATGTGCATGGCACCTCGGTACATCAAACCGGGCCTGCCTTGTGGAAACAGAAAATAGCCGAGCAGCATGCAGTTGAAGTGAAGTAACTGCTGCTCTGTCTGTTGTTAGTCTTACTGTTACGAAAGCCCTCTAATCGCACATATCTGCATACCGATTCGGGAGTTGCAGATTCACAGGTCTGGATAGGCCATTAATTTTCACCGAATTTTCGTCCATCTTCAGTGCCGTGCCATCAAGCACCTGGTGATCAAATTTGTAGATAGTTCGGTTTTCGCCTCGTTCAGTTGAGGCAATGTAATCGCCAGCACTCTCCTGTACGGCAATATTGCGTTTGTGATACTCAACCATTGCCTGTTTTCCATGACGTTTCTCCAGCATCTGGCCAGCCAGATGTGGTGCCAGGATTGAGGCACTGGCATTGTTTCCACCAAAACCCTTGGAGTTGATCAGCACCGCATCCAGCCGGGCGGGATCTATTTCGCGATGTTGCAGCAGAAAATCCAGATGGTCATGCACAACATCTTCGGCCAACGCATCAATTGTCAGGATTCCGGGAATGATGCCGTCTTTCCAGATACCAAGACTGGTCAGTAATTGGTCGCCGCTTGCCGAGGCCACGGAGTGGCCAAGATAGGACTTTATGGCAGTCACAGGCCACTGCTTTATTCCAAAGCTGGCAGCGACCTCATTGAGAATGGCCGACTCCGAAACTCGGTTCTGGGGTGTGCCGGTGCCATGCGCCTGAACCATGGTGGCATGTTTTACCCCAGTTTCACCGATGATATTGCGGGTGGCGGCTAGTGCCTTGGCCATGGTCAGATAATTGCCAAGACCGGGTCCGGTGATGGATTTTTTGTGGCCGTCAGCATTCACGAACACCTCATTGACAGCTCCGTAGATACTGGCTCCGGTTTCCAGAGCCAGCTGGTCATCCATCAGCACGATAAACTGAGCCGATTCGGCTACCGTAAATCCGGAGTTTCTGGCAAAGGGCCGACAGGCGCGCCGATAATCCGGTTCCGAGTCGGATGTTAGTCCGTCCAGTTGGCGCAGGGATTCATCACTGGCCAATGCCCCCATGTTCACAAAGGCTTCATAGACCTCAGAGGTTAGCGAAGATTCACTGGTGCCGATAATGCTCAGGCGATGACTGCCCGATTGGATATCCCTCATGCCTTGCCTAAGATTGTAGAGAAAGGTGGCACAGGCACCGTTATTGTGCCCAGTGGTGCCCAAACTGCCGAGCAGGTAGGCATTGAGAAAGTCTGCAGGCATCTCGTTAAGTCCCAATGGCAACTGCTTTGAGGTGACCTTGCGGCCAAGCAATCGCGCCTGCAACAATCCGCCATAACCCTTGTAATCCAGTTGACCCAAGCAGCTGCCCGCATATACGCTGATCTGGTCTGGTGCTACCCGCTGCTTCAGACTGTCCCAGCAAATCCCCATGTATTGAATGGCATCAGAGGCACCGAAAACGGTCATTTGCAGGGCCCGCGGGTGATTTCGAGAGCTATAGGTCGTACCAGGGTCAAAACCAGTGGGAAGCTGCCCCGCAGCCTTGACATCAGCCTGCCGACTGGTGGGAAGCATGGCCAAAAGGCTATCGGTAGTAATCCTAACTGTTGCGTTATTCGGACCCTCAGAGAGATGCCAGTTGTCTGGAACTGGAACCGGCAGCTGTTTGCGGGACAGAGTGAATTGTAATGGCTGCTCCCCTGCACTGAGTTTCGCTTTGCAGTGATAGGGCACACAGTCGCCATTGAAGTGCTGAATTTCCAGCTTGCGAATCAGGGTGTCGGCCAAAAGGTCCGATTGCAATTCCCGTAGGCAGGCTTCAAGTTCTACTGCCTCGCCGACAGCATTGACCCATCCTCCTTTATCGTACCTAATTCGGCCAGTCAGGGCTGCCAGATTATGTAATGTCTGTCTTTGTCTTGCTGCTTCAAGTTTATCAAATACCAGTCGCCGATAGGCGTTGAAGTTAGAACCGCGCCCGGCCGGGTTGATGCCACCAAAACTGACGATCAAAGGAAGTTTTTCCATAATTTATCTGGTCGAAGTTGAGATTTATTGTTGGAATTAGACCGAATTTCAGCTTGGAATATATATGATATATTAGCCATATAATATGGCTTATTGGACACGCTTGTATTCGGTTTGACTCATCGAGGCAGTTGCGTTTTTCTGAAACCCTTGATTTATATGGGCCAAAGGGCATCCTCAAAAAAACTTTACCC
>JAPORB010000103.1 GCA_026710425.1 Gammaproteobacteria bacterium
TCAGGTTGTGTTGGACGGTTTCATCGCTGTGTGCATGTCGATCGAAGGCGAGCAGCGAAGGGTATTTCAAGACGAATATGGCCAGGCCAGACATAAGATAATCCGACAGGTCCCACTTCCGGCCTTTCACCGTGTCAGGGATCTTTCGAAAACATTTCCTGACTATCGACATCAAACCGGGCGCACTAAGATCGCGACGAAACTTGGCTCTGTCCATGAAGTTCTCCCAAGATTAAGACCTCATGGCTATAATGGCGTTAGATTTAGCAAAAAGTTTACGAAAAGTATTTTTTAAGTTCGCCGAAACCCCTTGATATTAATAACTCTGGAGACCACCGGGAATTGCTGGGTTCTGGTCATCAGCATGAGCCCCATGGCGCACTAATCTTGGACTGAAATCTGGCTGACCCTGTATTTGCGGCTCAACTATTAGCTATCTGAGATTGAAGAGCGATCTGTTCCGACCTTCGAATCAGCTTGAAACCCGGTCGAAATCGAGGTATTTTCAGTTTAATTTAGTACTTTCCCATTATCTTTGGCTAATAGCCCAACAACAAGATTTGGAGGCCATGTGAACATGAGAGCCACATCCAAACTCAGCCTTGCCTTAGTGGCACTGGCATTAGTTTCTCAGTTGGTTGCCCAAGACAGTGCAATCCCTCGTAACGAATACGGTCATCCTGATTTTCAGGGTTTTTATACCTTCCGCACAATCACACCATTACAACGACCGCAGGAACTTGAGAATCTTGAGGTGCTCACTCCCGAACAGGCCAAGGAATGGGAGGCCTACGAGAATCGGCGTCAAAACCGGGATCTGATCATTGATTCGGTTGGTGGTGCCGGCTACCCTCCAGGTGTTATCTCCTACAATGAGTTCTGGTATGAGCGAGGCAATGAGACCATTGCCGATCGCCGCACCTCGTTGATATACGACCCGCCCAATGGTCGCATGCCCCCTCTGAACGAGGCGGGCGAGGCCCGCCGTGCAGCATACCGCCAGATGGTATTCGAAAGTTCCGGGCCGGAAGGCCGAACCACGGTGGATCGCTGCATTACCGGTTTCGTGGGCGGTCCGCCAATGATTCCTGGCTCATACAACAACAACATGCAACTGGTGCAAACCGCAGATCATGTAATGATCCTGAACGAGATGGTTCATACAGCGCGGATTATTCCCCTTGCCAGTGAGTTCGAAATAAAGCAGGACAGGTGGGAAGGAAACTCAATTGCCTATTGGGAGGAAGATACGCTGATTATCGAAACCACAGGCTGGTATCACCCCTACAATCTGCGCGGGATGTCAGATCAGGCTCATGTGACCGAACGTATCAGTCGCCTGAATGAAAACACATTGAACTATGATTTTACTGTAAACGATCCGCTTTCCTGGGATCAGTCTTGGTCTGCACGGCTGCCCTTGCGATCCTCAGCTGATCCTGTTTACGAGTATGCATGTCATGAAGGCAATCATGGCTTGCAAGGGATTTTGGCGGGTTGGCGGCGTTATGAGGTTATGGGTTTTAATGGTGATGGCTCGCCGAAGTCAGAAACCGGCATCGTGCCAACTTCAGAGAACTGAGTGTAAGCAGATGAATTTTGATTCTTAATTTGCAATTTGATTTATAAGACCGCATTTTTCATTGATTGAATTAAGGGCTTTAGAACAGCGCAACTGACTTATTAAACCCCTCCCGTCCAATCGAATTCCGCTGCGAGTGTTCGAAGCATCTGAAAAATGCTCTCTCTACGCACATTACACTTGTCACAGACATCCGGAAGCTTCATTCGCCGTTGAGATTGTGGGGAAGATTGTTCATTCGTAACAACAATCGCATTGTGCACCTTTGCGCAGGCCACAAGCCAGCCATCAGCACCTGTCGCGAATTCTGCCTTTGCTTGATCTAGGTAGTTCGGATGGCGTTCGATCCAGAGCATAACTTGCGTAAAAACGCGGCCTACTTCTTCGTTGTCAACCGGCAGGAAGAATCCTCTCGAAACTTCACTCCGCACCCATTGCACAAGATCCTCGGTATTGCGACCATATAGCAGTCTGTTACGGACCGATCAATGCTGAAGACTCTGCTACCCCGGTGATAATGAAGCAGGCACTTCCAGAAGCCAGGGCAAATATCGAACGCATGGTAGAGGTTCTTAGCTGTAATAAGGACATCGGAGTCCACTAGGTAGAGCCTAACTGCAATTACCGAAGCCCTATGTTTAATTGTTCAGCGTAATCGTGGAAGGTTCCGCCCCTGAGGCCAGTCAGTTGGTAAGCCTCCCTGAATTCGATTTTTCCTTCCTTCGCTGCTCGCATCACGTAATTTGCGAACAGTTTGCCGACGCGTGCATTCTGATTGCTGTAGAAATTACCTCCGCTTGATTTCGTACCACCTTGGTGTTCCAGACCGATGTAATGCTCATAGAAATCGAAAAAACACTGCGACTAACAAGATTAAGGTCCATGACCCGCCGAGCTGCGACCACGGGGCTTACCTTGAAGGAACGCGCAACGACCTCGAATGGCCGCTGGCCCCGCTCCTGCTTGACGAGAATCCATTGTTTCCGCAATTCTTGCGACGGCACAAGAAATTCAGCCGCTGCGCTATTGCACCACTCTTCAACATCCGAGCCCCCGGGCAACAGCTTATCGAAACCGGAAAGGCCAGCTTCGCCAAGCCACAAATGCGCCAATTCATGCGCCAGCGTGAACATCTGAGCCGATTTCGCATCCGCTCCGTTCACGAAGATTAAGGGAGCGTACTGATCCGTTAGCGCGAATCCGCGAAACTCTGCCACACTCAATCGGCGGTGAGTATTGTTGCCAACTACTCCGTTGATCACAGCCATCACTCCGAGCTTCTCGACCATGTAGCGCAACTCGTTGACGGCATTCTGCCAAGTGCTTACTCCCGAAGCCCAACCCTCTTCCAGTCCCAATGCACGCCGCATTTCGTGGCCCACCACATTTGGATCATCTGATAGACGAGCACTTCTCGTGAAGTTCAGTGGCTGCGCGTCATTCTCGACCAAATACTCACGCAGCCATGCTTGTCGCCGTTGCATGGCATACAATGTGTCGAGTAAATCCGGGCTCGGTCTGGCTTTTGCCTCACCAGCGATAGTGCGGAAGTCGGCAATGGGGAGGAGCTCGTCAGGAGGCTCCGTGAGAAACAGGTATCCGAAAGGAACGTGCACAGTTCGAGCGAACTCTTCCAATTGCTTGAGAGTGGGCTGCTTAAGCCCGCTTTCCCATTCGGATAGCTTGCTGAATTTCTTGGTCAGATCCTCAGGAGCCATCCCTGCACGCTCCCGCGCCCAACGCAGAAGTGCGGGTTCGATGCTGACACGAATCACTGGTGCTCTCCCGCCAGACTCGCTAGAGCTGACTTCAAGACTTGGAGGCAGAACTTGGCAGTGTGCTCATTCGGTGTGAACCCCGAGGCCATTTGCTGAGAGGGATGGATATAATTACGAAAATCGCGTAAGCCGTGACTGAACTTCTTGACATCAAACTTCAGGATGCCGACTTCAAAAGCGACATCGATCAGCTCTGCTAGGCTCCACTCGTGAAAGCGTTTGGTAGAACCGTTCTTTATTTTTGGTGCCGCATTCACCTTATTAAAGACCTCTGGAGTCTGCTGGGCTGCACCGAGCAGCAGGGCTTAGAGGACGCTGGCGCATAGAAAGATGACGGACAAATAGGCACCTGCTCGCAGCGTAACGTAGGCTTCTTCAAGCCAGGCTTCGACAATCGGTACGGCTTGAGGCATCTGCGGTGTTCCAGAGATCTTGACTTATAAGGGCTCCCAGACACCCCAAAATTATCTTACCCCAAAAAAGAGCCGATTTAGCACCTTTTTGACCCTCGCCTACGATTTTCTCGATTTTTCACTCCAAAACGCGACCCGCTGCGGGCAGACTGCTGAAGGTAACTTGTGCAGACCAATTTCCGTTCCTCAGTGCACAACAGCCCTCGCTCAATTTTTTCAAAATTTCCTTATGATTTCTTAACAGCTGTCGATCTTTATTATATTATACCGAACGATACATAATTTGAGCAACCACAACAAATAAATACACCAATGATACTTCCCAAAAACCCAGTAAACTAAGAAATCCCTAGCAACCATGCCCTATGAAGATCGGCGAGGCCGCTCTTACAATGGGACGATGTGTAACCCTGTCGGATTTTTAGTGCCCGCAACTGGTACTTGACAACCTGCCAGATGAGGAAGACCTGACAGCTTCTTTACCAATCCCATTTGTTGTGATCGGCTACATTCGGTTAAAGGCCAAAATGACCCGGCTGGCGCAATCAGACCATGTTCAGAATTCGATTAAAGGTGGCACTAGGCCGCATGGCACTAAGAGCCAGTTGTGCATCCGGTCGGTAATATCCCCCCACATCCACGGCAGTTCCCTGCACGCTGTTCAGTTCATCAACGATGGTATGCTCATTGATGTACAGCTCATTGGCTATCTTGGCAAAATGAGACTGTAGTTCAGTATCGGTGTTCTGCTCTGTTAGTGCTTGTGCCCAGTACAAGCAGAGATAAAAATGACTACCGCGATTGTCAAGTTCTCCAACCCGGCGCAAGGGTGACTTGTTAGTATTCAGTAATTTGCCAGTAGCCTGGTCCAGTGCCATGGCCAGCACTCGGGCTCGCTCATTGCCGGTTAGGGTGGCCAGATGCTCCAGAGAGGCCGCCAGTGCGAGAAATTCGCCCAGTGAATCCCAGCGCAGATGATTTTCCTTTTCAAACTGCTGTACATGCTTGGGTGCCGAACCACCCGCTCCAGTCTCAAACAGACCGCCACCATTCATTAATGGCACAATGGATAACATCTTGGCACTAGTGCCCAGTTCCAGAATAGGAAAAAGGTCAGTCAGATAATCGCGCAAGACATTGCCGGTCGCTGAAATCGTGTCCTTACCAATAGCCATACGCTGCAGAGATAAACGACAAGCCTCGGCGGGTGCCATGATTTGAATTTCCAAACCAGCAGTATCCTGCTCGGCAAGATACTGATTGACCTTTTTGATGAGCTCAGCATCATGGGCCCGCTGCTCATTAAGCCAGAATACTACCGGTGTATTGCTTCGGCGGGACCGATTGACCGCCAGCTTGACCCAGTCCTGTACCGGAGCATCCTTGACTTGGCACATACGCCATATATCTCCGGTTTCCACCTCGTGTTCCATCAAGGTGATGCCATTACTATCCACTATGCTGATCTTGCCATCGGCAGCAACTTCAAATGTTTTGTCGTGTGAACCGTACTCCTCTGCCTTCTGCGCCATTAGACCCACATTGGGCACACTTCCCATGGTTGTTGGGTCGAATGCTCCATTGTTGCGGCAAAAATCCATCACTTCCTGGTAGATACTGGCATAACACCGATCAGGAATGATTGCCTTGGTATCATGCAAATTGCCATCCGGCCCCCACATCTGGCCCGAGGAGCGTAATGCCGCCGGCATGGAAGCATCAATAATAATGTCGCTGGGAACATGTAGGTTGGTAATACCGCGATCTGAGTCCACCATAGCCATCGCTGGTCTTTTTTCATAGACTGCCTGGAAGTCCTCCTCAATTGCTTTGCGCTGATGTGTTGGCAGAGACTGTATCCGAGAGTAGATATCGCCCACCCCGTTATTGGGATCTACCCCAAGCTCTTCAAAAACCTGTCCGTGCTTGTGGAAAACATCGGCATAATAAACCGAGACAGCATGACCAAATATGATTGGGTCAGAGACTTTCATCATGGTAGCCTTGAGGTGCAAGGACATCAGAATTTCCTGTTGCTTTGCTTCCTCAATCTGCTCTTCCAAAAAACTGCACAGGGCTTTTCTGCTCATGAAGGCGGCATCAATGATCTCACCATCCTGTAAGTCGATGCCTTCTTTCAGTGTGGTAGCATTACCATTTAGGTCGGTGTGCACTATGTTGACAGTGGACGGGCTTTGGAGGGTATGAGATTGCTCGCTACCAAAAAAATCCCCGGCATTCATGCTGGCCACATGAGACTTTGACTCACTGGACCAAGTGCCCATGGAATGGGGGTTTCTGCGAGCATAGTCTTTCACCGGCACTGGTGCCCTGCGGTCTGAGTTACCTTCACGCAATACGGGATTTACAGCACTGCCCTTGATGCGGTCATATCGGTCTCTGATCCCCTGTTCCTGCTCATTGGTTGGCTCTTCAGGGTAGTCGGGAAGTGCATAGCCTTTGCCCTGCAACTCCTTAATGGCCGCTTTAAGCTGCGGCACAGAGGCAGAGATATTGGGCAGTTTGATAATATTTGCCATCCGATCCTGAGTTATGCGCCCCAACTCTGCCAGAGCATCAGGCTGCTGTTGTTCAAGGTCTAGAAAGTCTGGAAATCCGGCAATAATGCGACCGGCGAGTGAGATATCGCGAGTTTCTATTGCAATGTCGGATGCCTTGCAAAACACCTCAATGACAGGGAGCAATGAGCAGGTGGCAAGGGCAGGGGCTTCGTCGGTAAAAGTGTATATTACTGTAGATTTTTGCGCTGACATCCTTTTTCCTTTACGGTGATTTTCCATACATAAATCTGATTAATTGGAGTAGGTGGGTAGTCTTTTGGTTTTTGGGGCAAAATTGGTGATTTAGCAGAGCATATCCGGTGACCAATTAGGTGAGTTCCCCTTCATCAAGGCTGCTCAATGCTTATGACTGTCGCTGTGTTACTGGCTCTTTTGTGCGCCAGAGTGTATTGGGGATAAACTAGGGTTGGGTTAGTTGTATCCAAGATTGCTGTCTTTTCAGGATTCGTTAACTCCTCACAATGCTACCAGCATCTGACTTTCTTCTGCCTTGGCCCCGAGTAATGGCTATCTTTAGGTTGACAGTGGTCATGGCTTCTAAAGTTATGGTTCACAAAAAAAGCATATTATAATCGTAAGCACGCATGAAAGGCACAGATTGCAAAGAAAAGCAGCAACAGTAGAACCAATGGCTGTGTTATAGATTAACAACACCATCAGATTCTAACACCAGCAATTCATCACCGATATTCAATTAGCTAATCCACTCCATGACCACGTTATGATCAAAACAGAACTGCCAGACTTTCAATTACGCCAGGCAACTATAGAGGATTGCCCGCTGATTCTGGAGCTGATCAACGAACTGGCCGAGTATGAGAAACTGGCCCATGAAGTCACTGCCACGGTTGCAATTCTGGAGGAGTCTCTTTTCGGTGAACGGTCTGGAGCTGAAGCCGTGATCGCTGAGTTTCATCATAAGCCTGTAGGCTATGCCCTGTGGTTCTACAACTTTTCCACCTTCACCGGACGACCCGGCATCTATCTTGAAGATATCTATGTGAGGCCGACAATGCGGGGCAGAGGCTTTGGAAAATGTCTTCTAGCCTACCTGGCAAAACTGGCTGTGGATCGCAATTACACCAGGGTGGAATGGTCAGTGCTGGACTGGAATGAGCCATCGATCCGGTTTTATCGTGCCATAGGTGCGATCCCAATGGATGAATGGACAGTGCAAAGACTACATGGTGAGGCACTGACAAGCTTTGCTATGCAATTCAGGCAGGAGTCATAAACGGTACAAGCCGAAAGAGGAGTCAGTATGGCCAAGCTGCGGGAAAGAACGGTTTATCTCAATGGTGACTATCTTTCGGCTAATGAAGCTAAGATTTCAGTATTCGATCGCGGGTTTATCTTTGGAGACGGTGTGTATGAGGTGGTTCCTGTTTTCCTTGGCAAACTGGTGGACAAACAGTATTTCTTTGAACGATTGAATCGCAGTCTTGGGGAGATCTCCATTGACTGGCCTTGCTCAAAAGAATATTACCTGCAAGTTTTGCAAACGCTTATAGACCGCAATCAGCTTCAGGAAGGGGTTGTCTATTCCCAGGTAACCCGTGGCTTGGCGGAGCGAGACTTTCATTTCCCCGCAGATGCTACACCGAGCCTGATGGCATTCTGTACTCCCATGAATCTAATAAACAATCCGGCTGCAACTACTGGCATCAAGGTGGCCACTACTACCGATCTACGCTGGAAACGACGCGACATTAAGTCGATCAATCTGCTTGGGCAATGCCTAGCCAAGCAGGAGGCTGTGAGCAAGGGGGCGGTGGAAGGCTGGATGCTGGAAGACGGATTTATCACAGAGGGAGTTTCTTCCTCAGCCTATATAGTAAATGACAAAACAGTTATTACCCGGCCCCTCTCGAATTTGATCCTGCCAGGCATTCGCCGCCGTACCCTGCTGGAGTTGGCGAGTTCGGCTGGGATCAACATCGAACAGAGGCCATTTACACTCAATGAAGCATTGGCTGCCGATGAATGCTTTATCAGCAGTGCAACTACGATGGCCCTAGGGGTGGTGGATATCGACGGCAAGCGTATAGGCGACGGAAGGCCGGGTCCCGTCACCAAAGAAATGCGTGAGTTATATACCAGCCATGTGCTGGATGAAGCCCGCCATGGCTAATCAGGCCCGGTCGAAAGGAAAAGCCAGCACTTCATTAATGCAGTCGGCTCCAATTAACCGCATCAGCAATCGATCTACACCCAAGGCAACCCCGGCACAGGCGGGCAAACCAGTTTCCATAGCCGCCAGCAATCGTTCATCAACAGCCAACGGTTCCAGACTCCGAATGCTTCTCTGTTCCTGATCCTGCTTGAATCGACGCAACTGTTCGGTCGCATCTGTAAGTTCATAGTAACCGTTCGCCAGTTCCATACCGCCAACATAAAGCTCGAAACGTTGGGCAACGAGTGTACCATCTGGTAACCGGGTGGTGGCGGCCAGTGCGGCCTGAGCAGCCGGGTAATCGGTGATGAAACAATATTCAGGCAGCTCCGGCTCAATCAGATTACTCATCAGCAGCTGCAAGCAATCGACTGAGTCCAGAGCATTTAGGCTTAAGGAAAGGGTACACCGGGTGTAGGCTTCCAACTCAGTTGGCTCGATGGTATAGGGATTAATGCCGCAAAATTGCTGGATCAAATCACCGTAGCTATAACGGGGCACTGCAGAACAGCCACACAGCATTTGCAACAAGGCTTCTACCTCTTTCATCAGCAGTTCGAGGGAAAAATCCACCCGATACCATTCCAGCAGGGTAAATTCGGGATTATGGAGCCGACTTTCTTCTTCACGTCGAAACACCTTGCTCAGCTGATAAATCGAACCGCTGCCACAGGCAAGCAGACGCTTCATGGCATATTCCGGCGATGTCTGCAGATACAGCGGTTGCTTGTCAGAAGAGTTGTCTGCAATGACAAATGAGCGCAGATGGAGGTCAGAAACTGTGCGTCGACCCAACAATGGTGTTTCCACCTCCATAACGTTGCGCTCGGCAAAGAATTGGCGCAGCTGACTTAGCAATTTGGCCCTTAGCTCCAGGGTGTGGAGGCTGGCACTTGCTCGCCAATCAGATGAGTCCACGACCATGGTCCGGCCTTCGCATTGATTATTTGTTAACTCGGTTCTGATACTCACCGGTACGGGTATCTACCCGCAATATATCCCCGATATTTACAAACAGTGGGACCTTCACAATCGCACCTGAGGCCAAAGTGGCAGGCTTGGTACCTCCCTGGGCGGTATCTCCCTTCAGACCAGGGTCGGTTTGTGTAACCTCCAGTTCGACAAAATTGGGCGGTGACACCGAAATAGGGGCCTCATTCCACATCACGACCTGGTACACATCCTGCTCTTTTAGCCAGTCCTTCGCCAATTCAATGGCATTACCGTCAGCGGCAACTTGCTCGAAACTGCCATCGGTTTTCATGAAGTGCCAAAATTCTCCATCGGTGTAGAGATACTCCATATCACTCTCCATGACATCAGCGGCAGGGATGGATTCACCAGATTTATAGGTGCGCTCCCAGACCCGACCATTAAGCAGATTACGAAACTTCACCCGGTTAAAGGCCTGACCCTTGCCTGGTTTTACTACCTCGTTTTCGAGGATGGAGCAGGGTTCATTGTCCACCAGAACCTTCAATCCATTCTTGAACTCATTCGTTGCATAGCTTGCCATGGGTTCCTCTCAATTTGGGCTTGCTGGTATCATGATGACCTTATCTCTTTGCAACAAAAACCAGTGGACACCTCGCCTTGTCGCTAATTCAATCGGATCAGCCGGAAAAATGGCAGCAAAGTTTAGCTGATCTAATAACAGATCCAAAGGAATTACTGGATTTTCTGCAGCTCGACAGTCAATTGATCAAGCTGGGTTGTGTCGCTTCAGCACAATTCCCGCTGAGGGTACCGCGACTCTTTGCCGAACGAATGGAAAAAGGCAATCGGCACGATCCACTTTTACGCCAGGTATGGCCGGATCTTGCCGAACAAACCCTTGACCCAGCGCGTAGCCAAGATCCCCTGCAGGAAGCCCGATTTAATCCAATTCCTGGTTTGTTGCATAAGTACCAAGGCCGCGTGTTATTAACAGCAACACCCAATTGCGCTATCCACTGCCGTTATTGTTTCCGCAGACATTTTGACTACAAATCCAACACGCCCGGTCGTGAACACTGGCGTGAGGCACTGGACTATGTAGCTCAAGATAGTAGCATCAATGAAGTCATTCTCAGCGGGGGCGACCCTCTGGTAGCATCCGACAGTTATCTGAAATGGCTTCTTTCTGCACTGGATGCCATTCCTCACATCAGCTCATTGCGCATTCACACGCGGTTGCCCATTGTGATTCCAGAACGTATCAGCCATGAACTGCGTCAGTTCTTCAATACTCTCAATAGTCAGCTGATCATAGTAGTACACTGTAATCATGCGAATGAACTGGATAATCAGGTCAAATCAACCTTGCGCATGTTGGCTAGGGATGGTCACCTGCTACTGAATCAGTCGGTTCTGTTGAGGGAAGTCAATGATGATCTTGCCTCGCTCGTTGCGCTCAGCAGAGCACTCTTTGCCTCACGAGTGCTGCCCTATTACTTGCACTTGCCTGATGCCGTAGTGGGTACCGGACATTTTGATGTCAGTGAAGCTGAGGGGATGCATTTGATCGAAGAATTGCAAGACTCGTTGCCGGGATACCTAGTACCAACGCTGGTACGGGAAGAGCCAGGTAAACCAGGCAAGACTCGACTGGCCTGAACTTTTTTCACAAGACCTGGCTAAGGAGGCAGTATGGTATTTTCGGTTATCAGATTATATAGAGGCATTAAAAGACTCTGATTTGTCTACCGATCAGGCAAAGGCCGCTGAAAAACATTGGGCTTGCGGGCTAATACTGCTATTCTAGGCAAGTAGTAGAATCAAGATGAGCACAAGACTTGGCTGTAACCAGACAGGGGCAGGAAACTTCCACACTAGCTGCCACCTCACTTCGCAAACTCTCAGGTAAATTCTCGCTGGCAGTGTGTCTGCTGCTATTGCTCGCCATGTGCGTGTTTTGGCTGGTGAGCAGCTACAATACACGCAACCTGTTGCGGCAGCAGGCGGATGGATTAGGACAGACACTGGTTGAGCAAACCGCTTCACAGTTGACGGAGCTGGTTCTTGCTAATGATCTGATCAGCATGAATGTGGTGCTATCGAGTCTCGTGCGTGATCCATCAATTCAGGAAATCACCATACGAAGTGTCGACAATGACATTCTCTCCAATGCCCGCTCCGAGACTGCACCTCTGCGACCACTGATTCCCTTGCCACTTCCAATGCCTGGTCTCAAGGCAGTGTACAAAGCCCAGATTACGCTTCCCGATTCGGTTATTGGCTTCGTTGAACTCAGTCTTAATCTGGACTACATAGAGGTGGGCACTAACAACAATCTGATAATGGTTATCGGTGCCACCAGTCTGTTACTGATAGTCGCTTTGGTAATGACAACAACCTACTGCCAGTATCTGGTGAGTTTTCCTGCAAATCTGCTGTCCTTTGCTCTGAGCAATATACGCAAAGGCGAGATTGATACCTGCCCCGAGCCGGAGACCAGAGACGAAATGAGTCAGGTTATTCGCCAGTACAATGCCACAGCCGAGTTCATAGCTCAGAATTCCTTTATCGGTAGCCTGTGCAAAGAAGAATCAGACAACACTCCCCAAGGCACTGCCGATGAACATGACCATCGGAATGTAAGTCTGCTAATAATCAGTATGGCAAATTTCCATTACCTGGCATCCACTGTGTCAGTTGACAGATTTTTAGGACTGCTCAATCGTTGTTACTTCTTTGCTGACAAAATAAGCCAGCTGTATAACGGCAGGGTAAGTTATTGTTCTGAGGGCGAAGTTATCATCAATTTTTCGGAGGCACTAGCAGACGAGGATCAAGCATTTTATGCGATCTGCGCCGGGCAACTGTTTCTGCAACTTGTCGGTGAAATCAATAATGTTGGTGGCATACGATTGCAATCTAGGTACAAACTGGCGATGCATGGTGGTCAGCAATTTGATCTTTTGTACTCACCGCTTACCGGGACCCACAACAATCTCACCGGCAAGGTCCTTGATCAGCTACGGGAGATCTGTTATGAGTGCCCCAACAATTCATTGCTCGTCAGTGAAGTTGGCTATGAACAGGCTGGTGCCTACTCAAGGATTGATGCAAATGAATTTGCAATTGTTGGTAATGGTGAGAGTATTCAGACTTATCTGGTCAGTGATCCCATGACAGATTACCGATTATTGCTGGAGAGACAAGCGGCGAGATTAGCAGAACTGTATGCAGATTGAGTTGAGAAAAGGAGCTTAAACCAGTGGCAGAATAGCGTGAAAACTCTTGCTTGGAATCTTAGGTTGAATTTGGCAAGCGAACTCAGATACATCTAGTTTAAATTTAAATATTACGGATTGCCTTATTTGCAACTACTGAAATCTGATTCTCCCTCTTTTATCAACTGGCAATTGTTGCTTCTTTGTTCTTCACCAATTAAAGCATCAGCCCTAATGTCTCCGGTTTGTGATTCAACCTTTTTTACACAAAGAAGATAGCTTTATCCTCTGCTGTTCCCCAATCTGCGAAACTTATTACTGAAAGAGATTATTCTTGAAATATTAACTGAGAAAGTTGCGTTATTTTCAGCACTATTAATTGCTCAGTCTTTAATGACAGGTACGATCTTATCAACCCTCTGAAATCCACGCGGCAGCTTATTGCCTCGTCTTCCGCGTTCACCCTTGTAATGCTGCAGATCTGAAGCTCTTAAATTATGGTGGCGACGTCCAGCATGGACAGTGAGTCCATCTCCAGTGGACAAAACAGCCAATGCAGCCACATACTCTTCTCGATTGGTAACTCGGGCAGCGGGAATACCAATGATCTTATTGCCTTTGCCCTTACCCAACCGGGGTAGTTCGCTGACTGGGAAAATTAGCATTCGACCTTCACTGGTAATTGATACGATAAGGTCATTGTCATAGTCGTTGACTCCAACCGCAGGTAATACCTTTGCGCCGTTGATTGTTCGAAGCACTGCCTTGCCAGATTTATTCTTGCTAACTAGGTCACCGATCTTACCGACAAAGCCATAGCCGGCATCACTGGCCAGCAGCACATCTTGCTCATTGTCGCCAATAAGTACCCCTTCAAAAGTGGCACCGGAAGGCGGGTTAACCCGACCGGATACCGGTTCACCTTGGCCCCGTGCAGATGGCAGGGTATGAGCGGGCAATGCATAGGCTCGTCCAGTAGAATCCATAAATATTGCAAGTTGATTGCTCTTACCCCTGGCGCACAGCTTGAAGTGATCACCGGACTTGTACTGCAATGCCTCAGGGTCTACATCGTGGCCTTTGGCCGCCCGCATCCAGCCTCTTTCAGACAGCACAATTGTTACTGGCTCGGTGGAAAGAAGCTCAGTTTCACTGAAGGCTCTAGCCTCTTCCCGCGCTACCAGTTTTGATCGTCGACTATCGCCATACTTTTCGGCATCCGCCTTGATCTCACTCTTAATAAAGGTCTTGAGTCTTGCTTCTGATTTCAGCAACTGCTCCAGAGTTACCCGTTCCTCGCTGAGATCCTTCTGCTCTGACTTGATCTTAATCTCTTCCAGTTTGGCCAGTTGCCGCAAACGCAGTTCGAGAATGGCCTCGGCCTGTCGTTCAGACAGATTGAATGCTTGAATCAGTGCTGGTTTGGGTTTGTCCTCCTGACGGATGATTCTGATGACCTCATCTATATTGAGAAAGGCTGTCAGCAGACCTTCAAGTATGTGCAGACGATCAAGAATCTTGTCCAGTCGATGCTGCAGGCGCCGTCTCACAGTATCAGTTCGGAAATTTAGCCACTCCTTCAATAGGGAAGCAATGTCCTTGACCTGTGGTCGTTTGTTAATGCCTATCATGTTGAAGTTGACGCGGTAGTTCTTTTCCAAATCTGTAGTGGCAAACAAATGGGACATTACGCTTTCGGTATCCACTCGATTCGAACGAGGCACAATTACAATGCGAGTTGGATTCTCATGATCTGATTCATCTCGCAAATCCACCACCATGGGCAGTTTCTTTTTCTGCATTTGATTCGCAATCTGTTCCAATACTTTGGCTCCAGAGACCTGATAAGGCAGTGCTGTGATTACTATCTCGCCGTTTTCCCTGAGGTAGGTGGCGCGGGCTTTCAGCGAACCACGACCGGTTTCATACAGTTCCATAATTTCCTGAGGCGGCGTAATGATCTCCGCTTCGGTTGGAAAATCCGGCCCCTTGATAAACGAGCATAGTTCCTGCACCGTGGCTTTCGGTTTCTCAAGCAGATGAATACATGCACAGGCAACCTCTGTTAGGTTATGGGGAGGAATATCAGTCGCCATACCTACCGCAATGCCACTGCCACCATTCAGCAAGACATTGGGCAAGCGCGCCGGCAGAATCTCAGGTTCCTCTAAGGTGCCATCAAAATTGGGCCTCCAGTCGGCCGTGCCCTGACCCAGCTCTGCCAGCAGTATTTCGGTATAGCTCTGCAACCTTGATTCGGTATAACGCATGGCTGCAAAGGACTTGGGATCATCCTGCGAGCCCCAGTTGCCTTGGCCGTCCACCAGTGGGTAGCGGTAGGAGAAGGGTTGAGCCATTAGCACCATGGCTTCATAACAGGCGGAATCCCCGTGGGGATGAAACTTGCCAATCACATCACCAATGGTGCGGGCGGATTTCTTGAACTTTGCAGTTGCCTTCAGGCCCAGCTCGGACATGGCATACACAATGCGGCGTTGCACCGGTTTCAGTCCATCTCCTATATTGGGCAGTGCGCGATCATTGATCACATACATTGAATAGTTGAGATAGGCCTGCTGCGTATAAGTGCGCAGAGCGATTTGCTCAATGCCGTCCTCATTAACGCGAATCTCGGGATTCATCTTTTGCCCACTTTGATACTCAACGCCTTATAGCGGAATGGCTTCTGACGAAAAAGGGATTTTCTTTGAACTCACGGACTGTAATTATCAATGCAGGTTACTCAGCATAGTCTGCAAGATTACCACTCTGTTCCAACCAGCTTTTACGGTCAGGTGAGCGATTTCGCGCCAACAGCATATCCATGATCTCCAGCGTATCAGTCTTTTTGGTTTCCGGGCTCTCTTCCAGAGTGAGTTGCACCAAACGGCGCGTGTCCGGTGCCATTGTGGTTTCACGCAGCTGCATGGGATTCATCTCGCCCAAGCCCTTGAAACGCTGCACATTAACCTTGCCGCCTTTCTTTTCGGCTGCAATGGCATCAAGAATGCCCTCCTTTTCCCCTTCATCCAGAGCGTAGTACACTTCCTTGCCCACATCGACACGAAACAGGGGTGGCATAGCGACAAATACATGACCAGCTTCAACAACCGGGTGAAAATGTTTGAAAAAGAGGGCACACAGCAAGGTGGCAATATGCAGACCGTCGGAATCCGCATCAGCCAGAATACATATCTTGCCATAACGTAATCCGTCAATCTTGCTATTGCCTGGATCGATCCCCAGTGCAATGGCAATGTCATGCACGGCCTGTGAGCCCAGAATCTCGGCTGAGTCCACTTCCCAAGTATTCAGTATCTTGCCGCGCAGGGGCATGATGGCCTGAAATTCACGGTCCCGAGCTTGTTTGGCGGAGCCACCTGCCGAATCACCTTCCACCAAAAACAGCTCCCCGGCCATGACATCCTCGGTGGAACAGTCCGCTAGCTTGCCGGGAAGAGCCGGGCCAGAGGTCACTTTTTTCCGGGCCACCTTTCGGCTGGCTTTCAGTCTGCTCTGAGCGTTGCTGATGCACAACTCGGCAATCGCCTCGGCCTCGGCGGTATGTTGATTCAACCACAGGCTGAAGGCATCCTTAACCACTCCAGCCACGAATACGGCACATTGCCGTGAGGACAGGCGTTCCTTGGTCTGACCGGAAAACTGCGGATCCACCAATTTCGATGACAATACATAGCTGCACTTGTCCCAGACGTCATCGGCGGCCAGCTTCAGACCCCGCGGCATCAGATTGCGAAATTCGCAAAACTCTCTCAAGGCTTCCAGCAGACCAGTGCGCAGCCCGCTGACATGGGTACCGCCCTGTGGCGTAGGAATCAGATTGACGTAGCTCTCGCCGAGGCCATCGCCACCTTCGGGAAGCCATTGAATTGCCCAATCTACCGCTTCTTCATTACCTTGAACCGACCCCACAAAGGGTTGATCTGGTAGCGTTTCCCACGCCGAGATGGCCTGGGTCAGGTAATCAGTCAGCCCGTCTTCGTAACACCATTCTTCGCTGTGGGATCTGTCCCCACTGTTCGTATTATCGACAAAGACTACCCGCAGGCCCGAACACAGCACGGCCTTGGCCCGAAGCACATGCTTAAGACGGGGAATGGAAATCCTGATCGAGTCAAAATATTGCTCATCGGGTACGAATTTTACTTTGGTACCTGTGTTGCGCTTGCCTACAGTATCAATGACTTCCAGTTCGCTGGCTTTCTCACCACCCTGAAAACGCATGGCATAAACACTGCCGTCGCGTTTGACGGTAACCTCCAGGGTTTTTGACAGGGCATTGACAACCGAAACCCCGACCCCATGAAGCCCCCCAGAATACTCGTAGTTCTTGTTGGAAAACTTTCCTCCGGCGTGCAAACGTGTGAGTATCAATTCAACACCACTTACTTTCTCGTCTTTATGCCGGTCCACCGGCATGCCACGTCCATCGTCGCTTACTTCCACCGAACCGTCGCCATGCAGAGTCAGGGACAAAGTCTGTGCATGGCCGGCCAGGGCTTCATCCACGCTATTGTCAATGACTTCCTGAACAAGGTGATTCGGGCGAGTGGTATCCGTGTACATTCCTGGCCGCTTGCGGACAGGATCAAGCCCGGTGAGGACCTCAATAGCATCAGCGTTATAAGTGTTTGTCATTGAGAATGGTTGGAATTTCGAGTCAGAAAATTTAGCGTGGGCAATAACAGTTATCGCTCAGATGATTCAATTCTTGATTGCAGAAACGCAATGATATTGGGTAGCTCGGCCGCATAATTCTGATAACTGTGGTCACCGCCATCATGAATAATGCACCGGGTTCGACCAAAGCGTGACACTGCCTGCTGATAATCAAGCACCTGGTCGCCCTTTTGCAGTAGCACCAGAAAATTTTCCGAATGCCGGATACAAGGCCGATACAGTCCGCGCAACTCGGAGAGATGTTTTCTAGTCACCAAATGCATATGATCACTGTAGTAATTTCTGTGTTCTCCAAGGTATGTATCCAGCAACTCATCGGGTCGAACCGCCGGATTGATTAGGACTGCTGGAATGTCGTATTTCTCCGCCAGCCAAGTGGCGTAAAATCCACCCAGAGAACTGCCGATTACCCCAAGCCGATGCTTTGGCACTGAGCTGATTAGTTGTTCCAGCTGCAAGATGGTTTGCTGCGGTCCCTGATACATGGAGGGGATCAGCAATTGCCCAGCTAGTCCAAGTTGCTCACACATAACCCGTGTCTGGCGTGCTTTACTCGATTGTGGTGAGCTGAGAAAGCCATGCAGGTAAAGAATATGAAAGTCATTCACCTGTGGAGCGGTCGCTGGTTTTATATTCTGCACCAAAATGCCTGTCCGCAATACGATATACCTTAGTCTTGACGCTACCATCTTGATAAAGTTGCAAATGACGATAGCCCGGATTCAGCCGATCCAAGGTAAATTTGGTTACATCCGGCTTGAACTGAAAGCAGGTGGATGGTGCGCTCAGGCAATGGATGCCGTCATGAATACATTCCTGCGCCTGATGGACATGGCCATATATCAGGCACCGCAGCTTGTCAGTGTGCCTTAGTTGTTGCCATAAACTGTAGCGATGGTGCAGGCCAATGTCCTGCATCCACTTGGCACTGGTGTCTACCGGATTATGATGCAGTGCCACCAGGCAATGAGCAACGGTAGTATCGGTGTTGGCTACCCGCAGTTCTCGCTTAAGAAAGCCAATTTCTTTCGGTGCCAGCAGTCCGTATTCCTGCGCCTCCACAGCGGTATCAAGTAACAGGAACAACCAGTTGCCGAGACGGATCACCCTGTCATTGGCGGTGGTACAAGGGACCGCAATCTGCATGCTTCCAGGATTGTCGTGATTGCCCGGAATCCAGTGCCAAGGTACATCAAGGGTGGCAATGAGCTCCGCAAACTGGCGATAAGCTGCAACCGAGCCATCCTGAGCGACATCTCCAGTGACCAGAACCAGGTCCAGACGGCTGTGTTTTTCCCTGACTAGATTGACCACCGCTTCGAAACTGCGATGGGTATTCATGGCCTTCAGCTCAGCCGCAGGTGATGCGAAAAGGTGGGTGTCGGTGATGTGAATCAGCTGTAGCGGATTGTGGGTCGTCAGTGTGGATGCTCCAGTGTTGTTATCAGTACCGGTGCCTTACATATGGCTGACCAGCACCGGCATTTCAAGGCTTCTTCCCTCTCGCAGACAATGGCTCAACCACTCGCCAAGAAACTGATTCACCTGCAATTTTTCATCTGTATGGTACATTCTTGCATTGGGCTGAGGATAGCGCGTCTTGAAATTGCGATGGCCCTGATAGGAAATAACTTCGGCCGTATTAGCATCATGATACACCCGCACTAGCATGGAGGGATTGGTCATCCAGGTCTTCAATTCCGGTTTTTGCAATATTTCCAGTGTGGTTGTATATTTGAAGGCTTCCAGAATACGAATTTCAACCGTTACTTTTTCTTGGTTGTCTTCCAGGTCCGCAATATAGAATTTTCGTCCTGTCCCCTCCAGGGCTTTTTCAGATTTCCCGTGTTCGGTGCCTTGACTGACTTCATGCTTGGCGGCTGCCAGTTGTGGCAACAGTTTCAGTAGGCGAATGTAATTGGCATCACACACAGCTATTTGTCTGATGAGGTCTACACTATAGCGGAATTTAGACATGCGTCTCAAATGATCCTGTTGCGGTCCTATTTGTCATTTTTCTCTTTTTGCTTTCCGATACTCACCGGTTTTTTTGCCATTGGGTACTTGTCTTTTGAGTTGTGACCTGTTCGGAACCTGGCTCTCAGTCGCCACTTTTACCAATGACAATTTTGGACGAAATCGAAATGTTCTACTTTCACATACGACATTGTAACCGCAAATACGGGCATTGCGAGTCTGTCAGTAAAAATATTTTCAGGGATCTGCTTATGCTTGATGTCTTCGCTTCTTCCAAGCAGGGCGTGATTATCCCCGTGGCTGAGGATCTGCCGATTTAGAGCAAAATCCTCATGGAAATTGGTGAAATGCCAGATGACAGTTATGCCCCAATTTTGACCGGCAATGCCGTCAAATTAATATTTGCCCCACTAAGATGCACCGGTTCATCCCGACGCAAGCCAGCGACGAGCGTTAGGATCTGGTCGATTATCGATTCGTTATTTCGGCAAGTAGCATTTCATAGAGTTTCTCGATACTGAGCCAAAACACCTGCGACATGCCAAAAAAGCACCCAAAGCCCAAGGCTGTGTCACTGGTGATCAAGCTCCGACCATTGAGCCAGAATCGACACCCGATTGACTAACCACCACTGTAAGGCAATTAATGACATAGCATTATTGATGATGCCACTGTTCAAAAGCATCGACTGATTCAACTCGCTCTCCGCCAATACTACTGTCTGAATGTCCTCATGCTCATGTTCCAGTCCATGTACACCACCAGCGTCACTTGAGTTTACTCGGGCACAGTAAAGGCTGACTCTTTCCGAGGAGGCCCCCGGGCTATTGAAGTAGTCACAAATGCTAATGAAGTGGCTTGCCCGCAGACCAGTTTCCTCCTTGACTTCACGGCTTGCCACCTGTTCTGGGGTCTCATTGGTGTCCACCAGTCCGGCCACCAGTTCTAGTGACCATGGAGATTCTTCGGCATCCACCAAGCCTACCCGGAACTGTTTCACCATGACCAGTTCCCTGCGAAGCGGATCGCAGAGCAATACCCCGACTGCAGCTGTTTTAACCAGCAACTCCCGATTCACTGGCTGGCTCCAGCCGCCTGCAAAGAGCCGATGTTGCAGTGTCAGGGAGTCCACTCGCAAAAAAGAGTCATAGCCGATGGTTCTGTCCAGAATTCTAACATCGTCATGGGTAAAGGTTGGACCGTCTGCAACAGCTGAAGAAACTGGGCCAATGATGCCTTGCTCCGTAGAGTGGGACATGCGGTCGGACTGCTCGTACCCGTCGAACTTCAGCTCCAGTATCAGCTGATGCATAGCGTGTTGGATTTCTGTACAGACCCGCCTGAAACCATCGTAAACTTCCTGTTCACTGCCATCAAACTGGGCCGGATCAGCAAAAGGCATAAGCCGATTTTCTTTGTTTGACATCATCCGTGGACAGTGAGTATCCGCCTCAACGCATACAGTCACGACAATGTCAGCCCGTTCAAGCATGGCATCACTCAAGACCTCCGAACGATGAGTGCTAATGTCGATGCCATGCTCCTGCATGCAGCGAATGGCATTGGGATTGACACCATGGGCTTCAATCCCTGCTGAACTGGTCTCCAGCTGCATTTCTGGTGCCAACTCTGCTGCCAGCTGTCGTAGCCATCCTTCGGCCATCTGCGATCGGCAGGAATTACCGCTACACAGAAACAATACATGCATGCCAGATTTGGTATTCATATTGATTGCGCTGAGTATCTTGCGCCAGCTGAGTGCTGCACCGTACCTGTGATGGTATCTTGCCTAGGTGAAGTAGCCATGCTGGGTATAATTTCTCCTGGCACCCTCGTAATTAGCCCGGTCCCAACCTGCCAATAATATCCCTCGGGTTAGGGTAGTCTGAATGTGAGCAGCAAATGTATTATTAGATTTTACTGTAGTATATTCACATATGTCAGTTAACATGAATACCCTCTTGGGTCCCGGTATGATAAAAACTGGTATTTTGCAATCTGCGAATTATGCATAAAAAGATTATTAAATTGATCCGGCATTTCATACCTCCATTAAACCCAACGACTGAATTTTCCATTCTTATATTAAGCGGCGACAACTTTTGGCAGCAATACAAGTCGCGCCCTACTATGCTACTCCTTAAGATCAATGTCTAAGAAAGCTTAAAATCTTCGCACCACAACTACCATTCCTAGGGATGATGCCCTTGATGCAATTTATTCGCCAGCAAATGAATCGATCGATTATGGATTGAGGTGTAAATTGATCTCTATAACCATTAGGAGAAATTGCAATAGCGTTATTGGTATTTGAGCACTTTACAGAAAACGATATACGAGCACCACTTGGTGCGTTTGGAAACAAAAGACAAATTCATGCAGGCTCCCAACAATATTCAAACTGATAAGGTCAACCAGCTACTGCTATTCGACCAATCCGCATGGTGAACCAAGGAAGCGGATTGAACCTGAAGTCAGATATTGGCACAGTTGCCGGACGCAAGATGGCATATTTGAAATTACTTCTAAAGGAGTATATCGCAAAGGAGACCCTGTGTTGGGCTATGGCCCGTATCCTTGGCCTGCCGGTTTCACAAGCCCATTATGTTATTGTGCATTCGGAAGACTTGGAGGAGCCTGCCAGAAGTGCAGGAAGGATTGACGGTAATAGCATAAACATGGCATTTGGGATTGAGGAAGCAAGTTTATCAATTAATCGGATTGACAATCGTCGAGCCGTTGAAAGGTACTTGACAAATTGGAAACACGCACTGGCTTGTGGGATATTCGATGACTGGATTGTAAATCATGATAGAATCCCGGATAATTTACTTTATGCTGGTAAGAATTGCTTTATAATGATTGATCATGACGATGCACTTCCATCAGATGCATCCTTTGATACGCATTCTATTTCTCGAGTTCTGAAATTATTGAGTCTAGGCAAAAATGAACTTGAACTGCATTCCTTATCGCGAGACACAAGGCCGATTTTAGAAAAATCCGCAATATTGATTTTGAACAGGTTCTTGAATGGTATTGCATGAGAATGTGCCTGAAATTAACCGGGATCTGTTTTTGAATCACATAGCGTTTTTGCGACGGCGAGCCAGAGTGTTACCGGCAATCGTGGCTAATTGTTTACTTGGCTCACAATTGGGATTCAAGCTTGGGGCAGGTGAAAATATTGGAGAGATAATGGGAGAATATTTATGAGATCCGGATTTCCTGAACGACCAGATTGCGGATTTTCATGGCGAAATCTGTTAATTGAGCCTGTGTCATTTTCGGGAGAGAGGATCTCGCTGGCTGCTATTTTGAAAATGGATGATGGCGCGTTGGTCGTACCCAAATTAGTCTCCCGCAAGAAGTTACGAAGTCTATTTGGAGAGAAAGATGGAAGTGTCCTCAGTGATACACTGAAACTTTGCATCGAATGCGCCGAAGATTATTACCGAAAAAACCCTATATTTAGTAATTGGTCACCCCCAATGCAGAATTTTTACCTCGGTGATCCTGAACATTCCGTTGCACTCGATCTGGAAGAAGCAGTCCACGTTGCTGGGATGCATTGTTCATCCGTATATAGTACACAACATTCTGCGGAGGTGTCTGCGAAATCACAGAATAATGCATCATATTCACGTCAGTGGGAGTTGAAGGTCAAAGAAAACGTAAGCCAAGAAAACATGTCATATCAAAATTATTTTTGGTCAAGAATCAGACTAAAAGAAGGCGGGGTCATGGTGAAAGTTGGCTTCGTTCACGAAAAGTATGCAGCGCAGTTCGAGGCCATTTCAAGCAGCTCTGCTATCCAGAATACAATGATGCGTGCCCAAGCCAAACTTTGGCAGCTAGATCTCTTAAGAGATCATAATAACCTTTTTAAGATTGAGGAATGCGAGTTACTGTTAGGAATACCTCATACCTACGATAACAGTAGAGACTCTGCAATTCAGGAGTTTGTAGAGGAGCTTGAATTTGAGGCTTCGAGACGAGAGTTAAGCGTGCTCACCGTGACTACTCCAGCAGCTGCGGCAAGTCATATAATTGAAAAAGCAGCAGCTTAAATTCTGAAATTTGTATTTTCTTTTTTTTGCCGTTTCAATTTTAAATGACATAGTAGTCTTAGCAGCCTCGCATTTAGGATGGATAAGGTTATTCTCTATGCTTGGTTCATAGACCATAAGGCAATATTTAGCCGGTGCAGGATTCTTTCTAAAGTGACATTTCACATCTGTACCCTCATGCTACTGTCAGTTATTGATGCGGCATAAAGCAGACAATCTCTCACAACATTTTCTATCGCAAAATTCAGTTACTTGCCGGAGGGCTCTATGCCTTTGCCAAAACCAGTTACGCGTAAGCATGTGCACACACGTGCCATTGACTACCGGGCATATCAACGAGAAGACGGGCTATGGGATATTGAGGCGCATATGACCGATACCAAAACCTATGAGTTCAGAAACAAGTGGCGTGGTCAGGTCCCGGTTGGTGTACCAATGCATGAGATGCTACTGCGTGTGACCATTGATGACACTTTTCAGATTCAGGATATTGAAGCAGCAACTGAAAATAGTCCTTTCGAAATGTGCCCCAACATAACACCCAACTATAAAAGTCTGATTGGTATCAGGATGGGTGTGGGTTGGCGCAAGGCGATACGCATGAAGGTTGGCGGTATACAGGGGTGCACTCACATCACTGAACTGCTGTTTCCCATGGCAACGGTTGCCATGCAAACTCTGTGGCCATTCTTGTCAAAACGAAAAAAAGCTGCTGCCAAGACTAATGGAGATGCCCACATAGCTAATGAATCACAGCCCAGAAAGCGGCCTCAGGTACTCAATACCTGTCATGCCTGGGCCACCGACTCACCGGTAGTCAAGGAAAATGCAACACAGTGGTATACTGGAAAAAGTCAGTCGTCCTGATCGCCGGAACCAGGATTGCACTATGGGAAAGTTGCTTGCAGTAGATTTCATCTTGATTGTGATGATATTTCATTGACAGTGTTATGCAGTAGCACATATTCATGCTTGCTATCAAAGCTGTCCTTACTTATTGAACAGCGGAATCACCACTGTGACCATCACGCCTTGCCGATCCGGTCGATTCTCTGCACGGATACTACCGCCGTGAAAATCTGTAATCAGCCTGGCTATATGCAATCCCATACCAAGATGAGGCTGGCGTTGCTTTTCCTGGGGCCGCACTGAAATCATTGAATCAAACACTTGATCCTTCATGTTCTCAGGTAGGAAAGGACCGGCATTGGTGACCTTGATGACCGCATGGTCACGCAGTGACCGACAATAAGTGGTAATTGGCTGGTCGGGATAGGAAAACTCAACCGCATTGGCGATAAGCTTGTCCAGTAACTGGGCAATATACTCCGGGACACTATGAATATAGATTGGAGTTTCAGGAATATCCAGTTCAAAATCAGTTTGCATGTAGACAAGCTTGTAGCCTTCCACGCATCCACTGATTACTTCAAGCAAATCAATTCTTTCCTTTTCGGAGGTTTGCAGCATCTGCTCCAGCCGCGTAGCCTCACTCATGTTGGTGAGAATAAGATTAAGCCTTTTAATGCCCTCTTCTGCCCGTTCAATATAAACCGCAGAATCGCTATTGTTGTCAGTCATACGCAAGTTCTCCAGTGAGGAGCGCACTACCGTGACCGGTGTACGCAGCTCATGGGAGAGTCGTGATGACATGTTTTCCAGATAATTAGTATATTGGGAGAGACGCTCCACGATGTTGGAAAAACTACGCGACAGGTCGCCAATCTCGTCAGATTGTGTGGAGGGCTCTATGGTGTTTTGTAGACGACCACTGTCGTCAATGATGCCTTCTGCCTGGTTGCGTAACACTCTAATTCGGTTAGAGATACGAGAGGCAAAGAAGAAAAGGCCGAATACAACAACTACCATGACAGCCAGTATGGTGTTAAAAAGCTGCTCCAGTGCCTGGTTGCGAAAAGATCGCAGCCCGTTCATATTCTGATCCACGACCACAGCACCCATGACCTCATTATTGGCCAGGATGGGGTGGGCTGCTTCCAGCAAACGGGTCTCAGTGTCGGCCAGAGTTCGAAACTGGGTCATTGGTGTACCCAGCAAGGCAGAATCAATGTGGGCTCCTTCGCGGGTCACATCGGAATACAGATCGTCAATAAAGTCAGTACTGGGTTTAGTGAGAATCTGGTAATAAAGAGGATTAAGTATCCGATCCTGAATGGTCAGCCAGAGTTTGTTTCCTGACTCTTCAGTTTCAGGTTCGGTTAGTAGCAGTCCGGTTGAAGTCTGGATGTCACCAGCGGTCAGCAATACCCGACCGGAACGATCCACCACCTGGATGCGTGAGTTGTTGTGACCCATACCGGCAACAATGCGGTCTATTTCGGGCGTGGGCAGTCTGAGAGAACCCAGCAATTCATTGTCATCAATGTTGTAAGTGGCAACGACCATATTGACATTGCGCTCAACAGGATCGTCCACATCAAATATTGCAAAGCCCAGACGCTCCCCCAGCATTTCCATTGGGATACGCAATTCCACGGCGTATCCCGCATTGGTTTCATACCACTGCCCGGTAATCCGCTCCTCGTAGATAGGTTCACTGTAGTCCATACGTACTTTGAAAGGGTAGATTGGCTCAGCCTGGTAGGGAGCAATGACGTAGCGGTCAACGCTATCGCCATTACTTGAAAGCATGGAGATCTGCAAAAAGTCGCTGCGGTGTACGGTCAGAGCCTCCTGATCCCGATACACCAGCTTGTCATCCGCTACCTCGAAATAGGCATAGAGGAAACCATTGAACTCCCCCAGCATTGAGTTGAACTCAAGTGATTTGGCATCAGGAACAGGACGACCGGGATTCAGGGCGGTGCGAAGATAGTCGCGCTCGTCATAACCCACTTCGTATTGTTGGTATTCACCCCAGTCGTTAATGGAGCTGTCTACCAGTGAGAGGGGTGAGTAAATCGGATAGACATAAAGATCCTGACTGCGCGTGGCCGGACTGAAATTGGCTTCATTAAACAGCTCAGGCCGTTCATTCAGTGCAGTGGCCAATGCCTGTGCCGTTCCCAGTACAGTTTGCTCCTGACCGAGGCGCAACACGTCCTCCATCTCAAGAATATACTGATAACCCAGCCAGGGAATAATCAGCAGAAAGCTGGACAGGAATACCAGCCTGGAACGGATACCGAAAGGATTCTTGATGGCGACACTCATAAGTAAAAGATGTTGTGGTCTGATGTTCCGTCAAATTGTCCAATATCCAGGCCAGGCAGCATTCCAGATCTTGGCAGACTGGCAGAAAAGGCAATCAGGCCTGAGCAAGTTTAGTTTACCACAGATTCTGTTCTGTACTTTATGTTCTATATCTTTTTCATATGAATGTTGAACATTGAAAGCAGCAGGAGTGCGGCTTCAGCGATACTTTTGAAGGTCAGTTATACCTTGTCTTCTGCCTTAGATTCATTGTCTCCGATGGAGCATGGGCATTGCAGCCAAATTCCAGGAGAATAATTGCAGGCAGCCTGATCAGTGTTGAGAGGCCGTTTCTAAACTCCAGCGATAACCCATTCCATATACGGTTTCTATGCAATCAAAAGTAAAATCCACCTGCATGAACTTACGGCGTATGCGCTTGATGTGCGAGGTAATGGTGCTGCCATCAACAAAGATTTTTGACTCTTGCATCAACACCTGTCGACTCTTCACATGTCCTGGATATTTTGCCAGCGCATGCACCATCCAGAACTCGGTCACAGTCAATGGCACCGGAATTTCCTCCCATTTCACGGTGAGTCGACTGATATCCAGGGTCAGCTTGCCACGGTGCAGAAGATTCTCTGGAGATGGTGGTTGGTCGATTACAGCTAGCCTTCTGAACAGTGCGGCGATTCGGGCCGTGAGGTGTGGCAGGCTGATGTCCTTGGTCAGATAATCATCGGCTCCCATGCGTAGGCCACTGACCGTATCAAAGTCATTATCCCTTGCGGTCAGAAAAATAATTGGCAGGGTGTCGGAAAGGGAGCGCAGGGCCTGGCATAGCGCAAAGCCGCCATCAATTTCATTCTCCAGGCCAATATCAATGATGGCCAAATTGGGAAGGCGCATGTCAAATGCCGACATGGCATCCTTACGATTGGCGTAGGTCTGAACCTCATAACCCTGCTTGCGCAAAACATCCGCATAGTTCTCGCGTATGGCCGCCTCATCTTCAACTATGGCGATTCGTCTACTCATGCTGTCCTCGGCTGCCTTTAGCAGCTTGTTAGTGACTTTCTGCCGGTTTCAATTGCGGGTCCTTGCCTGTCAAGAGCCATTGTTGCAGCTTGCCTCTTCTCATACCGCAGTTAATTCATCCGCCATTTATTCAAAATCGCAAGCTCACAGATTAAGTATCTTGACTTTCAAGGATGACAATCCGATACAGGTGGATTGCCGCACAATCGGCAGAAGTAGAGCTTAACCAATGCTTGACCCATTATACAATTCTATTAACTATCAACTGCTTAGGCAACTATAGCGAATCTGACCAAGGCAATGTAGCCAAAGGTGACGGTCCAAGCTATTGCCATGATTCTGCCACATTTAATCACCAGCTGGCCCCAAAACCTGCCCCTGTGAGCAACAAATACCCTGTTAAATATCAGCATGGAAGCAAAACTCGGGCTTGCCCGGATACGCTCTCTTCACTAATCAGACAGTTTCAAGGTGCAAGCGTTCACTGCAGACAGACCCACTCTGACTGCACTAGGAATCAGCAGGACGAGGTTACATGGCTATGAACAAACAACTCAACCAACTGTTTTTGACATTGGCCCTTACCTCAGGGCTGGTTGGCATGACCGATTCGGTACTGGCGCAGGTCCAGAACATTGGTATCGGTCTTGATGGTCGTGAAGAATCTGCCGGATCGTTTGGCGGTGCCATTATAGGCGCAGCGGCGGGTGGACCGCCGGGATTGCTGGTCGGGGCACTTGTTGGCACCTTTATCGGCAATAGCTGGGAAGCACGATCAAATTACCGTGAACTGCAAACTGACTGGGTCAGGTTGCAACTGGAAGCCGAACACTTTAAGGAGTTGGCAGCCATACTGGAGGCCGAGAAGCTAATCGCACAGAGGGAATTGCAAGCCCTGCGCAATGTTCCCGAAACTCTGCCGGTCTTTCTGCACAATACCGGGCATTACCCTTGGTTCGACAACACATCCCTTTCTGTGCATTTCAGGACTGGCTCTTATGAACTTGAGACTCACTATGAAGAGCAACTGACCAGCCTGGCCCAGCTGGCCAGCCAACTGCCGGACAGCGTACTTGAAATTGCTGGCTATGCCGATCGAATAGGTGAGTCTGAGAAAAACCAGGTGCTTTCCTTACAGCGCAGTAATGTTGTCAGGGACTTCATCTTGGGATTGGGGCTACCGACCTCTGAAATCACCACTGTTGCCTACGGCGAATCAAAACCATTGCATGCAACGCAAGGGGCTGAGACTGACTTTTATGACCGGAGGGTCACCGTGCGTTTAATTGACACCAATAAGCAGTTGCTGACTCACGGCCAGTAACCACTCAACTGGAGAACTTCGATGCAAGATCTAAGGCTCGTCATTGGTAACAAGAATTACTCTTCCTGGTCGCTTTGCCCCTGGTTACTGCTGAAGATGTTCGATGTGAATTTCGAGGAAATTCATATCTCGCTATATCAGGATAATACGGCTGAGAAACTGGGACCCTATTCTCCGTCTCTCAAAGTGCCGGTGCTACTGCACAAGGAAGTCACAGTATGGGACTCACTGGCCATTTGCGAGTATGTCTCGGAAGTACTACTGGGTGGTGCAGGCTGGCCCGGTAATCCCAAACGCAGGGCCAACGCTCGTTCCATTTGTGCCGAAATGCATTCAGAGTTCCCTCATCTGAAGACTGACTGGCCCATGAACTGCAAAGCTTCATACCCCATGAAGCCAACCGAAGCCATAACCAACGAGATTGCGCGAATCGATGCTATCTGGAGTTGCACCCGGCGGCGTTTTGGGGAAACCGGTAATTACCTGTTTGGCCGCTTTTCCATTGCGGACTGCCTGTTTGCTCCGGTGGCGGTTTGCTTTGAGGCGTATGGGGCCGAATTGAGCAGTAATGCCGATACCTATCTGCAAACCCTATTGGACAATCCCTTCATTCAGAAGTGGATAACGGACGGTCGTCGCGAGAAAGAGCCGATGTCGATTGCCTATGCCAATAGTGCCTGAGTATGTTGAGAACGGACAGGTAATATCTCTCGCAACTTGTCGGTCATTTCCAGCAAGGCTGTTTCCGTAGTTTCCCAACCCATACAGGCATCGGTGACCGATACTCCGTAACGCAATTGCGACAGGTCCTGCGGAATAGACTGATTGCCAGCATGGATATGACTTTCCAGCATAACTCCAATGATGGAGTGATTGCCTTCCATAATCTGATGGGTAATGTCTTTTAGTACCAGCGGCTGCAATTCCGGGTCCTTGCTGGAATTGGCATGACTGCAATCAACCATGATGTTGGTGCTGACTCCACCCTGCTGCAGAGCTGCTTCGCACTGGGCCACATGTACACTGTCAAAATTGGGTCCATTACTACCGCCCCGGAGCACTACATGAGCGTAAGGATTACCCCGGGTGGTTACCACTGAAACCTGTCCTTCGCTGTTGATGCCGAGAAAACGGTGCGGGCTGGAGACTGATTGCATGGCATTGATGGCCACCATCAACCCGCCATCGGTACCGTTTTTGAATCCTACTGGTGATGATAGACCTGAGGACATTTCGCGGTGGGTCTGTGACTCGGTAGTACGGGCACCGATAGCGGACCATGCAATCAGGTCCTGCATGTACTGCGGCGAGATGGGATCCAGTGCCTCGGTGGACGCTGGCAGGCCGAGTGCTGTAATGTCCAGTAGCAATTTTCGCCCTAGGCGCAGACCTTCTTCAATTTTGAATGAATCATCCAGACGGGGGTCATTGATCAGGCCCTTCCAGCCGATCGAAGTACGCGGCTTTTCAAAGTAGACCCGCATTATGATAAACAGAGTGTCTGCCACTTTTGATGCCAGTGCCTTGAGTCGTTTGGCATAATCCATGGCAGCATCCACATCGTGAATGGAACAGGGGCCGACCACAACAAACAGGCGAGGATCCTGGCGGTCAAGAATGGAGAAAAGGGTTTTGCGGGCGGATCGCACAGTCTCGAGTGCTGTTCCCTGTAAAGGCAATTCCCGCTTGAGTGCTTGCGGTGTCATCATTGCTGTATTTGAAGCAATATTCAGGTCGTCAGTGGGGGCTGACATGTTTTGGGCATCCTGTCATGTTGCCAATCGGCTCTAGGACCTTTGTATGGTGTTTAAGAAAAGGAAGATAATTATACCAGAAAGTCGCAGTCAAAGTCAGCCGCTATCTGCCGGTGCAGGTAACGAACTTCACCGCCATTGCCCGAGATGCCGCTATCAGTCGACAGACAGTCAAGAATCATTTCGATATCCTCATTGACACCCTGCTCGGATACTGGTTGCCCGCCTGGAAGCTGAAGTCTGCAAACAAACAGGTTTCCAGCAGCAAATTCTATCTGTTCGATCCCGGAGTGGCTCGGGCCTTGTCGGGTAGACTGCCCTATCCTCCGACCGCCGAGGAAAAAAGTGCCTTGATGGAAACTTTATACTGGGCGAGGTGCGAGCCTATCTGAGCTACACTGGCAGACACTACCCACTCAGCTTCTGGCGCAATTACAATGGTTTGGAGGTGGATATTTTGTGTGAAATGGCGCAAGGCCATGCGGCCATTGAGATTAAGGCGGTAGGCCATTGGCAGAAACGTTTCAATCGTAATCTGCATCGGATTCGACAGGAATTCGGCGCGGCGAACGTGCGTTGTTATGGTGTGTTCTTAGGTGAAAGGGCAGCGTGTTGGGATGATGTAAACCTGCTGCCGGTTGCTGATTTTCTGCGGCAACTGTGGGGCGGGGAAATTCTTCGCTAATTACCCGACTCATAGGACTTTCCCACGCTCAAAAAGTAGGTCTTTTTCAGCTTGAGCAGGTATTAAAATAGTTGAGCATAGCCAAATTAATTTGTACAAAATCACACAACCCGTGAAACAGAATTGCAACCGTTCCATTTTCGGTCAAAAAGTGATGGTTCGTGCTGAAATATGCCGCAACACCCGCCGCAGTGCTTGCTTGGCAGGGGTAGAAGGCTAGGTTTCGGCTTTGGCGAGGAGTTCAAGTCTGATTGATAGCCTTGATGGCTATTCTATCAATATACCACACATAACTCCGTCTTTTTCATAACCCATACTGCCAACTATCCGCAATTAACTCTTTGGTTTTGAATGCCCTGACTGTCTGCATCGCAACCATTAAAATCTTCGTTCCTATCCACGTCAGTTTGGTGCCAGGAACTGATTGTCTTTTTGTTGGCCGAAACCCGGCCAGTTTGCCCACCGCAATCTGATGTTCACGAACAGTCAAATCAGGCGGCGGCTTTGACGGCAGCATTGGATCCCGTTCGTGCAGTATCTGGCAAGTGGCGATTTCTTCCGGGTCGATTACCTGCTTTGCCTGTGGCGACAGGTAGACATAGACCCTGCCGATCTTTTCCCTGGCAAGTAACCCCTGCTGATGCAGGCTGAGCAACGCTTGGGAGGGATTAACCTTCAGGACTGCTTCCAGCTCAGCAACTTGCATTCCCGCCTCGGCATGCGTCACGAAGTGCTGGCAGGTATCCTGAAGTGAGTCAAGGTGTGAAAACCTGACCTTGCCATAAGACCAAAGGCCATTGGAATCAAATTGGCATAGGGAGCGTAAGGTATAGTACTTACTCTGATGCGAATAGCTGGTGAGATAGGGTAATTAGGCGAGTTTGCGTATGACGGTGATTCTGGACGCGGCGCCAAGTGCATGCATCATGTCACCCAAACGGCAGACAGTCTTGGCCTTAAAAAGATCATCCAGGGTGCTGGCATGATAGGACGGTGTTCTCATAATGATACATAGCTGTTTATAGTTAATAGAAACTGTACTGTATCAATATAAGAAATCCATGCAAAGCAGTTTTCTGCATCAGATGGAGGGGAATTATAAGGCGACTTAGTTAATATGTAGCAGTAGCATTGAGGGATATTTTGCTATTATAAGGAATATCTGTAGGAACTTATTTCTCAAGACCTATGTGCGAGACAGCGGCCTGTTGCACGCACTTCTGAATATTGGTGATTTTGACAACCTGCTCGGCCATTCCGTAGTTGGAGCGAGCTGGGAGGGCTTTGTGGTCGAGAATCTTCTGGTCGCTTCCCTTTCAAAAGGCTTCCACACCGCTCTACAGGATATGAGGCCCGATCGTTCTTTTTTTGTGCATGCCGGAGAAGACCGCTACCCCAGGCCCAGGCGCATGGATGGATATAGAGGCGATTGGGTTGCTGAAAATGGCGAACGAATTGATGCGTCTCAACGGAGGCGGTGCATGGATAGCCAGACCTGCCAATTAAAACCGTTGCAATTAAACAGACTATCCCATCTGACCTTCATCGGGTTTGAATGATCCCTGCTTGATCATCCAGATCAGATTATATCCCGGTTTTTCTGCACGACTCGGTCGTAAACAGGTTCCATCATGTCTATGAGAGACCGACTGTGATCCCAAAATCCCGGAAAATCCCCGCCTTTTCGGATCAGTAATGCCGAGGCGGATTGTTGTTCCGGCTGGTCCCCCACCTCCGGTAGTGGCCCTGCTCCCTCCCAAAAGGTATTCAGATCTTGAGACTTTTCGGATTCTGGTATGGGAACTGTATAGCGGCAGGGCTGATATTCAAGATCAAAGTCTTCCGCTCCGAATTGGTCAATCAAAGCCTCGCCTAGATCGGTGGCGGCCAATGCTTGCTGAAGCTTTTCGAACTTCATCCCGCGCAACTGGAATAACAGGAAAGGATCCCGGTCCAGCAATGAGGCAATCTTATAGTAGACTCCCGCCACATGCTTGCAGGGTGAAGCATAGTCTGGACAGGAACAAGTACTAATGAGATCTTTGGCCCTCTCTGGAAGCAGCTGCAGATTGCGGGCGGAAAAAATCTTTTCGATGTCAGTTGGCATCTCATTGAGAAGCAGCTGCGACAGCAATGCTGCACTGTGGCTCAGATCAGCCGTTATTTCATGCCACTGGCTGTCGGAAAACTGCTTGAGTGAGACTGCAATCTTGTACCGGGGCTCTTCGTATACCTCGAAATAAGGATTAATGTTGCCCCGGATCTTGGCTGTGACCTTGGAACCATCTATGTCGAACTTCAATAAGCGGCCCGGCGATGAATAAGCTCTCCCACGCTGTAATCGACCTGAATCCATGCAGCTGGACAAGACCTCGAGAAACTTCTCGCCCCACCAGGTGCGCACTTTTTGCGCCATCATGCAGCCTCCATGATTGTCTGACGATTGAGCGAGATCAGTTCCCGAAACTCGCCGTCATCCATTTCGGTCAACCAGTTCTCGTCGTTCCCTGTAATGCTCTGGGCCAGTGCTTGCTTATCCTCAATCAGCGCATCTATGCGTTCTTCTAAGGTGCCAAGAGTGACCATCTTGTGGACGAAAACAGGATTCCTCTGGCCTATGCGGTAGGCCCTGTCAGTGGCCTGGTTTTCTACTGCTGGATTCCACCAGCGGTCGAAATGAAAAACATGGTTGGCCTGAGTCAGAGTGATACCGGTTCCACCCGCCTTCAGGGACAACACGAATACCCCCGGCTGTGTGCCCGAGTCCTGAAAATTTTCAATCATGCGTTGACGGTTCTTCTGGCTGGTTCCACCATGCAGGTAATAAACCGGACAGCGGTGCGTCTCGCGCAGAAATCGCTCCAAGCGATCACCCAATTCGGTGAATTGGGTGAAAACCAGGACACTGGCTGCTTCACCAAGTGCTTCTTCGACCATGTCGCTAAGGCGTGCCAGCTTGTTGGAACGGTTTGGGTCAAAAGCACTGCCATCCTGCAAAAATTGCGCCGGATGGTTGCAAATCTGCTTCAGCCGCATGAGGGTGGAAAGAATCAGCCCCCGACGCTCCATGCCATTCTTTTTACTGATGTGTTTCTCAACCTCGTCCACGGTCGCCTGGTAGAGTGATGCCTGTTCTTTGGTCAGGTTGCAGTAAAGTTTCTGCTCCACTTTCTCCGGCAGATCGTCGATGATGAGCGGATCAGTTTTCATGCGCCGCAGAATGAACGGTTGCACCAGTTTCTGCAACTGCCGGGATCTGACGGAGTTGCGATCCCGCTGCACAGGTTGCTCATATGCCCTCCGAAACTGGTTCCGATTGCCCAGATAACCGGGATTCAGGAAGTGGAAAAGAGACCACAGATCCAAAAGGCGGTTTTCAATCGGGGTTCCTGTTAATGCCAGACGGTGCGTCGCCGCTAGTGAACAGACCGCCCTAGCCTGGGCCGATTGTGGATTTTTGATATTCTGCGCTTCGTCCAAAACAATGCGCCACCATTGCTGTTTCTTGAGTAGTGCGCTGTCCTTGCGTGCCAATGTGAACGATGTGATCAGAACATCATGGTTTTTGCATGCCTGTCTCAGTTTCGCATCAGTGTTGATCCTGCCAGCCCCATGGTGAACCAGGCACGCCAGTTGCGGTGAGAATTTTCCTATTTCCCTTTCCCAATTGCCCACTACCGAAGTAGGCGCAATTAGCAGTGTTGGCGGCAATTTCTTGTGTGGCTGCTTGCAAGAGGCTCCACTGGCTCTCTCATGCAGCAACAGGGCTATTACCTGCACGGTTTTTCCAAGACCCATGTCGTCCGCCAAACAGGGGTTGAGACCCAGCGCCTCCATGGCTACCAGCCATGACAAGCCGGTTTGTTGATAAGGGCGCAATTCGCCTTTCAGTCCCGCAGGATTACTCAGGGGCAGCCATTCCCGCTTACCCGTCAGCCGCGTGAGTATTTCGTCAAGTGCAGTATCGAAGGCGAATTCAGTGGTATTCTCGTTGGCCTCGGAAAGAGCTTTCAGCATGCTGCCAAAGGAGACTCCCTGACTGGTTTTGTTGTTTTCATGTTCCTGCCACAAGGCCAGTGTTTGGGCCATTTGCTCCTGGTCCAGTTCGATCCACTCGCCGCGAAACTGCACCAGAGAGGATTTGGCATTAACCAGTTCTTCCCATTCTTTCGGGCTCACGGTCTGCCCGCCTACCGAAAGTTCATAGCGGTAATCCACTACTGAATCCAAGTCGAAGTAACCGGATGCGGGTTTGTCAGATGCCGACTTGTTTGACTTCGCAGGTCGTGTTGCTGCATTGATCCGCAGGCGAGTCCGCTTACGGCCCGCAGGAGTCCACCAGCTAGGCAGCAGCACTCGGAAACCCGCCGACTCAAGCACCGGGGCATCATTGCGGAGAAAACCGTGAGCGGTGTTCAAATCCATGAGCAAGCCTGTTGGGCAATCTGTTTCCATCCCCTGCCATAGTAATGGGCACATTCGCGCCGCATGGCCCATGGTAATCAGAAGATTTTTTTCAAAACCCTTGCCGAAATACTTCAGCCATTCCGTCTTGCGCCTCTTAGATATCCCCCACCACTCTTTAAGGAGCACCTGTAGCGACGGGTCATGAACGGATGACACGAGGAAATCAATTCTCCAGCTACTGTTTCCGTTACCCGGCTGCTTGAGCCTTAATCCCAAAATAAAGCCGGTCTTGTCTTTCGTCCGACCATCTGAACCCTTATCCCGCCGACCCAGAATTCGTTGCTGCCAAGCGCGCCATTTCTTCCAGTCTTCAACAACGGGGCTGTCTTCATCGAACATCGTAGCTGCAGACTGGTCTGGTGGAACCAGCGCATGACCTGGCCAATTGCCTTTGAATTGCTTCAGTTGAGAAGCCGGAAACCTTGATTGCATCACCAGATCTTCCAGTTGTTGCTCAGAGAAATGCTCCAGCAGTTCCCTGGCCGATAACCAGAACGGAGTGGCTACTGGCTTGGAGCCTTTTGCGGCCTTTAGTGTTGTTGGCTGCTCCATTGATATCGCTCTGCAGACTCCGGGCATGCAGCATGCAAACTCATCCAGTGCTTTCTCATAATGACCCGATGCTGGCGACCAGCCGCTGATGATTTGCGGACCCTCGCCCTTCTTAGCTGGTTGAAAGCACTTCATTACAGGCAAAAACTGGTGGCTGGCCACCAGGCTTCGCAACCTTTGTGCGTATAACGCCCAAAAGATCAGATCACTGCCTGGGTAGAAAGCGGTCCTTCCGGTCGCACCCACATACTGGATCTCTTTCAGGAAAAGCAGCGGTTGGGCAAAGGCAATTCCGTGAATCTTCCAAGTGCGCCATTCGTACGGCTTAGCATCATCCGGAAGTAACTGACCGAGTCGCTGGGCCATCTCAGTGCTAGGCAATGGTTCCCCAGCGGAACCCGGCAAGAAGGCATAGAAGCGAGCTGGTCGCGGCTGTAGGCGCTCAATAAGAGCCTTGCTGAACAGCATATCCGATGACAGGAATCCGATCAGGCTGTCGTAGTCTTCAAGATGGCCTGGATGGCACTTGATTTCATCGCAGTTGGATGATGTCCCTTGGATTGGTATCTCCACCCATAAGATTAAGGTGCCATGATTGTCGAAAGTCTTGCTGTCGCCCGGTATCCAGGTGCCGTGAGCAACGTGGGTGGAATTGAGAGTGGATGCAGTCAAAGTGTCAGAGGTTTGTCGCTGATTCAAGTCAGGTGAATGCTATAGCGCAAAGAACGCAAGAAGAATCTATCTAATTCAATGTTCTAGTTGGCTTCTATCATATATCCGAACCGACAAAAATGATAGCCAAGTGATGACATTTCTGATTGCGGCCACTTTGATTCAGGTGATTCTTAAGAATTAGCTCGGTATCGGGCAAGGGGATGCGAAACGCTGCAAACCAATCAGAAACAACCTGAATTTCCGTCTCTGCTTATGTAGATGGGGCCTCAGAAGAGTTTGTGTAACTTCAGATGTCCTGACATTAATAGCTGCTCGACAGCAGTGAAATTCTGAATGCTTACTTTAATATCATATATTTATGAATGATTACCAAGATTTTCGCAGATGTTAACATTGCTAATTCCTGCTAATTAACCATGACAGTTTCTCGACTGGCGATCTTGCTTCATATGGCTTACTGGCTGACTGAAGACAGACGAAATTCGGCTTGAAGCTGTCATGAAGTTAGCAGAAGAAAATACACGAGGTCAGGACATCTGACGTTACGACATGAGATGTGGCTAATAGGCAGCTCGCGCCCTAGTGCTGGGCAAAAGCCTGCCGATGATGGGCAAGCTGCTTGGCCACAAGAAGGTGCAGATCACGGCCCGCTATGCGCACTTGGCGCGAGACTCGGTGAAAAGGGTGACCAGAGTAAAGTGGAATCGAAGTATGCGGACAAGATTGAGCGGATACTGACCCGCCTCGGGGAAACGTCGATTATCGACAACATCAATATCCCCAGCTTCCGATTGCATCTCTTGAAAGAAAATCTCATAGGTCGCTGGGCAGTTTCGGTGTCCGGCAATTGGCGGGTGGTCTTTCGATTCGAGGAAGGCCACGCCAGCGAAGTGGACATTTTAGACTACCAATAGGAGTAACAAAAAATGGCTATAAAGAACCCGCCCCATCCGGTCCTTTCCGTAAGACACTATTGTCTGGAGCCTTTGAAGCTGAACGTCACGGATGCCGCCAGGCAGCTTGGAATCAGCCGAAAGCAGCTTTCCGATATGGTGAACTGTCATGCGTGCATTTTCCTGGAAATGGCGATCCGGCTCGACAAAGCATTCGGCGGCCAAGCCGAAACCTGATTGCGGCTCCAGACAGCTTATGACTTGGCGCAGGCAATGAAGCGTGCGGATCAAATCAAGGTGGAAAGATTGCAGCCAGCCGCTTGAAGCGAACGGCGAACCAGTCCGATAAGATGCGGAAATGGGGATTCGCTTTCAATCCTGTGAAATCAAGGTTTCCGCAGAAGTCCCATTCAAGCTCGACCTGCTCGCACGGAAACATGGCAGAAAGCTTTCGACTTAATTAGTAACTACTCGGGCCCCAGATGCAGTAGTCAATGAGTCATCGGCAGGACTTGCCTCCGGCGATTGCCGATAATTTTCACTGCCTGAGTTGTCGCAGCCAGATACTCCGGCGAAGAGCAGTGCCAGCAGGAGCGTGTGACGGGACGGGGTTGAGGTCAACATGAATGCCTACCGAATATTGTTTTGGTATGAGTTTACCCATCATCGGTACAAGGTAAAATCCCGTACCTGTCAATACACAGCTTTTCAAGCAGGGGATTTGCTTCCTAGGCTTAACCGGCGTACATACTTTCATTCTGGTAAAAAAGCACGATGCCCTTGCAATCGCTTCTCCTCAGAAGATTCCTGCCATACGTACGAGCAATGTTAAGCAAAAGCCGCGACTTTTGGGAGTAATTGACGGTTTTACAGACTACCTGCTCGGCAGTATTGAGAGCAGATCATACAGTTTTTGATTGATGTAATAGTTGTAACGGCCTATTTTATATTTTTCCAAAAATCCACACTCAACCAGTTGATTGAGATACTTGGCAGCGGTCAAGCGCGTAACTGACAGATCCTGCTGAATAGATTCAATCTTCGTATAAGGATGCCTGAACAGGTTGTTAATCAAGTCTTGGCTATAGAGCCTCGGTAGCTTCGAACGGATATCGTGCTTGTAATCCAGCATTGCACTTTGAATGCTACTGATTGTAACAAGTGCTTGCAAGGCGGTGGTCTCTACACCTTGAAGCATGAATAGAATCCAGGCCTCCCAATTCCCGGTATCCCGTGTTGATTGAAGCAAGCAATAATATTGCGATTTGTTTTCAATGATGTAACGACTGAGGTAAAGGATTGGTAGATCCAGTAACTCCTGAATCACGAGGTAGAGAATATTGATGATGCGACCAGTGCGGCCATTACCATCATGAAATGGATGGATACTCTCAAATTGATGGTGGATGATGGCCATTTTTACTAATGGGTCAGCATCACTTATGGCAGGGTCATTGATGAATTGCTCCAGATTGGCCATCAGTGCGATTATTGTCTGGTGATCCTGCGGCGGACTGTAGATCACCGCACCGGTCTGTTCGTTTTTTAGCATAGTGCCTGGCAGTTTTCGAATGCCGGAATCGTTATTCTCCAATATCCGATGGATTTCGAGAATACGATTAACGGTTAACAGGCGGTCACCCCTGATCAGGTTGAAACCAACCCTCAACGCCGATGCATAACGACTGACCTCCCTGGCTGCGGGATTGAGTATGTAATCTGGAAACAGTGCTGCTTGATACAGTTCGTCGTGAGTTGTGACAATGTTTTCAATCTCGGAGCTGGCTTTGGCCTCCTGCAAAGCGAGGGTATTGATCAATATCTGATCATTGGGGATGGTCCTTGCTGCACCCTTGAGTTCCGCCAGTCGCCGGTGGACCGACGGCAGTTTTTTCAGGATTTTCTGGGATTCCATTTCTCCATCTGGTGGTAGAGGCTTGACGATGGTTTGGTTCGGAAGCATGTTGCGACCCTGAACGGTCATGTATACGAAATAGGGAAATAGTATACATTTTGTTCATATATGTAAACAAAATGCCATTTTTGTATACATGAGGGGCTGAACATGAATACTTTTCTATCATTTTTTGATCATATTCATTGAGTTTGAAAATATTCTAAAGTTGGGTTTTGACTTAGGTTCTCGCCAGAATATGGTGTTCATTTTATTTTCTTGGCGATAGGGTGTAATTCTATTCACCATGGAAATTATCGCACTTGATATTGAGCGATTTCATCTGCTCGTCTGTTACCTTAATGCCGATCGGATAGTTGCCCTCGTTGAGTTATAAATGAATGGACAGTTCCTCCTTTGTGCTGGTCGCACCGATCAGATTGACCCGCCGGAAGCGCGGTACAACCCGCGAGTCAGGCCCAGTGAGTGCCAGTTGGCGGCACGGTAGCAGGTACCGTTGAACTTTGAGATTTCAACAATGGTCTCGGCGAGAAAGACCGAATAGCCATGCACCGCCTAGGTGTCTGCCGACAGTCGGCGCAGGCTCAGTCTCAGCACAAGGGATGCCAGATTAGGGACTGTCTGAGGCGTGAATATAACGAAATGGGAGTTGTTGCCAACCAGATACAACCGCTGGAACTGCTGTTCGGGTGACCACCCGAGCCAACGGTCACGGGCCGCCAGCTTGAAGGCACCGGGTTGCTAACCAATCAGGGCCAGACAAGTCATGGCCGAGATGTTGCCACAACAAAAACGAAATGGTCAGCAGAGCGGACTTTTGAATTGTTCTGATTGCAGCAGTGAGTGTTGTA
>JAPORB010000150.1 GCA_026710425.1 Gammaproteobacteria bacterium
TATAGTCGCTCTGAAACAGCAGCTGTCAAACAAGATAAACGTAATTGCACCGCCCGAAGGCACCGCTCAAAATACCTTGTATGAACTTGAGTCATATTCGCATAAGGATTGGGACTTTGATGCACTACCAGAGCATGTTCAGATCGGGGACAACTTGGTATTGTTGCGCTATCCGGCTTTGGTTGACGAAAAAGACAGCGTGGCGATTCGGCTTTTTGCCAGGCAATCAAAGGCTAACAGAATGCATCGTGAGGGGCTGCTCCGCCTGTACAAACTTCGCAGTAGTCAGCAACGGCGTATGTTGGCAAAGCGGTTTAGCCGATTTTTTACTAAACATGCGCTGATAACATTTCATGATTCCTCATCCCTCATTAAACACTCGCTGAATGCCTGCTACCGGGCCGCCTTTGCAGTGCAGTTAAATGCGGTGAGAACTCGGGAGGATTTTGAGATGACACTGAATATTGGCAAGCAGACAATCATACAGAAAGGAGAACAATTGGAATCGTTGCTTGAGAATCTGTTCAACGCCCGTCTGAAAATACGGCGCAAACTCGAAACGGTGACGGATGTGTCTCTGGATTATCTGGTGACTGACATAAAACAGCAGCTGGATTTATTGTTTGCAGAAAGTTTTCTGGAAGAAACACCTTGGGACTGGCTTATGCAGTATCCGCGCTACCTTGAAGCTGTGGAAAAACGCCTGGAGAAGATCCCGTATCCTGGTCCAAGAGATCGTAAGTCTAGTGAGGAGTTGCAGGACTTATGGTGTCGATATCAGCGGCTTTGTGATGGCGGGCACACCGATAAGGAGGAAGCGATTGACAGGATTCGTTGGATGATTGAAGAGTATAGAGTTTCTTTGTTTGCTCAATCTCTAGGCACTCGTATTCCGGTCTCAGCCAATCGTTTTGAGAAGGCTTTGACTGCACTAGACAGCTGAAATAGCCAAATTATTGGTTATTTTGGCTGAAGCTACGGACTGCAACCAATTGGCCGATAACCTGTCACGGGGTTGTTACCATTAAATTTTGTTTAGAGCTGGCTCATTCGGGGCATTATCCAGATTTTTACTCTATGGTTTGACAGCGCAAAACCTGACCCTGGGCATCTTGTTGCACAGCTATTTCGGGCAGTTTAGCTTTATGTATGAATTTTTTGTCCAATTGCCAGTATTTTCATTGATTCGGATAAAGGCTCGTTGGTCTCTGCGGGTGCTACTGTGCCTAATGTTATTGCCTGTATTAATGTTGCCTGGTGAGTCAGCATTGGCCCAGGTTCAGGACCCGTGGATCAACGCAAACCAGAGGATATTCCGATTCAATAACTTTTTTGATGCTATTTTAGTGCGTCCAGTTGCAAATACCTACACGGTTATTATCCCTCGCTTTGCCAGGCAGGGAATAGGTAATTTCTTCTCCAATATCAATGACATCAATGTGCTGGTCAATGATGTACTGCAACTAAAAATGGATGCTGCCCTGACTGATTCTGGACGCTTCTTGATTAACACAACAATCGGGTTGGGTGGCTTTATGGATGTCGCCAGTAGCATGGGATTGCAAAAAAACGAAGAAGATTTTGGGCAAACTCTGGGCTATTGGGGAGTTGGTACAGGTCCCTACATAGTCTTGCCAGTGTTTGGGACCAGCAATGCACGTGATTCATTCGGTTTTGTGCTGGATACACTTTTCAATCCTATTCAGTATCAAGACGATGTGCCAATGCGCTTGAGTTTGCTTACAATGCAGGAAATTGATACCCGGTCCTCGCTACTAGCACTTGATGAGCTGGTAGGGGGCAACAGGTATCTGTTTTTCCGGGAAGCCTACATGCAGCGGCGTGAGTATTTGGTAAATGATGGTGCCATTGAAGAAGACTTTAGTGAGTTTGGCGAGTTTTAGTCACGGTGTGGGTATTGGTGTTCTGATCGCACTGAAATCCGATTCTGAATCTTCAGTGTTCTGATGAGCCAGTCCAAAGACCATTTTCTCGTTGTTGGTGGTGGTGGCCGCGAGGCATCTTTTGCGCTGGAGCTGATTAAGGACTCTGTTGTTTCTGCCTTCATTACACACCAAAATCCCACGATCCTTGATTGTGTACACTCAAGTGGCGGCTCAGTCCTGGTTGGCGATGTCTGTGATGCTGAATCAATTGTTCACTTCGCTTCAGAGGTCGGGATTGATTACGCGTTCGTTTCTGCTGATGATCCGCTTGCCAACGGGGTAGTGGATGCTTTGCTTGAAAGTGGCATAAGAACGGTGGGTGCCACAAGGGCTGCTTCCAGAATCGAGTGGGACAAAGTATTCAGCATGGCAGTGGTCAAGGAGGCAGCACCAGCATTTACGCCATTTTTCGAGATTATTGACCGAGCTGAGCAGATTGAGCCTGCGCTGGAGCGATTCGTCCTTAAAGCGATGGACGTAGTGGTAAAACCACAGGGTTTGACTGGTGGCAAGGGTGTCAAAGTCATGCCCGAGCACCTCCGTGACCATAAGGACTGCGCCAATTATGCCCTTAAGCTGTTGAACAGTCGGCCTGATGAACAGGTTTTGTTTGTAGAAAAGCTGCTTGGTACCGAATTTACCATCATGGGGTTAACCGACGGGTGTAATCTTGTGATGTCACCAGCCAGCTATGATTATCCATTTCGGTTTGAAAATGATACCGGACCGGGTACTGGAGGTATGGGCTGCTTCACGGCTGCTGACGGTAAGTTGCCGTTTTTGACTGATGCTGACATTGATCAGTGCGAGTCTGTTATGCGCTGTGTGCTTGAATCACTAGACAAAGCTGGCACCCGATTTAATGGTGTTCTCAATGGCGGTTTTTTTAAGACAGCAAAAGGCATTCGATTTATGGAGTTCAACAGTCGCTTTGGGGATCCCGAAGGGCTTAATGTTCTTTCCTTACTAGATGGCTCACTGGCCGAAGTTTTACGGACAATTGAGTCAGAGACTCTCAATGTTGAATCGATATCATTCAGTCCCGCAGCGAGTGTCACCAAATACCTGGTTGCTGCCGAATATCCCAATCGTAGTCCTTCCCCATCTGAATTTACAGTCAATCTTGATGGTATGAGTCGAATGGGACTTACAACATACTTCAGTGCAGCAGAGCGTGTTTCGGGAAATCGTTTTACCACATTGGGCGGTTCCCGCGTTGTAGCCATTGGTGGTACGGGGCAGGATATTGCCTCGGTTTCGGATCGGATCAATCAGGGTATAAAGCAATTCGTTACAGGCGATCTTGATTATCGAAGCGATGTTGGTTCGCAGGTAGATATTGATCGTATGACAGAATCCAGACAGTAATGCATTGGATGATAATCCTATATTTTCTGCTTAATTAATGGATATTTCTCCGGCGGGTAAGATGTTGTTTTTAAGCGTTTATATTTACATACCAGATGTTGTTGATTAGTTATGATAGTTTTGGGCTAATCCCGCTGTTATTTGAGTGAATTTACAGCGAGTGTAGACTAAGTATCTCTTGCCTGTAGCTTTGTTTTGATGAAATCGCTATGTGTCACATAGATTAACTCTGACACCTTGCGAATAAGATGATCTTCATACTTGTCCAACTTTTCATCAGAAAAGGCAATACGCCACATATTGTGAATCAAATCCAGTTTTTGATTGTAATCATATTCGTCATTTATAAGTCGGGTAAACTCATAAAGTGAGGTAGCCTGCTCCGCTTGTGATTCTGCCAATCTGACTAATTCTTGCAAATCCTCTTCAGGAATTTTGAGGCTACTCTGCAAAACTTTGATAAATTCTTGACTTTCCCTTTCGTCAAGCTCATGGTCTGAATTCATCACTTCAACTAGCAGTGCCGCACTAGCAAGTTCAGTACTGGATACAAGAGTTATATCCTGATCATCACTAAGTTTGCTGACGCTGAGTTTTTCTTCAAAGTAAGATTTTATGGATTTAAACATTGGGATTTCAATAGCCATTGATTGAGGATCGGTTCGCCCCTCTAGTGAGATTTACTTCCCTGTCAAGCCACATAGGACAAGGCATCCTTGAGCACATTGAGACTGGCATCAGCCTGATGGCTATGTACGCTCAAATGACGACGAAATTGCTTGCCACCTTTCTGGCCCTTGAATAATCCTAACAGATGGCGTGACATATGTTTTAGTGGTGTCCCTTTCTCCAGTTCACTGACCACATATGGCAAATACGCATTCAGATAGTCTACTCGACTTTTTGCCGCCGTTGCAGGTTCCCCAAAAATTCTCTGGTCAACTGCATGCAGAATATATGGATTCTGATAAGCCTCCCTTCCCAGCATCACACCATCAAATTCTGTGAGTAAGTCCTCGGCCTGATCCAGGGAGGTAATACCTCCATTAATGACCACGTTGAGTTCCGGAAAGATTTCCTTCACTCTTCGAACCCGGTCGTAGTTCAGGGGAGGAATTTCACGATTTTCTTTTGGGCTCAATCCCGAGAGTATGGCTTTGCGGGCATGAATTATTACCGTACTGCAACCAGCTTCCATCACATGTTCAATAAATTTTAGCAGGAAACTCTCGCTATCCTGATCATCAATCCCGATTCGGCACTTGACAGTCACTTCTATGGCAACGACCGCCTGCATTGCCTTGATACAACGTGCTACTAGCTCCGGTGAAGCCATGAGGCAGACACCAAAGGCACCGGATTGGACCCGGCTGCTGGGGCAACCTACATTGAGATTGATTTCATCAAAGCCAGCTGTTTCGCCTAGTACAGCTGCTTCTCCCAACTCATCGTGATTGCTTCCACCTAGCTGTAACGCAACCGGATGTTCCGAGGGCGCATGCTGTAGCAGGTAGTCGGCATTACCATATTTGAGTGCTGCACTTGTTACCATTTCGGTATAGAGCAGAGTATGCCGAGAAAATTGGCGCAGGAAGACTCTATCATGGCGGTCAGTCCAGTCCATCATAGGTGCAACGCAAAATCGGTGGTGTTCAAAGGGTAATTTCAATTTACTACGCCCATTCTAGGTGCTATAATATCTATATTTTCCTGATAAAAGTCTGACAATATAGAAGGAAGACATGGTTGTGAATTAAAAGGTCTCTCATTTTATCTGAATTTTGTCAGAAAGGCTTCAATATTCGCATGGCCAAATGGATTTTTTCTTAGAAGGAATCTGTTAGTAAGGGATGGTGATCGAATTCAACCCTGAATGATTCAATCATATTGAATTCCATTAAGGTTGATACTTTAGCAGTGAAGAGTAACTGAAGAAAATGGGTAGCAATATTGGAATTCTAACTAAAGGTGAAGACCAGTAGATATATCGCATATACGGCTGGGTATACTAAAAGAATTGGTGGTGGCCTGAGACTGACCGAATCTGGTCACCATGAGTACTATTTGACATAAAGATAAAAAGCCTTGAGCAAGTGTTCGCTGGCATAGATTATGAAGAATGTGAATTCATTAATCTTGCGATCGGATATGAGAAAGTTTCGTCATATGAAATTCAAGGTAAATTTACAATACTTCATTACAAATAATATTTGGGCTCTGGTGTAGTAATTAATTGGGCAAAGGTTCATTAATATAATTCCTTGAATCCAGAATAATTAGAATTTCATTTTTAAGAAACTGTAAATATGCCAGCTAATTAATTATGTAAATATACATTGGATTACTCAGACCAATTTGACTTGAATATCGCCAAAAAAGATCTTGTTACCACCAATCATGACAAAAATTCGCACCCGAATTGCTCCGTCTCCTACCGGAGACCCTCATGTTGGCACGGCTTATATTGCGCTATTCAATCGCTGCTTTGCCCACAGTCAACAGGGTAAGTTTATCCTACGGATTGAAGATACCGATCAGGCCAGGAGTTCGATACGATCGGAACAGGATATTTTTAGCTCACTCCGATGGCTGGGGCTGGACTGGGATGAAGGGCCGGACAAAGGAGGAAATTTTGGGCCCTACCGGCAATCTGAACGAATTGACATCTATGAGGCTCACGTCAATCAGCTACTGGAGCGCGGACTAGCATTTCGCTGTTTTTGCAGTACAGAGAGACTTGATACCTTGCGCAAACAACAGTTGGCTAATAGACAAACTCCTGGTTATGACGGACATTGCTTGTCACTATCGGAAGCTGAGGTGCAAGAAAAACTAGCCGCAGGTGAAAAATATGTTGTGCGTATGAAGGTTCCTGAATCTGGAAATTGCGTATTCAAAGATTTGTTGAGAGGGGAGGTGAGCATAGCCTGGTCACAGGTCGATATGCAGGTCCTAATGAAGTCAGATGGCCTGCCTACGTACCATCTAGCCAATGTAGTGGATGACCATTTGATGGGCATTACTCATGTTATCAGAGGGGAAGAGTGGATCAACTCGGTGCCAAAACATGTGCTGCTCTATGAGTATTTCGGCTGGAACCCCCCAATATTTTGCCATATGCCACTACTCAGGAATCCAGACAAAAGCAAATTAAGTAAACGCAAGAACCCCACCAGCATTAACTACTATCGAGATATGGGTTATCTGCCAGCTACCATGGTTAATTATCTCGGCATGATGGGGTGGTCCATGCCTCAGGGGGAAGAGGTATTTAATCTGAATCAAATGACCCAGGCGTTCGATATCTCCCGGGTTTCACTCGGTGGACCAATCTTTGATATCGGAAAATTGGATTGGCTAAATGGCGTTTATCTAAGAGAACAGCTAAGTGAAGCCGAGTTTGCCAAACTTTTCATGCAGTGGGCCTCTGCGGGCGGGCGGTTGCACAAAGTAATTCCTCAGATCCGGCAGCGGGTGGATAAATTTTCTGATATTGCTGACCTGGCCGGATTTTTCCTAAGTGGAATTGTCCAGTTGGATGCGGAACAGTTTGCTCACAAGTCGTTGGAGCAAGCGCAACTGGTCAAGATTTTGCAATTTTCACTATGGCGACTAGAGTCATTGCAGGACTGGAATCGGGATACTATTGAAGAATGCCTCCAGTCACTCTCTAGATCAATGGAGTTGAAGATTCGGGACTTTTTATTCCCACTATTTGTCGTCATTAGTGGCAGGGCAGTTTCCACATCGGTATTTGACTCGGTGGCCATACTTGGCATTGATATTTCAAGAGCCAGGATTCGACATGGGATAGAGGTGCTGGGAGGAGTATCAAAAAAAGCGGCCAAGCGGCTCGAACATGACTACAGGATACTGAATTGATTGCATTATCCCAAGCTGTCACAGGAGTTGCCGATATTGATCGCACATCAATTTGCCCTGTTGAAAATAAGCACTCTTTCCCTCGCTGTAATGCCTCATTCTTTTTAATTGGAAGCTAGGATACTATTCTTGGTCTATGCACCTCAGGTCTATCAGCTCCCCATACATGACACTGGCCTTTTTCTACTCATACTTCCACTCCTCTGATTTTGACTGTGCGATTTTGTAAGCTCTAATTCCCACTATTGCGGCATAAAGCTTTACCGTTCCTTTCCATAATAATTTTGTACCAGGGATTTTTTGATTTTTCCTTGGGTTGA
>JAPORB010000076.1 GCA_026710425.1 Gammaproteobacteria bacterium
ATTGGCCATCATCGTAGTAATTTCGGGTGCTTGCCTGTAGTGTTCTGCAATATCAAAGAGGAGGATGTGTGCCTAATCAAATTTATTTCTGAGGGTACACTCTGGCACATTCAGCAACAGGCCGCTATAGCATTAGCCAAAAACCTGTCTAAAGAAATTACTTTATAAGCCGAGACGCGGAAATACAATAGCAGGATTGACTATCAGACCTGTTTCCGAGAATGCATCGCCGTAAGTCAATTGGAATACAATTCCGATCGGCCAAGTTTGAGTTACCGCTTTTGTAACTGACGTGTAACCGATTTTCCTCGAAGTTTCGTCAAGCGGGGGTTCAGAATAACCTTGTTTATCCAATTTAAAGTAGATTCAAACATCATCAGGCCGCAGAACATAACTCTTTTACTACTTCTCAGAAACATAACGCCAAATTTGAATGCTCAATTAGTCAGAAAAAGTGGTTTTAACACCTCTCCCTGGCTTGTTACTCAGCCACTTCAGTCCCAACATCCCAAAGCGTTGAGAATACTCATTAACTGACCTTCGAGAGATACCCACCGTCTTTTGCAACATCCTTCTGTCTCATACCCTTATTGCCTAACAGCATGATGCGTACTCATGACAGGTCACGCAAGGGCGTGGTCGAAGCTGCAACCCGGTGCTTGAGTTCAGCCTCTTCTTCCGCTGTCAATTCTTAAACCGAAAAAGGCCATGCCATTTCTATAGCAATTCCCGCTAGCTCGCTTGAGCTAGTAAAATCATGGGTCCCCGGCTGAGACGACAACGCTGGAGACAGTGGACAGCGATGGCATGCAGTACCGTTACCTGAATCAGGTGCCGTTGAACAAGTCACACCCCAATTTGATGGTGAACTTTCTCGATTTCTAGGAAACCGATCCTAACGGGAAACGGCAGCGCTTCTCTTGGGTCACCGACCTCAAAATCACCGCACGGAATGTGGAAAAGATTATGCGGGCGGGTCGTGCGCGCTGGAAAGTGGAGAATGAGACCTTTAACACCCTGAAGAACCAAGGCTATCATTCTGAGCACAATTTCGGTCACGGCAAGCATTTCCTGGCATCAGTGTTCTCCAACCTGATGATGCTGGCCTTCCTGATGGATCAGGTTCAGGGCCTGTGCTGTCAACTATTCCAACAGGCGCAGGAAAAGGCGGAACGGCCCCGTTATTTCTGGCATAAGGTCAGGATCTGGTTTGATGAGTGTCTACAGCCCGACTAGGAAACACTGTACGGCAGTATCGCCTATGGCATTGAAGCGAAAGTTCCAAGAGTATCTGGGATAAACAGTTGATGATGACCCGTCATGGCTGATGGTGTAATGTTCAGATCCGTCAGCAAAAAGTTGGAAGTAAAACGTCCGTCAGATAGAGGAGGAGTTGCTTGTGACTGCAAGTCATATTGAGTGGAAAATTAGCTGATGAGAACGCATTCTGACGATTAAAAACAATGGAAAATCAGGGGGCAGACATCATTCTGGCTGAGATTATCCTCAAATCATAGGCATAAACCCACTGACCACCCATTAGCGGGAAGTGCTGCCTTTTCTGCTACCTTAGGGAGCAAATTAGATGTCATTGTATAGGGTTATGATTAATTGAGCCTGTTTACTTGCGCACTACGATGGATTCATGGTCTCAGTGCTGAGTCCAGATGCTGAGTAGTTCGGTAAAAGCCTGGGTTTGAGGATGTAACCAGTCAAAATGCCTGGCACCGACCACTATGCGTATGCGCTTGCGTGCGGTTAGATCCCCGATTTGGTCGGCTGGCACGATGGTATCGCTGTCTCCCCGCAGTAGAAGTGAAACCGGATGCAATGAATGTCGGACCGGGTTGGCTTACTGATGAAGTTCTGCATGGCCTGTCAACGGCTAACCCATGAACTCGGCAGTCTCCGGCTGGCAACTGTTGTTGCCACGGGCATACTTCTCCAGATCAGCAATCGCCGCTATAACGATAATAAGGCTGGCCTCAGGAGTTAGGATGCCGACCAACAGGGCAAGATGTCCACCCGCCGAATGACCGATAATTGCGGTTGAGGAAGACATAATGAGACTGTTATCAATGTCCTGTTGAACAAGCTATAAACCATCAGGACTGGTGGCAAAGTCGATTGACTTGAGCACATCCTCCAGTGATCCCGGCCAGCCTCCGCCATGGATGAGTGTTACCGGAGGTACTGGTGATGCCGATCGTTCGGCAACCAAAGTTTGCCAAATTGCAGTGGGTGATGGCCGTAGTTTAATGTGGCTGCCGAACTTAACATCGGCAGGGCTAGCACCTGTTCGAAGCTTATATTGAAAGAACGAGATTCGCTGGCCGACACCACAGGTAAGATGCCCGACAGCAATAACAACGCCCATAGCAGTGGGAGACATTTACTGGTATTCGCTCCGGCGATACTACCTAACCAAAGCAGACGATTATTTGAACGAGTCAAAGAGTTTTCTCCAGATGGTCGGCACACGAACCACTTGCCCGGTTAAATCCGTCCATAGATGGCGGGTTACTCCAGTTACCACCACCGAGTTGTTTTTCGGGTCTACAATCTCGTAGGCGAAACTCAGTCGGCGACTGCGGTTTTCTGTCAGTCGGGTACGCAAGCGGATTCGGTCGCCATAACGAAGGCTTTCTGCGAAGCGCAATGAAGCTTCAGTCACTGGCAGCCGATAGCCACTGGCTTCGATACTGGCATAATCGCTACCGATCTCCCGCAAGTAATGGCTGCGACCCTCTTCAAAGTAAACCAGATAGCTAGCATGGTGAACAACACCCATGGCATCAGTCTCTGCATAGCGTACATAAAACTCGGTTTCACAGACAGGAATTGGGTTGGAGTCTGGCACGGTCAATCCTCTTGTTGCCGGGCTGGGGTAAAATCATTATACATGCGACCATGGCATGGTCACGCCCTGGCCTTAACATATTTGCAATGGAATCTGTTTGACAAATTCAGGCATGTGATTGAGATTTCCATAGCGGAACTTCAGGTGACTTGAGGGTCTGTAAATCAGGAGCGATATATCAGTGCAAGTCTGCCAACATAATCATTCTGGTAATCAGGCAGCAACAAGTGTTACCTTGTATCTGTCAAATTACTTAAATAACCACTTTTTTGAATTTGCTGATGGCTATGCTTGACTTCCCGGAACTCCCTAAAAGCTCCGGTTCGGTTTGTTTGGAAGAGACTGACAAGACCCTGCCGGAAAAAATCGACCCGAACATGCGGTATGTGTTTTTCAGCACTATCGCCAAGGGCGGTAAGTCATTAATCAAGTCTTGCAAAGATCTGCATTTGTCGCGTTTTATCTGTTACAAAACGCTGAAACCGGAATTTGCCCATGATGTGGTGGAACAACAGCGGCTTATTCGAGAGGCTAGAATTTCGGCGATGCTGCAACACCCGAATACCATTCCCACCTATGAATTGGGACGGGACCGCAGAGGCCATGTTTTCTTCACCATGAAGTTGGTGCATGGGTACACACTCCGCGAATTGCTCAATTACCGTCAGCGGTATGATCTTACGCAGCTGGTGGAGCTGGTGCTGCAGGTAGCCAATGCCTTGCAGTATGCCCACAAATGCGGTGTTGCCCACCGCGATATCAAGCCGGATAACATTCTGGCAGGGCCGTTTGGCGAGGTGTTGTTGCTTGACTGGGGCTTGGCTAAGGTCTGGCACTCTACTGATGCGACGACGGCAGAATATGAATCTTTGCCAGCACCCATTGAAGACATCACTCTAACTGGGCAAGGTGCGGCCCAGGGTACTGCGCATTACATGTCTCCAGAACAGATTCAGAAAGACCCAGGTATCGATTGCCGAACCGATATCTATAGCTTGGGTGCGGTGCTCTACGAAATTCTGTGTGGGAAATCCTGTGCTAGGGGAGAGAAGCTGCATGAGGTTATTGAATCGGTACAATCTGATTCGCCTGCTGAACCTAGGGATGTCAGTGCTCAGTCAGTGCCAAGGCTGCTAAACGATCTGGTTATGCGATGTCTCGCCAAAAATCCGGCTCAAAGAATTCAGACCATGGACGAGGTGGTGATGCTTTTACAGCAGGACTGGCGTTCGGATTTGTCGTACTACAAAGATTAAAAAGGCACAGGCTGCAAAGTCCGAGATTTGCAGCACTCCAGATATGCTGCCGTGGGTATCCAGCTTGATGAAGAGTTTGTTGATGAAAGCAGTGTTGAAGTCCAGGATCCGCCGACTGGCTATGATTAATGCGACGCTGCTCTGTTTGCTCTGCGTCTCGGTAGCTCAAGCACAGTCGCAATATGCGGACCGCATTTTTACGGGTGAGCACATCATTACCATGGATGATTCCCCTGTGACCGCAGTTGCCATCGGCGGTGATCGTATCATTGCCGTGGGGGATGAGTTGGAGGTCATGCAACTCCAAGGAGAAAATACCCAACTGGTGGCTTTGGGAGAACAGGCACTGCTACCCGGATTTATTGATGCTCATGGACACTTCGCTGGAGTCTCCCGATATCTTGACTTGATGGACTTATCATCTCCTCCCATTGGTACTGTGTCCAATGTTGAGGACATTGTGCTCAAGATACGTCTGCGAATTGAAGAGATGCAGATACCCGAAGGCCAGTTAATCTATGGTTTTGGCTATGACGACTCGCTGCTAGCAGAGCAGCGACACCCAAACCGTGAAGATCTGGATCGGGCCAGTACTGACCATCCCATTGTCATTCGGCATGTTTCCGGCCATCTGTTGGCAGCGAACTCCTTGGCACTGGAACAGGCAGGAATTACATCTATTACAGAAGATCCTCCGGGTGGGCTGATACGTCGACGAGCCGGATCACAAGTACCGGATGGAGTCTTGGAAGAGACAGCCATGGGGTTTTTTCCCGGCACCGGAGAACTGCTTTCGGCAGATCGTCAAATCGGACTGCGTCGTGAAGCAGTCGATATCTATGCCAGTTATGGCATCACAACGATCCAGGATAGCAATGTCAGTATGGATTATGTGGAGATGCTCAAGGCCGAGGGCAGGCAGAAAACCTTCGCTGCCGATATAGTCGCTATCGTGATGGCCAACCCCTTGACCGATCAGGAACTGGCAACCGTTACTCATGATTCGGAATATGAGGGCGGAGTGCGCATTGGAGGGGTAAAGTTCACTCTCGACGGGTCACCTCAGGGTCGTACAGCCTGGTTGTCGCAACCCTATACTGCCGGGCCGCGTGGTGCGGCAGCCAACTATGTTGCCTATCCCAGTTATGATCCCCAAGCTTGGCTTGATCGAATCAAACCGCTTATCGCTCGTGGTATGCCGGTGCTGGCCCATGCCAACGGCGACGCAGCGATTGAGTTAATGATAGACGGGGTGGAGTCAGCTGTGGACGACGGTGAGTTGCCTGATCATCGTTCTGTGATCATCCATGCACAGCTGATTCGCAATGACCAACTGGATCGAGTTGCAGCTTTGGGTATTATTCCCTCCTATTTTTCTGCGCATCCCTTTTTTTGGGGAGATTGGCATCGGCTGAGCTTTGGTGACGAACGCGCCAGCTTTATTTCACCAATACGCGCCACTATAGATCGCGGCATCCCTTGGACCATTCACAATGATGCACCCATCGTGCCTCCAGATATGATGCGCTTGGTTGCGATTACCGTGAATCGTGAAACCCGCAGCGGTTATGTACTGGGACCCGAACAGCGGGCCACCGTTGAAGAAGTACTACAAGCGATAACTTTAAGAGCTGCCTACCAGTATTTTGAGGAAGATGAAAAAGGCAGCATCACTCCAGGCAAACGTGCTGATCTGGTAATTCTTGAGCAAAATCCCTTGCTGGTTGATCCATCCCAACTTGCCTCAATACAGGTGGTGGAGACTATCGCCCGGGGCAGGACAATTTTTTCCCGACGTTAATTTTTTAGCAAGAGCAATGATATGGAGATGTTACTGTGACAAGAGTTGCCTTTATCGGATTGGGTGTAATGGGCTATCCCATGGCTGGTCATGTCATCCGGGCGGGAATGAATGTATGTGTTTACAACCGCACGGTAAGTAAGGCGGAAAAGTGGGTGAAGCAATTCGGGGGGAACCTGGCACTGACACCCGCCGCCGCCGCCGCTGGTTGTGATGTAGTACTGGTGTGTGTAGGCAACGATGACGATGTACGCAGTGTGGTTCTGGGCAATGAAGGAGCACTTGCGGGAATGGATGAAGGCAAAATCCTGGTGGATCACACCACAGCCTCTGCTGAACTGGCTAGGGAACTGGATGCCGCCAGCAGGGCTCAAGGAAAAGAGTTTCTGGATGCCCCGGTGTCAGGCGGCCAAGCTGGTGCCGAGAACGGCATACTCACGGTTATGATAGGTGGCGAGGAAGGCACCTATGAGGTAGCCAGACCGGTTATCGACAGTTATTCCCGGTTTAACCGACTACTTGGTCCAGCTGGCAATGGTCAACTGGCGAAGATGGTGAATCAGATTTGTATTGCCAGCGTGGTGCAGGGGCTAGCAGAGGGGCTTGATTTTGCCAGGAGGGCCGGTCTTGATGGCGAATCTCTGATTGAAACCATCTCAAAGGGTGCCGCCAGTTCCTGGCAAATGGAAAATCGCTATCAGACTATGCTGGCTGATGAATACGAGTTCGGTTTTGCCGTCGACTGGATGCGCAAGGATTTGGGTATTGCACTCGCCGAGGCAAGGCGCAATGGTGCACAGTTACCCGTTGCTGAACTGGTGGATGGGTTTTACAGGGAAGTGCAGGACATGGGTGGAGGCCGTTGGGACACTTCCAGTCTGCTGACCCGATTCACGCGCAAGCAGGACAAATGAACATCCATACCAGTTTGAACATTAGACTGATCTGGTCGCGGACTTTTTGCCTCTTGATTATCGAGGCTCGAAGTTCTACCTTACGTATTTGTACCAATATGACTTGGCACAGTAATTTCAGATAAATCAAGGACACATGTATGATCACGGGGTTGAATCTCATGAGTATCACTAATAATTTATGCAGGTTTTCCCTGGCAGGATGCCTGCCAATCTTGCTGTTTGTCTGCACCAATGGGTCTTCAGCACAGGACATCCAAAACGAATATGAGGTACCACGTACAGAATGGGGCCAGCCTGACTTGCAGGGTGTGTGGAATTTTAGTTCTTCAATTCCCATGCAGCGTCCCCAGCGATTTGGTGATCGTGAGTTTCTCACAGAAGAAGAAATTGAGCAGGCCATGGCAAGGCGGGAACAGTCAGCAGAAATGCCGCGTTGTTCCAGAATTAAGTCCAGTATCGGCATAGATGCGCTCCGTGC
>JAPORB010000186.1 GCA_026710425.1 Gammaproteobacteria bacterium
AGTGGGTAGACAGCCTTGGTAGAAAAGCATGGCAAGGCGGCATCGTTGGCAACCTATACCTTGTGATAAAGCTTGCGACCACGCTGATGATATTCGCTGGTCATCTGTTCCATGCCCTCCTGCACTGCCTGGCTTACATCTCCCCGGGTATTGGCTTTTGCATAGTCCCTGACTTCCTGGGAGATTTTCATGGAGCAGAATTTGGGGCCACACATAGAGCAGAAGTGGGCCAACTTGCCTGATTGCTTAGGCAGTGTCTCGTCATGATAGGCACGCGCTACGACCGGATCCAGTCCGAGGTTGAACTGATCTTCCCAGCGAAATTCAAAGCGCGCCTTGGATAGGGCATTGTCCCGCAACTGCGCCCCCGGATGTCCTTTGGCCAGATCAGCAGCGTGCGCGGCAATTCGGTACGCCATAAGACCGTCCTTTACATCCTGCTTATTGGGCAAACCAAGGTGCTCTTTGGGCGTGACATAACAGAGCATGGCACAGCCATACCAGCCAATCATGGCAGCACCAATACCAGATGTAATGTGATCATAACCTGGTGCAATATCTGTGGTAAGTGGACCGAGGGTGTAAAAGGGTGCTTCACTGCACACAGCTAGCTGTTTTTCCATGTTCTCCTTGATCATGTGCATTGGTACATGGCCGGGGCCCTCAATCATGGTTTGTACGTCATGCTTCCAGGCCAAGTGTGTCAGTTCACCCAGTGTTTCAAGCTCTCCAAACTGCGCCGCATCATTTGCATCAGCGACACAGCCTGGCCGCAGACCATCACCGAGAGAGAAAGACACATCATAGGCCTTCATGATTTCGCAAATTTCCTCAAAATGGGAGTAGAGGAAGTTCTCTTGATGGTGTGCAAGGCACCATTTGGCCATGATGGAGCCACCGCGAGAGACAATACCGGTAACACGACTGGCTGTTAAGGGCACATAACGCAATAGCACGCCAGCATGGATGGTAAAGTAATCCACACCCTGTTCAGCCTGCTCAATCAAGGTGTCACGATAGATATCCCAAGTCAGTTCTTCGGCGACACCCTCGACCTTTTCCAGTGCCTGGTAGATGGGCACCGTGCCGATCGGCACCATGGAGTTACGAATAATCCACTCCCGGGTTTCATGAATGTTTTTACCGGTGGAAAGATCCATAACAGTGTCAGCACCCCACAGGGCTGACCACGTAAGCTTTTCAACCTCTTCCTCAATAGAGGAGGTCACGGCGGAGTTACCGATATTGGCATTTACCTTGACCCTAAAATTGCGACCGATAATCATTGGCTCGATTTCCGGATGATTGATGTTGGCCGGAATGATGGCACGACCGAGTGCTACTTCCCCGCGTACAAATTCAGGAGTAATCTCCGTCGGGATGCAGGCACCAAACGCCTGACCCGGATGTTGCGTCCGTGGTTGGCTGGTTTGTTGCACTTGAGCTCGGGCCATGTTCTCTCGAATAGCAATGAACTCCATCTCCGGAGTCACCACTCCGCGTCGGGCATAATGCAGTTGCGTTACGTTGCAGTTGGGCAATGCCTTGCGCGGTGGTCGGACCGAACCAAAGCGCAGATGCGCCGTGATGGCATCCTGCTGGCGTGCGCGACCATAGTGAGAACTAGTCTGCTCAAGAAGTCGGGTGTCCCCTCTTTCTTCAATCCATACTTCCCTCACTGGCGGCAGGCCCTTTTGCAAATCAATGACGGCCTCCTGGTCTGAATAGCATCCAGAAGTGTCGTAAATACGCAGCGGTGGGTTTTCCTCTACACCAGACTCGGTGACCGTGGGCGTGAGACTGATTTCGCGCATCGGTACCTTGATATCAGTTCGGCTACCAGCGATATAGACCTTGCGGGAAGCAGGAAAATGCTGCGTGCTGCTGGTATCCAGCTGATTGATCCTGTCTGCCAGAGGTTCTATCTTTGCGTTCATGAAAACACCTTGTTTTGTGTTGCTGTGGCCTGGTCAGTGATGAAATTCAGGCGAGTCACTCTAGTATACTGTGCCCGTTGAGTTCCGAACTGATGCAAACAGGTCTAGCTATGATTATGTAATCTTAAACTGCTCGTATGTTTATGATACACAATGTATCAGAGTTTTGATTTTTTGTGCCGCCAAAAGCAAAGTCAAGTGTTGACTTTAAATTTCAATTCAAACTGAACCCCTCAGTTCTAGCTAGCTACAGACTCCTGAAGGTATGCCAGACAACCACACCTGCTATTGCCAACCGAATAAATTGCTCGTCCTTCCTAAGGTCCTGTTGACAAGGATGTAATTTGGGTTATTTTCTTTAGTTACAGGTAGATACGACATTTTTGGGTGTTTTTGATCTGCAAGTGGATCGGCGATGATTTTTGGTGAGCAGTCATCGCAGGGTTTGTTTAGAGTGATAGTCGGGTAACTGACCATGGATGTGAGGCTCTCCATAGTAACTGCCAGGATTTATGTGCGTCTGTAATGCAGTCGTTGTCGTATGGTTTGAGATAGCCAAGTAAGGGGTTGATTGCCACTACCAGGCAATGGCACGCATGCCTGGGTGGTGCGCGCCAACGTGCCATTCCAGTTAGCAATATTGATGATTCGACCGCTCAAGCAAGCCGATTAAATTGTCAGCATTGGGGGCGATGGGTAAAATGTCTGCTTGCTACACCTCGGCACCACCTGAGAGCACCTAATTGTCAGGTAAATCGATCAATGCTTTTCGTCTTTATTTCGCCGTTTCAGTTCAACTGCGGCTACGGCCTCGTTACTGAGTCTGTACTTGACGATTATCTGTTGAGCAACATCTAACATTTTCAACAACAAAGGTCACATGCTATGGGACGACTTATTAAGTATTTGGGATTGGTTCTTGGGCTGAGCCTTTGTAACGGGATTGCCCAGGGTCAGGATTTATTCACCATTTTGCAGTTGGCACTGGACAATGACCCCACGCTCAAACAGGCAGAGGCTACCTACAGGTCTAACCGGGAGTTGATGATTCAGAGCCGTTCGTCCCTCTTGCCTTCGCTGGGGACCAACGCCAGAACTGCCCGCCTGACTTCTGGTCCCAGCGATGAAACCTTTCGCGAGACCCTAAATCCACTCACTGGTGAGTTGGTGAGTGTTCGGATGCCTGCCCACAGTTTTCGTCCCGGTCTTAATAACCATGGCTGGGGGGTTAGCCTTAACCAAAGCGTGCTGAATCTGGCTAACTGGTACACCTTTCAAAGTGCCCGTGCCAGTAACCGGGCGGGCCAGGTCAGCCTGGCTGCACAGGAGCAGGATTTGATTATGCGGGTGGCCACAGCTTATTTCGATGTCTTACGGGCCCAAGAGTTGCTTGAAACCAATTTGCAGGAAGAGGCTGCTGCCTTGCGCTCGCTAGACCAAACCCGGCAGCGGGAGGAGGTGGGGCTGGTTGCCATCACTGATGTTTATGATAGCCAGGCGGCATATGATCTGGCCCGAAATACTACCATTCTGCAACGTGATTTATTGCAGGCACGATTCGAGGCTCTAGAAGCTATCACCGGTCAAACTCACAAAGATATTGACGAGTTGCGGGAGGACTTTCCCGTGATTGAGGTGGATGGAGGCCTTTCCGAGTGGGAGCAACAGGCAAAAAACAGTTCTCTGGCAATAGCAGCCGCTGAATTTACCCTGGACGCTTCCCGCAAAACACTGCAGGCACGCAAGTCGGATCATCTTCCTACCATTGCCTTCAGTGGTCAGTTTGCCCACGATGTGACTGCTCCGATTGTGAATCAGGGTATTCAGATCGGTGGTGGTGCTTTTGACCGCACCGCCCTAACCCTGAGTGTTCAGGTGCCCTTGTTTCAGGGAGGAGCTTTGAACTCTAGACGTCGCCAGGCGGAGTATGATGTACTTGCTGCCCGGGAATCATTGGAACTGACCAAGCGTCAGTTAACCCAGAACATTCGCAATGCCTACCGGCGGGTGAATACTGATGTACTAGTAATCGCCCAACGCCAACAATCCATCATCTCCAGTCAGACCGCGCTGGATGCCACTGAACTCGGAGCCGAAGTCGGTACTCGCAATATAGTTGAAGTATTGCTAGCCCGTCAGAACCTCTACCGTGCCCTGCGCGACTACGCCGATGCCCGTTTCAACTATGTGCTGGATTCGCTGATTTTAAAACAGGTTGCCGGAATTCTGACTCCTCAGGATGTGGTTGAATTAAATCAGTGGCTGGTGGCGATGGAATAAAATCAGTTGCCACTGCAGTTTGACAGTGCCAAGGATTGATAAGGATATTTTTGTACTGTTCAGTCCGTTGGCTTTCGATCTGCTATCCGTTATTGGTAGTGCGACAAATCATGGGTTGTAAATTGACTAGGGTGATCTTGAGCAGATTGACGGATTGAGCTTCAGTTATTTAACGAAGAGTCAGTAATTCAGAGCAGATGTTCAGGCCCAATGCGCTCAAGATTGACCATTCTGATTTTGTGACGCTTCGTTTGATAGAGTGTTGTTGGCGAGTGACCAGTATGGCCGCATGGTGGTGAGAATGACCTGGCGCGTAACCTCAATAATTTTTGGCTGGTTATCAGTGGCTTCTTCTGATATAGAATCATGCCCAGTTACTTATGATTTTCAGCAAGTAGTCAAATCGAATCAGGGTCAGGCAGTAGTGCCTCATTACATTCGGTGGCTTTCGTGCCGACATGAGGATTTCGAGTTTGCATAGTAAGTTACCTGCCATTGGCACGACCATATTTACCGTTATGTCAAAAATGGCCCAGGATTATGGCGCCATCAATCTTTCTCAGGGCTTTCCTGATTTCGAATGCCCGGACCGCCTCAAGCAGCTGGTGGTCCATTACCTCAATGCACAGAAGAATCAGTATCCGCCTATGGCAGGCATTCCGGCCCTCCGACAGCAGATCGCCAGAAAGATCAGTGAACTGTATGATCATCAGGCTGATGCCGACACCGAAATAACTGTGACTTCGGGAGCCACAGAAGCCCTGTTTGATGTGGTGCAGGCAGTTGTTCATCCCGGTGACGAGGTCATTCTGTTCGATCCTGCCTATGACTCTTATGCACCTGCTATCGCCATGGCTCGTGGCAAAGCGGTCAGGCTACCGCTACGCTTGCCCGATTACCGCATTGATTGGGACCAAGTGGATGATGTTATCACCAAGCGCACATGTCTGATCATTATCAACTCACCGCACAACCCCTGTGGGGTGGTTTTGTGCAGAGCAGACTTGGATGCGCTGGCTGACCTGATTGCCAAGCGACCTATTCTTGTTCTCTCTGACGAGGTCTATGAACATATGGTGTTTGATGAGCAACGGCATTTCAGTGTATTGAGCCACCCTGAGCTTCGCAAAAAAAGCTTTGCTGTATTCTCCTTTGGTAAAACCTATCATGTCACCGGCTGGAAACTGGCCTATTGCGTAGCACCAGCTACTCTCACCGAGGAGTTTCGAAAGGTGCATCAGTTTGTTACTTTCACCACCACCAGTTTTCTGCAGTATGCCATTGCTGACTTCATGGCAGAATGTCCTGAACATGCTTCTGGCCTGAGTAGCTTCTACCAGAAAAAGCGAGATTATTTTTATCAGCTGATGCAACACTCTCGCTTCGTGCTGACACCATCGTCTGGCACCTACTTTCAACTGGCCGATTACAGTGCAATAAGCGAGCTTGGGGATATGGAGTTTGCCACTGAACTGACTCAACATCATGGTGTTGCCGCCATTCCACTAAGCCCGTTTTATGAAAATCCGCCTCCGACCCATATCATACGCTTCTGTTTTTGCAAGGATGATGCCACGCTGGGGAAGGCGGCAAAAATTCTCTGCAGATTGTAGTTATGACCGATCCCGCAACAACCCTGTCTGCTCTTGACCTGAAGCGGACGGCTAACGATATCAAACTCTGGGGTGCCGAGCTTGGGTTTCAGCAGGTGGTTATAGGAGATGTTGATCTTTCCGCCTACCGCGCAACTTTCCTGCGCTGGCTAGAAAACGGCTTCCATGGTGCCATGGGCTACATGGCAAACAACACGGATAAACGTCTGTATCCGGAGCGGCTTCAGCCCGGTACCATCAGAGTTATCAGCGTACGCATGGACTATGCTCGCCAACGGGGTAATTCACTGGCACCCATGCACAGGAGAAACAAGGCCTATATCGCCCGTTATGCCCGTGGTCGTGATTATCACAAGCTAATGCGCAAACGCTTGCAAATCCTGGCCTGCAGGATTACGGAGGCCATTGGCGAGTTTGGTTACCGGGCTTTTGTCGACAGTGCGCCAGTTTTGGAACGGGCTATGGCTGAAAAATCAGGGCTGGGCTGGATTGGCAAAAACACCATGCTGATCAACCGGCAAGCCGGCTCATGGTTTTTCCTAGGCGAGCTGTTTACTGACATTCCCCTACCCATCGACCCAGCCGGGAGTGAACACTGCGGTAGTTGTCGTGCCTGCCTTGACATTTGCCCAACCCGGGCCTTCATTGGCAACGGCCAGATGGATGCACGCCGCTGTATTTCCTACCTGACTATTGAATTGCGTACCGCTATTCCGGTGAAGTTTCGCAAGGCCATAGGGAATCGCGTATTTGGTTGTGATGACTGTCAGCTGGTCTGTCCCTGGAACAAATTCAGCACTCCCAGCCCGGAGCAGGATTTCTCGCCCCGACATGGGCTTGATGATGCGGACTTGGTGGCACTGTTTGCCTGGAGTGAGGACGAATTTCTGACCCGTACGGAAGGCTCAGCTATCCGCCGCATCGGTTACGAATGCTGGCAGCGCAACCTGGCAGTGGCACTGGGTAATGCCGAAACTTCGGACCTCGTGATGACAGCACTGCAAAACAAGTTGTCTGCAAGTTCACCATTGGTCGCAGAACATATCAAGTGGGCCTTGCACCAGCACCGTGGAGCTGAGGGATTGGCACTGTAAGGTTTTCAACGACCCGCAGTGCAAGCCCGCACCACCCCAAGTCGGCCCGATGGCACCATCCGAGCTCAATTACGATGTGCTCGTAGGCACTTCTTGACGAACACGGCACCACTTATTCCGAATTTCTACACCAAAATATAAGACAGGCATAGACTTTTGAGAATTGTGAATAGCTATGCTTATCAGTCAAATCACTATTGAATACTTGGGTTGCGGATAAATTGAATATGCGCTACCCCGTGGCAAGCAGGCTGACTTTCCGCAATGCCGGGGCGCGATCAGAGCTCATGTCGACTTTGGGTGAAAATTCCACCGCAAGCCCTCAATGCGGATAGTTTGCGGGGCACGGGACGTCAACTCCAGTAGCAGTCTGCCGGTCAGGCCAC
>JAPORB010000157.1 GCA_026710425.1 Gammaproteobacteria bacterium
CAATGTTAACATCTGCAAAAATCTCGGTAATCATTCATAACTATATGATATTAAAGTAAGTATTCAGAATTTCACTGCTGTCGAGCAGCTGTTGAGGTCAGGACATCTGAAATTAATAACTCAGTGGTAGTCAATTTAATTTCTGTTCATCCCGACAGACTCACTTAATTTTTAATTTTATTCAGAAATAAAGAGATCATTGCTAAGCTAGATTATGAACAAGAAACTTGCCAAAAAAGACCTGAACTGGGCCGAGCTTGGATTCCAGTATTTGCGTACAGATTTTCGCTATTCTTGCAGTTTTATTAATGGTGAATGGCAGCCAAGTACAATGCTGCAGGATGAAAATCTGGTTGTACATGAGGGTGCACCGGCTTTGCACTACGCCCAACAGTGCTTCGAAGGCATGAAGGCTCAGACTGCCGAAGATGGAAGTATCCTTCTGTTTCGACCAGAACTTAACTATGAGCGTATGAATCAGGCAGCAGCCAGACTACTAATGCCTGAAATCCCTGCTTTGATGTTTCTGGATGCCATCGAATCAACTGTTCAAGCTAACTATGCATGGATTCCTCCTTATGGCACGGGAGCTTCGTTATACATCCGCCCTATGCTCATTGGAGTTGGCGAGAACCTGGGACTGCAACCAGCACGGCGCTATGATTTCAGGGTCTTCGTCTCGCCAGTGGGTCCATATTACAGTGGGGCTGGTTTGGGGGTGATCAATCTAGCTGTATCTAATCTGGATAGAGCCGCACCACGGGGTACCGGCAGCTTCAAGATTGGAGCCAACTACGCTGGAGGTCTGATGGCTACTCGGATGGCCAAGGATCTTGGTGCCAGCGAGGCACTTTACCTTGATGCTGCTGAGGGCAGGTTCATTGATGAAGCGGGTTCAGCTAACATAATTATTTCCATGAAAGATGGAACATTGGTCTCACCTGCTTCCCATGCAATTCTACCTGGTATAACCCGTCGTTCCCTAATGACCATTGCCGAAGTACAACTAGGCCTGAATACAGAGCAGCGTCCGGTTGAGTTGCGCACCGAATTTGAAAGTTTCGATGAGATGGGTGCATGCGGAACTGCAGCAGTTCTGTCACCGGTTGGTCAAATTTGGTACGATAGGGCTTGGCACAATGTTTATAAAGATGGTCAAACAGTCGGTCCGGTAATGCAAAAATTATATGACACCTTGGTGGGAATCCAGAAGGGCGAGCTTGAAGATACTTTTGGTTGGCTACATGAGGTATCTATCTGATTGCATTGAATTGATGAGTGATGTCAGAAAATATTTATCTATAGGTTTAGTGAAATTAATTCATATAAGTAATTGTTCAAGACAACAATAATGTCATCAATAATTTCCTAGAAATGTAGCGTTTTATTACTCTGCTAAGCTTTCTATAGATTATATCTGATGGCTGTTGCGATCTGCTATATGAATCGAACTCAGATATTGCTGCCATCTGTGATCACTGTCAACCATTTTGAATCAACATCAACATATAATGCTTTATATAGTAAGTTGAAGTGGGTCATTTTCTTGCACCGATTGTTATAATTCATTTTTCTTTTACAGCCCAAGCCAAACATTTGCTAAGGGCTAAGGCGTCCCAGGAAAAAATCTGAAACAGCAGTAATTAGAGTTATGCTTGACCGTTGCACTTATAGCCCATATATGGTGTTCCTGTAGCAATATAGAGACCGAATAAAGCAAATTTTATATCAGGGTAATCGTTTACTTTATGTCTAAATCACTTGTCATTGTAGAGTCACCGGCTAAAGCCAAGACCATCAACAAGTATCTTGGGGCTGATTATGTGGTGAAATCCAGCGTTGGCCATATTCGTGATTTGCCCAAAGGGGGAGGGTCCACGGCTGCTAACGGTAAGGCCAGAGCAGCTGAGGCTGCGAAAACTAAAAAAATGAGTCCCCAACAAAAGGCTGCCTACAAAAAGAAAAAAGCAAGAAGTCAGCTGATTTCTCGTATGGGCATTGACCCTGAAAATGGTTGGAAGGCCAAATACGAAATATTGCCGGACAAAGAGAAGGTCGTCACAGAGCTGAAGAAGCTTGCCAAAAATGCTGACAGAATTTTTCTCGCCACTGACCTTGACAGAGAAGGTGAAGCCATTGCTTGGCATCTTCAGGAGGCCATAGGTGGTGCCCCTGAACGTTACCAGCGAGTCGTGTTTAATGAAATCACCAAACGTGCAATAAATGACGCATTCAAGGAGCCTGGCAATCTGGACATGCGCTATGTCGAGGCCCAACAGGCCAGGCGCTTTCTTGATCGGGTAGTAGGATTCATGGTGTCACCGCTGTTGTGGGCAAAAGTGGCCCGGGGTTTGTCAGCCGGGCGAGTCCAGTCAGTTGCTTTGAGACTAGTGGTGGAAAGAGAAGCAGAGATTCGCGTCTTTATCCCCGAAGAGTTCTGGGAGGTATTCGCCAATCTTGAAACGGTACGCTTTGACACGCTCCGCTGCCAAGTGCTCAAACAAAATGGTGAAAAATTTCGCCCCACTGGTAAGGAGGAGACTGACGATGCGCTGGCTATTCTTAATGATGCCAACTACATTGTATCGCATCGGCAGGATAAACCTACTAGCAGTAAGCCGCGTCCACCGCTTATAACCTCCACCCTGCAGCAGGCAGCCAGCACTCGCCTGGGTTTTGGTGTCAAAAAGACTATGACCATGGCTCAACGCCTATATGAGGCGGGGCATATCACCTATATGCGTACTGACTCGACCCATCTGAGCAACGATGCTATTGCCATGTGCCGGGAACACATCGCCGGGGTATATGGCGATGATTATTTGCCTGAAAAACCACGTTACTACAGTTCAAAAGAGGGTGCCCAGGAAGCTCATGAGGCGATTCGACCTAGTGATGTCAAGGTGTTACCGGGACAGATGACTGGCATGGAAGCTGATGCTGTTCGGCTGTATGACTTGGTCTGGAGATTTTTTGTTGCCTGTCAAATGCCGTCGGCTCGCTTTCTTAGCAGCAGCATTTCGGTAAAGGCTGAACAGTTCGAGTTACGTATAAATGGCCGCATCATGCAGTTTGACGGCTTTCAGAAGGTACTGCCTTCTAAAGACGAAGATGTGGTGTTACCAGATGTAGAAGTGGGTGAATCCCTGAAACTAAAGAAACTGGAACCATTTCAGAATTTCACAAAACCACCTGCACGCTACACCGAGGCAAGCCTAGTCAAAGAGCTGGAAAAGCGCAACATAGGACGGCCTTCCACCTATGCGGCGATAATTTCGACTATTCAAGACCGTGGTTATGTCACCGTGGAGAATAAGCGGTTCTTTGCCCAGAGAATTGGTGACATAGTTTCAGAAAGGTTGTTGGAGAGTTTCTCTGATCTTATGGATTATGATTTTACTGCCAGAATGGAGGATTCACTGGACAAAGTCGCTTCTGGCCATATTGATTGGAAAAATCTGCTGGATGAGTTCTACACCGATTTTGTTTCGCAACTTGAGAAGGCGGAAGCTAAAGATGGCGGTATGCGGAATAATGATCCTACCGATACCGATATAGAGTGCACAAAATGCAGCCGCCACATGCAAATTCGGAATGCTTCAACTGGTGTTTTTCTGGGTTGCTCAGGTTATATCCTGCCGCCAGGTGATCAATGCAAAAACACAATGAATCTCACTCCAGGCGAGGAGGCCATTCGTACCGATACTGCTGAGGAGGCGGAAGTACAGGAAAATATCCAGCTGCGACATAAGCGGCGCTGCCCACTTTGTGGTACTGCCATGGATCCCTATCTGATTGACGAGAAGCGTAAGTTGCATGTCTGTGGTCGTAACCCTGATTGCGAAGGCTACGAAGTTGAGGTTGGAGAGTTCAAAATCCGAGGTTATGATGGACCGGTAATTGAATGTGACAAATGCGGAGCAGATATGCAGCTCAAAAGTGGTCGCTTTGGCAAGTACTTTGGCTGTAGCAACTCAGAGTGCAAGAATACGCGCAAATTACTGCGTAATGGCGAGCCGGCTCCACCAAAAATGGAACCAGTGCCAATGCCGGAATTATCATGTGAGAAGGTGAACGACCACTACATTCTCAGGGATGGTGCAGCCGGGCTGTTCCTGGCAGCAAGTCAGTTTCCCAAACATAGAGAAACCCGTGCTCCCCTCGTAGAGGAAATCATTCCACATAAGGATGAGATTGATCCAAAGTACAGGTTTCTCTTTAGCGCACCGACGGAAGACAATGCGGGTAACAAGTCGCAGATACGCTTCAGCCGTAAATCCAAGGAACAGTATGTGCTGACCGAGGTTGATGGCAAAGCCACTGGTTGGAAAGCATTTTATCGAGATGGTATTTGGCAAGCAGAACAATCTTCAAATCGCAGACAGCAAAAGAAAAGCTCCAAAAGAAAAACAACGGCAAAAAGAAGAGCAGCCTGAATACCCCCTGAGATGAGGGAAATTCCAACCCTAATAATTATATCTATCCAACCCCTACTAAATTATTTATTGCAGGTAGGATTGCTCAACATTCTACCGTCATTAACTGGTTGCCAAAGCTCGAAATTTAACTTGGACTATAAACTACCTTTGATTGTTAAATTTGACGTCTAATCACACCCACGCTGATGCCCTCAATGGCAAAACTTTGACCACGAAGGTCGACTTCAATGGGAGAAAAGTCAGGGTTTTCGGCAATCAGTTTTAGTTTGTGCTTACTGGAGGTCATCTCTAGTCTTTTCACAGTCACCTCATCCTCGATTCGGGCAACAACAATATCTCCATTATTTGCACGGTCTGTTTTATGAACCGCTAGCAAATCATCCTCAAAAATTCCGATACCAGTCATACTGGTACCTTTTACCGACAGCAAAAAGTCGGCACTAGGGGAGAACATTGCGGGCGGTACTTCACAATAGTCCGCTATGCATTCTTCGGCCAGGATCGGACTGCCTGCCGCTACTTGACCTACAATGGGCAGACCCAGTTGCTCGCACATGGGCAGCCGTATACCTCGGGAAGTACCCGGCATAATCTCTATGACACCTTTACGCTCCAGTGCACGCAAATGCTCCTCGGCAGCATTGGTTGACTTGAAGCCCATTTCGTTCGATATTTCCATGCGGGTTGGGGGGTATCCGGTGGCTTGCTTGTGATCCTTGATGAAGTCAAGAATTTGTTCCTGTCGCATTGTTAGTCTATTCATGGTACAACCTCAATTTGCATAAACAGTTGAAAAATAATGATATATTTTTGGTTCTAATCTCTGCAATTTTCCAAAATTTACGTATTTTAGTGATATATGCCCGACTTCGATAACTCAATTACCACAGCCTGTGAGTAAGAAATCAGTTGAAATCAGAACACCTAGCAGCATAAGCTAACTGCAAGTATATACAGTTATCCGGCAAAGTGCAAATTTCTTTAGGTAAAATTTGAATTAATTGTTTAGAGCTAGCAATACCGTTGATCTGGGCCTTGAGGGAGTCATATTTCAACTAGGCTTTCACACCGAACAGACTGAAAATATCGAAACAGGCCGCAGATAAGGATTATTTAAAAATCTCAAAATGGCTAATCGTAGCTCATATCCTATTGTTGAATCGCTGAATCTAATATAGATGCAACCATGGATCCGAAGATTGAAAAACTCAAACTAACCACCTTTATTGGCCACCAGTTCACCCGCAAACAGATGATCGCCATCCAGACCAAATATACAGATTTCCGGCACTGAGCCGACAGGAATTATATTGACCTTCTGCGAGCACCTGAACAAGGTCTGTTCTAGAGGCAAACTATCGGCATGATTCCTAATTGCACACTCTGGAAGCAGAGAGTATTTTTACCCTGCCAGCCCCACTCCAGCTGATTGTTATCATCAGTTATATCGACTAGTCTGATGTTGTCAAGTGAAAACCGAGTTCCAGAGTTATCTATTACCTGCCTCAGCTCATTAGTCCAAGAGTTTTAATATAGCCATCTCGGCAGGACAAAGTTATTGACCTTCACGTTGGCAAAACCATATGATTGCAGCATAGTCACTGGATTTTCTAAGATTCTTTATGAGGGTATCATAGCTAGCGTTACCAGAGGCAATCTGGATGACCAAGTCAACATACTTACTCCTGCTGGTGTGTGCAATCCGAGCATCACCGAGCTATGAAAGAGGAGGCACCATTAATTTTACACTAGGTGGTCGGAGTGATTCCTAACCTCGCAGCTTGACGGATATTGCCCTTGCATATTTTGTACCTGAAATACTCAGACATTGGCACCGGATGTCCTTCCATGATTTCCTCTTACACTTCCTAGCAATATGGTGTTGCGATTCGAAATGTAAACGGGGCACCCAAACTGATAGAACGATCTGTAGCAGAAAATAAGGCGGGGCTGCGTTCACAGATAAGCTGAATTGCCCGCTTTGACCTTTAAAGTAGATATCTGTTGTAAAAGACACGCAATGATCTGCCCTTAACCATGACTGATAACCACAGACCTCTGGGTGCCTTGATGCTCGACATCAAGGGTGAAGAACTAAGCATTGAAGATGAAGCACTGCTCAAGCGTAACTGTGTGGGTGGATTGATTTTATTCAGCCGAAATTACGCCAACCCTCAGCAATTATGCACACTCATCAGCCAGATACGCCAGTGCGATCCCGCTCTCCTAATTGCTGTGGATCAGGAAGGTGGTTCGGTCCAGCGTTTTCGTGAAAATTTCCTGCTATTGCCACCACTGCATGCACTGGGTGAGATCTATGAAGAAGATGCAGATCAAGCCCGGCTGCTTGCCCGAACTCATGGCTGGGCAATGGCTGCAGAAACCCTGCACTACGGCATTGATTTCAGTTTTGCTCCGGTGCTGGATCTTTATAGCAGTGAGTCCAAGGTTATCGCTGAACGTGCCTTCGCCGCTGATGTACCTTTAACGACTACCTTAGCACGAGATTATATTGGTGGTATGCATAAGGCTGGCATGATTGCTACAGGCAAGCATTTTCCCGGCCATGGCACTGTGGAGGCAGACTCTCATTATAGCCTTCCGATTGATGATCGCAGTGCAGACCAGATTCTGGGCAAGGATTTCATGGTATTTGTTAATTGTATCGACTTGTTGGATGCCATCATGCCGGCTCATGTACAGTACCCGGCCATAGATGCTGAATGCGCTGGCTTCTCCAAAGTCTGGCTTCAGCAAAAACTGCGAGGCCAGCTGAATTTTCAGGGAGTGATTTTTAGTGATGACCTCAGCATGGCGGCTGCCCAGGTCGGTGGCGACATCGAAAGTCGTACTGCAAAAGCCCTCACAGCTGGTTGTGATATGGTTTTGGCCTGCAATGACCGCACAGCTGCATTGGCCGTAGCGGATTATCTGGATGACATTGAGCACCCAGGCTGTGCCCGATTATCGGCCTTGGCGGCAACACCTGCTGCGGAGGTGAAATCGCTCCATAGCGAGCAATGCTGGCATGAGGCAGTGGAGTTACTTCAGAGCCTGAGTAGTCCAGATGAATCTGAAACTCTCCTCTGAGTTGGATTAGCCATCGGTGGAAGGCTGAGATTAACGGGAGTAACCTCTTCTGAAGGTCTCATCCCACAACAAACAACCAGCTACAATAAAATGCACACATCAAGATCAAATATCAGTAAGCAAGGTTACCACAAAGTGAGTAGACAGGAGACTGGAGATGGCTGAGTTACTCGCAGGAGTTTTTGGACAGGAAAGCCTTTGGGAGATTAACTGGACGCTGGAAATTTTTGCCATCGTTACCTTGACTCTGCTGGTCCGCTTTGGGGCTATCAGGGCTTTGATAGTGCTGCAAAGACAGACCGAAAAAACCAGTAATGTCTGGGATGACGCTCTGGTGGATGCAGGTCGTCGACCCGTCAGCTGGTTCATTCTCATCATGGGATTGCTGTGGGCGATCGAGACTAGTGAGGGATACCTGCAAACAGAATTATTCAACCCTGAAAATCTGCATGTGATTAGGCAGGTCACCTTTATTGTGCTGATCATGCTGTTTGCCACTCGTTTTATCACGCTCGCTGAAGCGCGAATTATGCAGAGCCTTAAGGAGGAATCCGGCCAAGACCAGGCCAGTCTTGATCCCGCTACCTTGAATGCCCTGGCTAAATTGCTCAGGCTTTCAGTCATAATCTCCGGAGTGTTGATTGCTCTGCCGACCTTTGGTATAGAAATCACGGCCTTGCTGGCCTTTGGCGGCATTGGCGGGATTGCCGTGGGTTTTGCCGCTCAGGATCTGCTGGCGAATTTCTTTGGTGGGTTGATGATCTATCTCGACCGCCCCTTTGCCATTGGCGACTGGATTCGCTCCCCTGATCGCGAGATTGAAGGTACTGTCGAAAGTATTGGCTGGCGGCTTACTGTTGTCCGCACTTTTGACAAGCGTCCGCTCTATGTCCCTAATTCAGTGTTCAATACTTTGTCACTGGAAAATCCTTCGCGCATGAGTAACCGACGCATTAAGGAAACCATCGGGATTCGTTATTGCGATGCTGCAAAGATGAATGCCATAGTCGCTGACGTGAAGAACATGTTGGAAAATCATAAGGAAATTGACTCGAGTCAGACCCTGATAGTCAATTTTAATAGCTATGGACCATCTTCATTGGACTTCTTTATCTATACCTTTACTAAAACCACTAACTGGATAAGATTTCATGAAATCAAGCAGGATGTGCTGCTGAAGATCATTGAAATTGTACACGCACATGCTGCCGATTTTGCCTTCCCGACCACTACCCTGGACGGACTGGACGCTATTCGGCCAGAACCAGATCCACAGTGAGGTCTGACATGCAGACTCCCGGAGCCATACTTGCCGTCCATGAACGAGCAACCTGTCTTTACAATGAGGTGGAAGTGGAGGCTGTACTGGACACAATGGCCACCGCCATAACACAACGGCTGGCAGAGTCTAATCCGATTTTGCTGAGTGTGATGAATGGCGCAGTGATTGTGGCCGGCAAACTGGCCACCCGCCTGCATTTCCCGTTGCGTATGGACTACCTGCATGCCACTCGTTATCTCAATCGGACCAGAGGGGGTAAACTTGAATGGAAGCACACACCGGATATTGATCTGACTGGCCAGGTGGTGCTGGTAATTGATGATATTCTGGATGAAGGCGATACCTTACTGACGATCACAAAGTATCTGCATAGTCGCGGGGCAGGGGAGGTTTACACGGCGGTACTTGTTGATAAGCAACATAACCGCAAGATGCCAGACATAAAGGCGGATTTTGTGGGTCTATGTATTGCCGATCATTATCTTTATGGTTATGGGATGGATTACAAGGGTTATTTGCGCAACAGTGCCGGAATTTATGCAGTGGATCCGAACGATTGTGACTAATTCAGCGGTACTTCAACTAGTCTCGGCAAGGCAGTAAAAAGCAGGGCAGTTTTTATCGGCACCTCGGGTTCCATAGCCTTAAACAGACGTTTGTAAACCGTCAACTGTGAATAAAACTCTTCAGTCATACGTGTAATGAACGCCGACTCGTCCTCGTCCGGCCAAGGGCTACTCGTCTTGTAGTCAATAATCCAGCGATGATTGCCAGCCATGAAGGTACGATCAATGACGCGGTTTTCAATGACCTGCTCACCCAGTTTCCTGCCAATCCTGCTCAGAGTAAGCTCGCACTGGCTATCTTCAAGTTGCGGGTTAAACACCCAGTTAATTGAAGCATCCTGTAAGGTGTTTCTGACCTCTTGTTCAATACTATTGCAGCATAATTCGATGGCATTGATCTCTGTTTCTACTTCATCCACATCTGGATTGAGATGGCGAAGCTGCAGTGCCCACCAGGAACGTAAATGACTGAGCCCATCCAGCCAGGCTTGTTGATCAGCTGCGAGCACGTATTGTTCAAGACATCGATGAATTAACGTGCCCCTAATTGCCAAAAGGCTACTATCAGGCCATCGTAGCCCGGGCCTGCGGCCACTCAGTGATCGCGCTTGTTGCACGATTTTCTCACTTTCTTTCAGCTGCCAGACCGAGTTGAATCGGCGTATATGGGTGGCTTGTTGCTTTTCATCTTGCATGCCCTTGATAAGCCGTCTATAGCCCTTGTTCTCTTCAATTGCTGTGACCTGGATTTTTTCTGCATCCAGGAATGGCCAAATTTTAGCTAGCAGACTGCGCTTAGCTGGATCTTTTAACCGACTTTTTACATCGTCCGGGTCGGCATCAATGTTTTCACAATTCTCTCGCGCAAGGGTGGCATACAGGGAAGCAGATTTTCTGGCACGTGTGATCGCAATATAGAGCAGTCGTGTACTTTCCAGTTGATTTTTCAGCTCCTGCTCGTGACGCAGCAGATTATATAAGGGACTGTCATCTTCCCCAGCTTCGGTCAGGCCAGCGAGAAACAAGCGGTTATCGCCATGCTGATTGACCCGCTCATGGCTAATATATAACGGTCTATCATCACTGCGACCTATACGATTAAGGGCAGGGATCAGAACATGGTCAAATTCCAGTCCTTTGGCCTTGTGCATGGTTAGAAGATGCAATCCCGAAGCTTCCAGTTCCACCGGGCTGGGAACAAAAGCCTGTTCTATCGCTAGTTCAAATTCACCCATATCGGCAATGCCACCAGCTACTTCATTTTGTTCAATCAAATCAAGAAAACACTGCACACTATCATTTTCCAGTCTGGAGGTGATACAGGCAGATCCACAGAGTAACCGCCAGCCAGTCTCAACGATGTCCCTAAGCGAGGTGCGGAATCGCATATCGAGTATAAATTTCAGCGCAGTGACGAAGTCCCCCAGTACCGAACATGCCCAGTCGCTCAATCCCTCAACATTCTCATAATTCTGGATGGTCTTCCATAAATCGGTAGAAACGGATTTGTGTGTGGCCAGAGCATGCAGGTCGCTAATACCCAAGCCGCACCAGGGGGCGCGCAACAGGGCAATCCAAGCAAGTCTATCGCCAGGATGAAGAATGATGCGCAATATGCACATCAAATCATCAATGATTGCCAGTGAGTCGAGACGGTCGATGTCAGAGGCTGTCCAGCTCAGACCTGCCTCTCGAAGTCTTGGTACCAGAGTAGTCAGAATGTCGCGCACCCTGACTAGTACGGCAATACTATCATCGGGATACTGTTTGCGTAATTCTGCGACACGGTTTGCTACTATTTCGGACTCAATCTCGGCTGCCGCTGCATAAGCATCTGCCTCATGATCCAGAATATTAAGGCTCACCCCATGATTTTTAATCGGATCATGGACAGCATTTGCCATCGAATAAGGCACCGCACCACGGGAGATATCCACCTGTTGCGGAAAGGCGGAGTCAAAGACCTCGTTTACCCAGGAAACGATGGCGGCTTGAGAACGAAAGTTGGTCGATAGCCTTAGTGAATCCAGTGCCACATTGTTCAGACTGTTCTCCATGACATCCAGATAGATACTTACATTCGCATTACGAAAACCGTAGCAGGACTGCATGGGGTCACCCACCAGAAATAGACTGCGGCCATCCCCCGGCTCCCAGCCGACGGTTAGTTTCTCCAACAAACCACGCTGAAAATGAGAGGTATCCTGGAACTCATCTACCAGGATATGGCGAATAACATGATCAAGTGCCAACGTAATGTCCGTGGGTTCCTCTTCGTCCCCCAATGCCAGCATGGCACTAGCAGAGACCTGGGTATAGTCCATGACCTTGAGTCTGCGCATGGCCAGAATCAGCTGGCCATTGAGATGATGTAATACTCGAAATAGAGCGGCCAGAAACTCCCACTCACTACTCTTAATATCCGGCGGTGGAAGCAGTCGAAGATAAGCCAGGCATTCCAGCATGTCTGGTTTGTCTGCCAAACGCTCAATCAACTCCTTACGCAGCTGCTTCATTTCCTTGTTCAGTGCCTTGAACTCAGTATTCCCGGTATTACTGGCAGGAAATCCGTGTTTTTTCTGCACTGCATTTCGCCAAGCCGGTTTCATTGTCAGCAGAAAATCAACCATCAACTGCCATCGGTGCAGATCTTGGGCTTCAATGCCGGGCAGGGCAGTCAGTGATTCATGCTGCTCCGAGGGCAGAATGCCCTCTCGGGCAAGATTGGCTGCAGCGAAGTTGTATAGTGAAACAAGATCAGGTGTTTCATCATTGAGCTTTTGCCGAATTTCAGCGAGAGTTTCATTTATCCACTCGGCCAAATGTCGGGCCAATTCCTCAATGCCACGAGATCCCGAAAGTTTTAAATAATTCAGGTGCCCGTACCACTGATCCCTACTTTTGAGCAATCCCGTCAGGAGTTTATGAATGCGCCGAATATCATTATCGAGATGTATCAGCAAACGCTCAATATCATCAGCGATGGGATTTTTGGACTCCAGTTGCTCCAGAGTGGCATTGATGGCAGCACGAAAGCAGTGATCAATATTTTCCTGCAACTTAGGATCACTTCCAGTCTGGGAGAGCACGGGCAATTGTTTGGCCAAATAAAAACAGAAGCTATCGATTGTCTGTACCCGAAATCGCGTGGGGTTTTCCAGTAATTGCCATTTCAGATCGCTATCTCGTTCCAACACGTCCTGACCGATGCGGTAGCGCAATTCCTCAATGGTCCCTTGCGGATGAGATTCACCCCGCATACAGCGTTGACACCAAAGCAAGGCAGTAATGATGCGGTCACGCATTTCGCTAGCGGCTTTGCGGGTAAAAGTAATGGCCAGCACTTCCTCAGGTTGTTTGCACTGCGTCAGAAGTTTTAGGTATCGCAAGGTCAACAGTTCGGTTTTGCCGGAGCCTGCCGGAGCCTGCACGATGAATGAGCGATTGACTTCAAGTGCCTGGTTGCGAGCAGATTGGTCTGGAAGAGGGCGCGTCAAAGGGGATTCCTCTTCTGCGGTGAGACCTTTTTGATAGTTGCATCAGGAAGTCGGCACATCGCACGGATTTGTCGGTTCGTGCAATTTCTGGCGTAATCAGGCGGGGTAATAGTGGCTATGCCAGCAAGAAACTCGTCAGCAATTCTCTCCAGACCATCCTTGAGTTTAGCCTGCAGTTCTGGCCAGCCAGTGACTTCGGGGTGCTTGGTTATCAGGCTATTGAGTGAAGTCAGTGTGGGATGAAATGGCTCTTGGTCTGTTATGCCGGAGTAGCCCGGGTTTTCGATATTGATGCGGGCAACGGCAACAGCCGATACTGTTCCGCCATGCTTACCAGTTTCTTCAATAACGGTCATATACATGGGTAGTTGCAGGTCTTCAGGTCGCTCCTTGAGCCAGTTCGAAGACGAGACCGCTGTCCTGCCAGTTTTGTAATCAATGACGGCAATGGTATTGTCAGCAAGGCGATCAATCCGGTCTATCTTGAGATTGAACAGCATATCTCGGTAATGCCAGGACATTTTTTCCTCTGTGCACAATACTGAAAATTTTTCTCGCTCTTTTTCGATTTGAAGAAAGCTGGACAATCTGGTGGCGATACGTCGTTTTTCGATTTGGGTGAAGCGTTTGGTCATGATCGAACGGTGATGCTGACGCAAATAACGTACAGCTTCAGCAGCTGCCTCATTACATAGTTCCCAAAGACTGTCAGGATCAACCGATAAATCGTTGCGTTCAGTAATTTGTGCATACAACTTCTCAAGTGCCAGATGAATGGCCGTACCTTTCGCTGCTGGACTCAATCCACTAGCAAAGCTCTCTAGTGGCTCAGCTCGCAGACGATGTTGAATAAAGGCATGAAATGGGCACCTTGACTGATCGTTCAAAACATTGACACCTCCCAGACTTTCATCACCAGATCTGGGTTGCAGAGGTACGGCATCGTCATCAGGTATCGCAATAAGCTGTAAGTGGCTATTCTCCTTACTATTAAACATGGGGAGCACCAATGAACTGTCGGATTCTATCTCAAGTGCCAGATTGGTAAATTCAGCACTAAAGCTGCTGGGCCTAAACTCTTGGTCATCGCCGCTGCGATGGTGACTGACAGTAAATGTTTTACTTGCCGATACCAATAAAGAGGAAAAAATATCGCGAGCGAACATAACTTGAATATTACTGTGACTGCCTGGCATTCCCAGTTCCCTTTGCAGGGGATAAGGAAGGAAGGGTGTGGGACTTACAGGTGGCGGCCATACTTGGTCGTTGAAATTCAGAATCCATAGATGATCGAAAGCAAGATCACTGGCCTCCTCAAGACTAAGCAGTGATATCTGACATCGATCGTCAAACTTCGGTTTGAGTTTTGTGTCAAGACAAATCTGACGCAGCCTTGACAGTACCTGCGAAAAGTCAACCCTCTCCAGAATCGGGGTCAGTCCTGACAATTCAGTCAAAGCCGCTTCAAAACGGGTTATAACTACACGCTTCTGATGTGGAGTCAGCTTTCTGCCTGGCCAGCCAAACCTGCGTAACACTTCGGTTAGGAATTTGCTCCATTGTGCTGGCGTGGCGGATGCGGGTTGCTTGTTCATTCCTGAAGAGCAGGTTAGAACATTGATTTTTCGCTGTACTGCACGGATAGCGGCCATCAGTTTCGGGCAACGATAGTCGGTATTCCTGAGACCGGCAAAATAAACCAAATCATCCCCGCGACATGGATTAGTAAGGCGTCGGCGTAGATGTTGTTCCAGCCGGGTTCTCTGAGTATGCTCGCCTGTATTCGGCAGCACATAGGGAGAACGCAGCAGACGGCAAAAGGATTCAAGCTGTGCCTCCCGGCTTTTTATCACTAAATCAAAAATCAAAAAAGCATCATGAATCAGTGCCTCATCCATCAGACTACTGGAGCGACGACTGCTGTTGAAAACAACATCCTCACTGCAGTACTCAACCAGATATTGCGGTCGCAGAGCATTGCGAAGTATGCGTTCAAGTTCGTTATGCTGCTCATCAGAAAGTTGACCGATCAGCCCGATATGTGCCTGGCTGTCGTTTGCCATAATTTGCTTGGCCCAGCTGGCCGCAGCAGTGAATTCGTCACGCACAGTGGGAAATATTCTTGATTGACCAGAAATCGTTGGGTCCTGTCGGTCAGGTTTAATTTCCTCCACAGCAGCCACATTTTTCAGGTATTCAAACAGTGTTCTATACAGTGGCGGTGGCTGAGTAAAGTTCAACAAGACAAAATTGTTGGCAATTGGCAGAGTGTTGGGTGAGGCGAGGTCCATGCAAATTTGTTCTATACAATCAACAAGACTAATTACGGACTTCTTCTTGCACAGCTTTTCAAACATTGTGGACCAATGCAGAAATGCCTGGAGATCAGGAATCACAGCAAAAGAAAGCAACTCTTGTTGGTGGTTCTTTTGTAATTTCCATTGCTTCATACGCTGATATGCTCGACTGGCTTGGGCGGCAGTTTCTCCTGGATTAAGCAGTGGGTAGCTGTGCAAGGAGTTTTCTATGATCTGTGTCCATAAAACCCGTTCTTCGGTATCGGACACCAGCAAGCGGGTGCAATAGGGCAATCGCCCCAAGCTCGCAAGCTGATCCCAGGTATTTCGGGCCCAGACATCAACTCCAATTACCCGGGGGGTGACAAATACTGTATGGGACTGACTTCTAGCATAACTGCGAACTACAGCATCCCGAAGCCGATTGTTTGGAACCAGCACGGTTGCACCTTGCTCGATGGCCTCAGCCAGTCGCTCATTGAGATGTAGGCGGGTGATACTCATCCGATGTCTCTTTAAGTGTGCTGCAATAAGACTTTTGGTTGTATCCAGCTGGTGAGTTCCTCGGCAGTACCCTTGTACACTACTCTCTGAAGCTTGCTTTCGAGTTGATACTCGTACATCGGATCGTAATAGCTGGTGAGCAATTCCTCAATCCAATAGCGATGAGCATCGGTGTCGCCAGCACGCTGCTGTTGCTCAAGAGCACTCTGCATTATGCCCTTTATATGCATAAACCTTTCCTCGCCCAAGCGACGGCGGATACGGCCCAATGCTTCCAGTAAGGAGTCAGCAAATAGTTGATTGGCCTGATTGCTATGAAGACGATGAAAGTCGGTATAGTTGGACTGAATGTAGTCATGATGAATTGTGTTAACTCGTTCCTGTAGTGGCACATCAAGCAGTGCCAGTGGCGATTCATGCATGCGTCGATAGAGTGGGAGGGGGATGGAGAGGCTGCCAATAGCGCGACTCTCATCCTCGACCACCACACGTTGCTGCTGTTGCCAGTGCAGATCCAGCAACTGTATTGCTAGTCGATTCTCAAAATCAATCTGACCGGGTTGATCAATAACCCGGCGCCCAAAGGCTGAGCCACGATGGCAGGCGATACCTTCCAGATCCAGACTGTTGGGAAGTGTGCATAGCAAGTGGGTTTTGCCACTACCTGTCTTGCCGGCAATTATGATTAGATTGTCGGCACTGGCCAATAGTTCCACCTGCTGAATCAGGAAGCGGCGCAAGGCTTTGTAGCCTCCAGCAACTCGACGGACTGATATCCCCTCCTCGCGTAGCCACTCCTGAGCGGTCTTTGATCTAAGCCCGCCGCGAAAGCAATACAGTGCTGTGTCCGGGTGTTGTTGAATAGCCAGTTTCCAGTTCTTGACACAGAGGGCTTTCCCTTCAATACCCAGCAGTCTTGTACCAAGATCTATTGCTGCCTGTCTGCCTCGCTGTCGATAGCAGGTGCCTACCGCCTGCCTTTGCATATCATTGAGGAGCGGCAAATTACTGGCGCATGGAAAAGCCCCTTTATTGAATTCCACTGGAGCACGAACGTCAAGGAGCGGGATTTTCAGCTGCAAGATCGATTTGAATTGATCAGCCTGGATCAGTTCGGACATTTCCTAGATGCTTTGGAATCAGCTAGTGGTGACAGTCCATAGACATGGCGACATCGGCAACTAGATTGTGCCGATGATATGAATGAAATAGTCTGGATTAAATCCATGATGAGGAGCAGTGCATCATAAAGTTGCAATAGGCTTTTCTAGTAGTTGCTTTTTCGCTAATCTGTCTTGAGAGCGGTCGGTAAAATATGGAAGATACCTTCCAGAATTTTGCCATAAACTGCACTGTAGATTCCTTGATACAATGAAGCAAAATTTTAATCTTCAGTACCAGCACATGGAAGTACCAAGACACCTTCAATCCTATTTGTCTGAGCTATTAGATTGTCTAGCTTATCATTATAGGTTTTTTGCTTCTGTTCAACTCCGCTAATGCGGTCATTGACATTTTCTTTCAGATCACCTATCCGGTTATTGACATTATCTTTAAGTCATTGATCCGGGCACTAATATTATCTTTAAGATCATCGATACGATCGTTAAAATTTTCTTTCAGGTCATTACATTAACATTTGTTTTCGAGCTAGAGACTTCACATTTCATGCCATTGACGTCCTCTTTCATATCCTTGACATCCTCTTTTATATCTTTGAAATCATCCCTAAGCTCATTGAAATTTCCTTTCAAGCTATCAAATCGAATATTGGTCATTTCTGACAAGCTATCAATGCGAGTGTGAATGGCTTGTATATCTTTGCAAATCAAAGAGTATTGGATAATCAATAGTATCGATATGGGCCAATGATCAATTAGTGCTTGAGTAATAGATGTATTCATGACTACCTCATTGACTTTTAGATTATCGTATTACTCGTTTTACTAATTGTCAATGGAAATTTTGTTGATTGTTAGCCCCTGCAAAAGGATATTCCTGTTTAACTGATTACAGTAGGCAATGCACCTGACTTATGCAAAGATTTACAGGCTAAAACCGTACAGTCCTTCTGTTTTTAACTTATCAATATCCTGCTCCCGAATATTATGTACAGTACAGCTTTTAATTTCCGGTGATTCTCAGAATCATAAGACTTCCATTATCAAATCGCCATCGACAGCGACTTTGCTTACGCAAGCACTCTATAGTCAGAGCAGGTTTTGCTGGTCGCAAACAATTGATCCATATGAACCAGTTGCCTGCCAACCTTGATACGCTGTCTTTTATAATCTGCAACGCCTATCTTTTAACACAACAAGGCTTTTTGCTTGTGGCGCAGATTAACCTCGGCCCACTGCTTGGCCTCAAGATTAGAGACGGATGTTAGAAATTTTGAACATATATACAGTATATGGGTAACCAAAGAATATTTCAAGGATTTCAAGAAACTTTTTCAGGTGGATCATGTAGGTGTGATTGCCCAATAGTTTCACCGGGTGCTTTGACCAAGTAGAACTGGGTTCCCACAGTATCGACAACGAGAAATGGAATGTCGAACTATGTTCTTGGGGGAGCAAAAAAATCAATATTCTGATACGTTATGCGTTTGAAGCTTGCGACTGAGTATAACTTTATTGCTTAGCATCTCATTGCTTGGAGAACTGACCATAGCCGATAAACCTCACAGCTTAGCTCCAGACCCCTTTGCTTTGGTAGCAAAGATCAAAACTCGGGGTCCGGCACCGGTGCATTTGTGGGACCCGCCATTTTGCGGTGATATTGATCTGATTATAAGGCGCGATGGCACCTGGGTTCATGAAGGTCGACCAATTCGTCGTCAAGCCATGGTAAAATTGTTCGCTTCCATTTTGAAACGGGAAGGTGAGCATTATTTTCTGGTTACTCCAGTAGAAAAAGTAGGCATCACGGTAGAGGACTGTCCGTTTCTAGTGATCTCTATGGATATGGACTCAGATCAGAACCAACAACGGTTGTGCTTTACCACGAACACAGGGGAGGCGGTAGTTGCAGATGCCGATCACCCCTTGCGGGTGCATGAGAATCCTAGAAACGGCGAGCCTCATCCGGTGATACATATCCGTTCAAATTTGTGGGGACTGCTCAGTCGTGCTGTTTTCTATCGCCTAGTGGAACTGGCGGTTCCGGTCAACCACGCAAAAGCAGGGGTGAGACCTCAAACAGGGCAAAACGATACACCGCGTGAAAATTATGCCGAGTCTCTTGCAGTTTTTAGCGCAGGCGAGATTTTTTTCCTTGGCAGCTTAGGTAATGAGGGTGGTTCGTGAATCCATCATAGTAACAGTGGCCGAATTCAATCCTTTAGTCTGCAAACATGTTGTAATTGGTTGTGCGCCAACAGACAATTTGTGTTTGGAGGCAACGACGACACACTGCTCTCTGTACGGCCAGTCAAAAAGTCGGGAATCTTAGAATCTTCCTGCACATGAATTTTTAGGCTGACGGCACCCTGTAACAGTTCAAACATTCTGGCAGCTACGGCAATGTTGTACACAATGCCCGCCAAATCAAAAGCCATTAGTATGCTGATACTCGGTGTTTGACATTGAATCAGGCATGAATACTCCGATTCCAACCAATGGTTAACAGGAATATAATGGTCAATATATGACAGAAAGTCATGCAGTGATGACTGAAATCACTTGTTAATATTGCAGGCTCAAGGCAGTATTGGTAAGCTAATTAGCTAGGAAATATAGGACTGACTGAATAAAACCTGAACAGAGAAAAAATTCAGCTTTTCTGGATAGACTACACGAAAAAACAACGCGATTGAGTGTGACTAAAAGCCATTAGTCGTAAAGGCTCATGACAAATGATTGGCTGTATCCAGTAATCAGGGTGGACTGAAATGGCAAGCAAAAGCAATTATCAGCCTGGACCAAAGGAGCAGAACTTCCTTGCCTCGGTGGTCAATGGGAAATATGACCGGCAGATCATTACAGGCCTTAAAAAATTCATGGATGGAAAAGCACCGGATTATATGCGTTCATTTTACAGTACCAATGAACTGAAGGCTATAGCAGCACTCAAGGGTACACCCAAGGATTTGGAGAAACGCATGCCGGTAAAGATTACCCGGCATTATTTTGAACTGGCTCGTAATAGCGAGTCGATAAAGACACTGGTCAAGGCCAGCCCGAAGGAGACCTATGATCTGGACGGGGTAGAGGATCCGGGTAAACAGATGGATTATAGCCCAGTTGAAGGTCTGATTCATAAATACGAACTGGGATTACTTTATGTTGCTTCCACCTGTTCTGCGCATTGTCGTTTCTGTTATCGCGAGGAACTCATTGCAGGCAAGGAAGTCACGCGTCCAGATGGCAGCGTGTCACCCAAAGGCTTGGCCCGTGTCGACGAGATCGTTGCCTACATTAGACAGCACAATGCCGCTGTGGTGGCCAACGGGGGTTTTCATCCCGAGAGTGGTCGAGAAAAGTTGCGTGAGATTCTGTTATCGGGCGGTGATCCGATGGTGCTTGGCAACAAAAACATTGCAGTCTGGCTTTCGGCACTGGCCGAGGCAGGTATAGAAAACATTCGCATTGGCACCAAGGAACTGGCTTTCTTTCCAGACCGGTTTGATGACACCTTTTTTGACATGCTGGACAAGTATCATGCTGTCTGGCCCAGTGTCAGTCTGCGGATGATGATTCACTTTAATCATCCGGACGAGTTTCTGGTCAAAGACACCGACGGACATTACATAAAGAATTCTGACAGTTACCAATGGGTAGAAGGTACCAGAAGTGCCATTGCCAGCATGCGTAGCCGCCATTGGATTAACGTGGACAACCAAGCCCCGATCATTAATGGCATCAATAATAATGCTGACGCCTTGCGGATTCAGCAGCGCGAGCTAAAGCGCCATGGGGTGGAAAATCATTATTTTTTCTGTGGTCGTGACATTGTGGGACACCGAGCCTTTAACGTACCCATTGAGGAAGCCTGGCAAGTGCTTAATGACTCGCAAAAAGGGCTTTCCGGGGTTGAAACTCATGCCCGGCTCTCGGCCACTCACTACAAGGGTAAAACCGAGATAGTTGCGGTCAGCAACACTCCTGTACCAGGTTTGCGCGGTGCCGAAAAGGGGGTGGTGATCATGAAGCTGCTTCGACATGCCGCTGATGCCCCGGATCGAGGCAAGTTAGCCATCGTTGGCCGCAATCCGAAAGCCATCTGGTTTAGCGGGTATAACGATCGGGTTCTTTATGATGAGGCGGGTCTGTATGAAGGTGTTGACAGCAAGATAATACCGTTGCGAGAACTTGCTACTGCTGTCTGAGTTATGATCGATAAACAAATTGCTACTGCCCAAGAGGCCGTAGCGGATATTCCTGACAATGCCACCGTCATGGTTGCGGGATTTGGCGAGTCCGGTAGCCCGATTGAACTGCTTCATGCCCTGATTGATCAGGGGGCAAAAAACCTCACTATAATTAGCAACAATGCCGGCAGTGGTCAGGTAGGGCTGGCAGCTCTGATCGCACAGCACAGAGTGGCCAAAATCATTTGTTCCTTTCCACGCTCAGCCAATGGTACGGAGTTTACGGCTCTCTATCAAAATGGTGAGATTGGATTGGAACTGGTTCCCCAAGGCACTCTAGCCGAACGCATTCGCGCTGGCGGTGCCGGTATTCCAGCTTTTTATACACCGACTGCGGCAGGGACCCTGCTGGCCCAAGGCAAGGAAACCAGACAGTTTGAGGGGCGGTATTATGTGATGGAAACGGCACTTCGAGCCGATTTCGCTCTGATCAAGAGTGCCTGCGCTGACCGTTACGGTAATCTGGTGTATCACCGAACTGCCCGAAATTTTAGCCCCATTATGGCCATGGCGGCCACTACCACGATCGTACAAACCAGTGAACTCGTGGAGGCTGGAGCCATTGATCCTGAAGTTGTGGTTACTCCGGGGATTTATGTGAACAGAACAGTAGTCATCAGCCAACCAGTGCATGAATCTGCGCTGATTCGCCAAGGTAGCTGCTACCCATGAGATTTCGTTACCTACACGAATGGTGACAAAGATGAAAACCTCTATGCCGGGCTGGCAGCCGGAACAGATGGCAAGACGCGCCGCTATGGATATACCCGACGGAGCCTGTGTCAATCTGGGTATTGGTCTACCGGAGATGATCGCCAATTATGTGCCCGAAGGACGGGAGGTGTTGTATCACTCCGAGAATGGACTACTTGGAATGGGACCAGCACCCGGACCTAGAGAGGAAGATCCAGACTTGATCAACGCCGGTAAGAAGCCGGTAACTGCATTGCCTGGTGCTGCTTTTTTTCACCATGCCGACAGTTTTGCCATGATTCGTGGTGGTCATATTGATTTGTGCGTTCTCGGTGCCCTGCAGGTGGCTGCAAATGGGGATCTGGCCAACTGGTCAACGGGGGATGCGGAAAGAATTCCTGGTGTTGGAGGTGCCATGGATTTGGTCAGTGGGGCCAGAGCGGTTAATGTGATTACTCGTCATTGCACAAAGGGTGGACAGCCCAAGCTGGTAGAACAGTGCACCTATCCGTTGACCGGGCGGGCAGTAGTCAAGCGAATTTACACTGATCTGGCTGTCATTGATGTAACTGTCTCGGGTTTCAGGGTGGTCGAATTGGCCCCGGGAGTTGATCTTGACCTCTTAAGGCAACACACCGAAACTTATTTGGTCGCATAAGAGCATGTAGATGACATCTATCAGTCAAAGTCGCAATTTAGAGTTTACGCAGTCCATTGCCAGCAAGAGTGCCAGATTGTATGCCCGTGCTAGCGAGCTAATGCCGGGAGGTTGCAGCCGCAACACCATCCTGCGCAAGCCTCATCCGTTGTATGCAGCCAAGGGGGAGGGATGCATAGTTACTGATGTAGAGGGAGTCAAGCGGATAGATTTTGCTAACAATATGGCTTCGCTAATTCATGGACATGCTGATCCAGTTGTGATGAGAGCGGTGCATCAGCAGTTGGAAAAAGGCACAGCGTTTACTCTGGCCACGGAGGTCGAAGTACTCTTTGCGGAGCATCTGGTCAATCGCAATCCAGGTTTTGAGAAAATCCGCTTTGTGAACTCAGGTACTGAAGCCGTGATGTGTTGTCTGAAGGCGGCACGCGCATTTACCGGACGGTCAAAAATAGCCAAGGTCGAGGGTGCCTATCATGGTCTGTATGACTATGCCGAGACCAGCCAGACTTCCCGCCCGGAAAATTGGGGTGATGCCGACCAACCAAGCAGTGTATCGGTCGCTCATGGAACCCCCAGGGCAGTTCTTAACGAGGTCGTAGTCATCCCCTTCAATGATACTAAACGGGCACTTTCTATTCTTGACCGGCACACAGAGGAATTGGCCTGTGTTCTGCTGGATTATATGCCGCATCGGGTTGGACTAACTCCTGCTACGGAGGAGTTCGTACAAGCTTTGCATGGCTGGACACAGCTGCATGGTGCTCTGCTGGTGGCTGATGAGGTCATTACCTTTCGTAGCTGCCATGGCGGTGCACAACAATGGTACGGTTACTGCCCTGATCTGACGGCCATGGGTAAAGTCATTGGCGGTGGCTTTCCGGTAGGGGCTCTTGCAGGTCGCCGGGAGGTAATGGATGTCATGAACCCTTACACAGAGCCGCTGCTGTTTCCACACTCAGGGACTTTTTCAGCTAACCCGGTGACCATGGCAGCAGGTCGAACCGCTATGGAAATCTTTGATAATGATGCTGTTGTGAGTCTGAATCGGCTGGCTGAGCAGGTTCGCAAGCAGATCAGTGAAGCGATCCGGCTTGCCGATGTTCCGGCTTGCGTAAGTGGGGCGGGCTCATTATTTCGGGTGCATATGAAACCTCATCCGCCTAGCAATTATCGGCAGGCATATGTCACATCCCGCGAGGCAGAACTGATAATGATGATGCTGGAACATCTGCTGGAGCAGGGCTTCATTATGATTAACACTTGCTCCGGCGCACTGTCCACCGCCATGACCGTTCAGGAGATTGACCAACTTGCTGAGGCCATGTTGTGCGGGTTTCGGCAGATGCGCAAGTTCATGACAGACCCTGCATAAGCGATTTTCATTGACCTAACCGACTAGAAAAGGCATGATTATCATTTTTTTGTCTTTGGATTTGCCCCTTGTTTCGACCATGTGCACCAATAGGTAAGCTTGAGATTTGATTTTCGATTTGTCTGATGGAGTGGTGCAGTGTTCGTCTGGTTGATTTCCAAGCAGCAGGCGCAACGGCTAGGGTGGAACGGAAGCATAACTTGCACAAATCCAGCATTTTCAATGATAGAGCACTGGAGAGTTCATGAAAATTCTAGTAGGAATTAAACGGGTAGTAGATGCCAATGTCAGTGTCCGGGTCAAACCTGATGGCACTGGTGTTGATCTTGCCAATGCTAAGATGGCAATGAACCCGTTTTGCGAGATTGCCGTTGAGGAGGCCATCCGCTTGAAGGAGGCTGGCCATGCCGAAGAAATCATTGCCGTCTCCATCGGACCGGAGGCTGCACAGGAACAAATTCGTACCGCCTTGGCATTGGGAGCAGATCGTGGGATCCTGGTAACTACCGAGGATGAAGTGCAACCATTAGCAGTGGCCAGGACTCTCAAGGCAATCATTGAAAAGGAACAAATTGATCTGGCGATCTTGGGCAAGCAATCCATCGACAGCGACAATAATCAGGTGGGTCAGATGCTGGCAGCCTTATGCAACTTTCCCCAAGGCACTTTTGCCTGCAAGGCGGTAATCCAGGATGAAAAAATTGAGGTATCAAGGGAGATAGACGGAGGTGAACAAACCGTTTTGTTGACTTTACCGGCCATTCTTACCACAGATCTGCGACTTAATGAACCACGTTATGCCTCATTGCCCAACATTATGAAAGCCAGAAAGAAACCGATCGATATGTTGACTGCGGCAGATCTGGGTATTGATATCACCTCCAACATCAAAACTCTTTCGATCAATCCGCCGCCTGAACGTACTGAAGGGGTGCGGGTTGATTCAGTGGATGAACTGGTCGATAAACTGAAGAATGAAGCAAAGGTAATCTAATTTAGGAAAGACTATGGCAACTCTGGTAATTGCAGAACATGACAATGCGTCTCTGAAGAGTGCGACGCTAAATACAATAACCGCCGCACTGGCCATTGGGGGTGAAACCGATGTCCTGATTGCTGGCAATGGATGTCAAGCTGTGGCGGATGCCGCTGCACAAGTAGCTGGTGTTGGCAAGGTCTTGCTGGCCGAGAATGCCTGCTATGAACACCAATTGCCAGAGGCTGTGGCACCATTAGTTTTAGCGCAGGGGCAGGCTAATTCTCATCTGCTGGCAGCCGCTACCACCACAGACAAGAATCTAATGCCCAGAGTAGCTGCGCTGATAGGAGTGAGTCAGATTTCTGACATTGTAGAGGTGAAGGCTGAAGATACGTTTGTGCGACCGATTTATGCTGGCAATGCAATGGCCACGGTGCAATCAAGTGACAATGTGAAAGTGATTACGGTACGAACCACCGCTTTCAGTGAAGCAGATTCGGGAGGCAATGCCATTGTTACCGGAGTTGATCAGGTCGAGCAACAGAGTCAGTCGGTTTTTGTCAGTGAACATCTTTCTCACTCGGAACGACCAGAACTGACTGCTGCATCCATAGTAATCTCTGGAGGCCGTGGGATGCAGGATGGTGAAAACTTTGCTTTGCTGGAAAAAGTGGCTGACAGGCTGGGTGCTGCCATTGGAGCTTCCCGTGCAGCTGTTGATGCGGGTTTTGTTCCCAATGATTACCAGGTTGGTCAAACCGGCAAGATTGTTGCTCCGGATCTGTATATCGCCGTAGGGATTTCAGGTGCCATTCAGCATTTAGCTGGCATGAAAGACAGCAAAGTTATCGTGGCGATTAATAAGGATGAGGAGGCACCGATTTTTCAGGTAGCGGATTACGGACTGGTAGCGGATTTATTCAAAGCCTTGCCAGAGATGGAGGAAGCTTTGTAGCAGGTTTGGGGATCAGTTCAATCTGAAAACCCCGCAGATGCGGGGTTTTTGTTGCCTATAATTAATTATCTCTGGTGCTTCCGGCATGGTTGCTACTGACTGTTTTGTTGTTTGCGCAGTTCACGCGGGTCATTGGGTGCCCGACTCCCTGAAGGAGGTGCCGCAGACGTAAATGGTCTGCTTACTGATGCAGACTTTGATACCTTTTCTTCAGCTGGCATCGGCGTATTCTGTTCAGATTTCGGTATCTGTTCAGGTTTTGAAACTGACGTGTATTCAGACTGCTCTTTATCGTTAATCGGAGCCTTATTTTGCGTTACTTTATGTTGATTCGCCTCTCTAGCAAGGCGCTCATCCTGTTGTTGTGTCTGTCGGCGGATCGGCATATCGTTAACGGAGTTTGTATGGGTCCGTTCAGTCGAACTAGTTTGCTTTGTAATCGTCTCCGGTGCAATTTTAGCACCGGCTTGCTTGGCCTGGGTGCCACTGTTTTCCTCCGCAGCAATCGATACCCCATCTTTGCTCTTATTTAATTCACTGGTTACGGTTTTCGATTTTTCAGCGGCAAGCTTACTGATCGGAACATTCGCAGTAGCTTGGGACTTCTCTGCAGGTTGAGTTTGATCTCCCAGAGGTCCACTCGCAGACTCAGGTTCGGCTGATGCCTGCACTTCTCCTTGCCGATTAGTGCCAGTCCCCCCGGCAGTGGCATCCTGGAGTTGACTATCCTCTACTGAGGGGCGCGGGCCACGTTTACGCGGCGTAGTGTTTCGAGGACGTCGTTCGGACGATGCGCGGCGGGGAGCCGCATCCTTGTTCTGATCCTTACCAATTTCGCGTTTTGATTCCTGTCGCTGTTCAACGCTCTGGTCGCGGTTGCTTCCACCACGATTGTCCTTGCGTCTGTCTTTTCGATTGCTCCGGGTGTCTTCTCTTTCGGCATTGCCTTCCTTGCCGGGTCTCCGATTGTCTCGCTGCCTTATGTCCTGTTCGCGACTTTCTCTTGACTCCTTTGCAGCCGCTTTGTCGTTTGTTCGTTCATTTTGATTTCGTCGGGACTGACTAGTTTTACGTTTCCGATCCTCACGTCCTTCACGGCGGGAATCTCCCCTGTCGCGATTACTGCGACTATCCCTACTATCGCGGCGATCACTGCGGTTCTGTGCATTACGCTGACCTCGTCCTTGCTTACGGCCACCGCGACCTCTCGATTTGCCCTTGATACTGACGGATTCGCTTTCTTTCTTATCGTCTCCAAATAAAGCGGCCAGCAATCGGGCAAAGAACCCTTTTTGCTTTGTAGCTGGTCTGGGCACAGGTACGGGAGCAGGTTCATTGCTCTGAGGTGTTGCTGCAACGCTGATTTCAGGTTTTTGTACCGCCGCTTCTTGTTGTACCTCGGGTTTCACCTTGGTGGCTTGTTCTGGCTCACTGCTGGCATCTACCTTATAGGTTTCAGCATATTTATTTACAGCGGTTATCTCATAGTGAGGTGTTTCCAGTTCCGGGCTGGGTATGATGATGACTGTTGCCTGGCTCTGCGTCTCGATTTCAGCAAGTGCGGAGCGTTTTTCATTCAGCAGATAGGAGGATACGACCAGGGGAACCACCGCTTTGATTTCAGTGCATTTCTGCTTGTTTGCCTCTTCCTGTAGTATTCTGAGAATGGAAAGCGACAATGATTCAACGTCTCGGATATAGCCCTGTCCACTGCAACGGGGACACACAATGGCACTGGTCTCTCCCAGCGATGGGCGCAAGCGCTGGCGAGACATCTCCAACAGGCCGAAGCGGGATATCTGTCCCACCTGCACTCTGGCGCGGTCCGTTCTGAGTGCCTCGCGCATACGCTTTTCTACTTCGCGCTGGTTGCGGTTGGAACTCATGTCAATGAAGTCTATGACCACCAGTCCGCCCATATCCCGCAGCCGCAGCTGGCGTGCAATCTCGTCAGCGGCCTCAAGGTTGGTGTTTAGTGCCGTTTCTTCAATATCGGAGCCGCGAGTAGCTCTGGAGGAATTGATGTCGATGGAAATCAAGGCCTCGGTTAAATCGATGACCAGAGAGCCACCGGAGGGCAGGTTGACTTCCCGTTCGAAGGCAGTCTCAATCTGGGCTTCAATCTGATAACGGTTGAAAAGGGGCAGGGAATCAGAGTAGAGCTGGATACGGCTTTCAAATTGAGGCATGACCTGCCGAATGAAGCTAAGGGCTTCCTCGTAAGATTCTTGGTGATCAATCAGCACTTCATTGATTTCATTGCGCAAATAATCGCGAATCATACGAATGATTGCATTGCTTTCCTGATAGATCAGAAAGGGTGCTGAACGCTGGGTGCCGGCATTCTGTATTGCATCCCACAGAGCCAGCAGGTAGTCAAGGTCATACTGAAGTTCCTGTTGCTCTTTACCAACACCTGCCGTGCGCACGATCAGCCCCATACCGTCAGGGATATTCAGTGACCTCAGTGCATCTCGGATATCAGAACGCTCATCGCCTTCGATGCGGCGGGAAATACCACCTGCTCTGGGGTTATTGGGCATCAGTACCAGATAACGACCAGCCAGACTGATGTAGGTGGTTAAGGCCGCCCCCTTGTTGCCGCGTTCTTCCTTGTCAACTTGGACGATAACCTCGGTGCCTTCCTTGACAAGCTCCTTGATAGTGGCTTTTTCGCTTCCGGTGCGGGAATCTTTTTTGAGATCTTGCTTATAGTAGTGGCGGGCAATTTCCTTTAAGGGGAGGAAACCATGGCGTTCAGCACCAAATTCCACAAAAGCCGCTTCCAGGCTGGGTTCCACGCGAGTAATTTTACCCTTGTAGATATTAGCTTTTTTCTGAATCCGGGTCCGGTTTTCGATATCGAGGTCGTAGAGGCGTTGGCCATCCACGAGCGCAACGCGCATTTCTTCTGCCTGCGTTGCATTGATTAGCATGCGTTTCATATTGTTTTGCTTTCCTTGGTTGAGGAGAGCAAATCAGGAGGGATTTCGTGCGACACGCTGGAGTAGCACTGCGGCGGGCATGGCAGATGGCCATGGGTCTGACTGCCGTGGTATTACAAGAGCTTTTCAGACCGCTGGATTCATAATTAGGGCCTGTATTTCTGTACATTCTCCAATGCACAACCATTAAAATAATAACTACCCACAGAAGCAGGAGGTGGGCACACAGTATTTATTATTACTCGCTTATTCCTCATTTGAACCTGCTCGGTTCGGTTTCTGGCAAGAAGTCGAGTCAATAGTCTCCACTGGATGCGTCTTGGGTTGTTATTTTGCTGCTACCTGTAAACCTGTTCCAGAGTGTGTCTGATTGCCTGTTTGGAGACCGCAAATGCGGTATCAACTCGAAGGCTCTCGAATAAAATCCTGATTTTCTCTCGTTGCCAGCTCTCTGAGCATGGCTGTAAATTTCAAATAAATGTCTAAAATAGTATCGGGCAAATACGGGTTATCTCCACGTTGATTCGCCTTGGGAATCTCAGCAGGTTTGACTTTATTACATAGAATTTGCCAACGGTTTCGATTTCAACTGACCCGTATCGGTCGAATTTGTTGATTCTGTGCAAGACTCAACCCCTGAACCAGATTCAAAACCTGCGGGTGTTATATTCCTAACCTCTAATCCTGCTCTTACCGATTCTCCTGATTTACGGCATCATGTATGCACTGCTTAATATATAAGTTTGGGCGGCGATTAAGAGCTACTTGTGAGCCGATACGGGCTGAATTTGCTCACCCTGCCGCATAGTTGCTTGTGAGCCATTCCCTCTTTGTAATACGCCACGCCAGTGGTTTTAGGTTATTAAGGCTGGGAATGGGCTGTCACAGCTTACTGTTACGGGTACATTCAACGACGCTATAAAATAAGGTAGCAGGTTTGGCGGACCAATGCAAGCCCAAAATGCAAATTATTTTGAGTAAAAATTTAGCTAAAACAAAGGTATGCATTGGAATCTGAATGATATTTCCACCTTGGAGGGGTCAGAGGGCAAAAACTCTAGCGGTGGATTAATTTATTTGTTCAGGATTGAATCAGTGACACTGGGGGGTTTGTGCGAAATTTTTGATAGTGCTACACTAGTACGCATCATTGGGGATATAGGCGAGGCACACCTGCCAGAATGTATCAATTTTGGTCAAGAATAGCTTGTGGGTCAATGATGAAGCTCAAAAACCTGTATAACGGAGAGCTGATGGCCCCATAACCCTATGTGGGTTAGCGCAAAACGTCGAAATGTGGGTGTGAGGGGCAGTGACAGCATTTCAACGCTTAGCCACAACGTAGAATTTCAAAACAGAGACAGAGGAGCTGAAAGCCACAACAAAGGGTCTGAAACAAAACACAGCTGAAATTAAAACCAATATCAATCAGCTCACCGGATATTAATTGGATGCTGAATCATTAATCTTGATGAGTAGCCCAGTTAGACTTAACGATTAGGGCTAAACTCTGCCGCAGGATTCCATTCCGAAATCTCGGCCTAATCCAAAACCTAATCCAACGCAGTGCAGCTGTAAGCCAAAGCCGCCGGGCAACGAGCTTTCAAGTTGTATTAATTCAGCCATGGCTGGGTATGTGGCGAGTTTGTAAAAAGCAACGCAATGAATGATGAGACTTGACGAATAATCAATGAAATCAAGTCTCATCCCACATGGGTATATGATGTACTTGCTATTCCTTGGCGAAAATAACTGATTACTATGCGGACTCAGTCATCGAAAGCTACCTAACCTCATTCCGAATGAGTGTGGTTAACAAAAACTTAAATTTAGCATGACACCCCCTTATCGGGATATAAATTAAAGCCAGGTTTTCCAACCTGGAAGGCGAGAGGACAAAATCAATGACAATATATTCCTACTGCCGGACTTCCGAGATGGAAGCGTCCATGGATTTGGAGAAATTGAACAGCATACTTGAGCCAGAACTTCTGGCCGTACAAATCTACTGTCTGCAACAGGACTGGTTCATGACCGAAACAATCAGAGATGATAATTGCTGCTGGTCAGTTGAGTTTCTTGATCGGAGCAATGCCAGGTTGTTGTTTGCCCAGCTGGAACCAGGTGATATAGTGCTTTGCAGCAAACTTGAGCGAATAGCCAGTTCCGGTGCCGAAGCTGCGAACCTGATCAATCAATTCCGTAAACGACAGATCCAGTTGCACATCGTAGAGATGAAGGGAGATATCACTGATCCGGAGTTTTCTGTCAATTTTGAAAAAGTAACAAAAATATTTTCCTCTCTGGAGAAGCGTAAATCTGCGGAACGTATCAAGGGAGTCAAACAGCGACAACGTAAACAGGGGCGTTACCTAGGTGGAAGCCGCCCTTTCGGTTATTCAATTCATGAAAACGGCAACTTGGTTGAGAACCCTTCGGAACAAAGAGTTTTGCGAAAAATTATGGAACTGAAGCGGCAAGGAAAATCCCTGCGCGCCATCTCCAGTGAAGTTTCCACGCCGGTGAATCCAGTGAGTTTCAAAACAGTTCAGCGATTACTACAGCGTCATTCCGATCAACTGTAACAGGTTTTTGATTTTGTGCTAGTCTGTCGCTATGGCACTTCGCCTTAAGACTATGCATTGTCCATCACGGTTGCTTGCAGACTGTTATCAGATTAAACAGTCCATCTTGGTGTGACCAAAAGCTTTGGTGGAATTTGACCAAGGCATTCAACCAGTTAACCGCTAACTGGCAAACAATAAACGCCCATGATTGTGCGCCCATGCTGAACTCATTTCCGGTGTTTGTTGGTCTGCGCTATTCTTTGACCCGCAAAAACAATCTGCTGCTTTCCTTTGTGTCTCTGATTTCAATGCTGGGAATTAGTTTGGGGGTTCTGATCCTTATCGTGGCACTGTCGGTAATTAATGGCTCGATACTCACGCTAAGAGGGGAAGCTCTAAAATCCGTGCCACATACTACCCTGACGGGGCCTGCCATAACTAGCGATTGGTTGGCAGTACAACAGCATGTTGAAGCTCACCCCGAAGTGGTGGCAGTAGCTCCTTATTTAGAAAGTGAGGCCACAATTAGACACCAGGGAAAATTCAGTTTCGTTCGAGTGCGCGGCATCAGCCCGGAACTGGAAGCCAATGTCAGTAATAACGACAACAGTTATTTTGATGAGCTGCTTACCAAACTGGAGCAAACAGAAAATGGCATTATTCTAGGAACCCGACTAGGGTCCGAACTGGATATCTATAGCGATAGCGAAGTCACCCTACTTGGGCTTGACAGTCTGCTCCGGCGTCAGGAGTCCAATGCGCTGGGATTTGAAGTCGTGGGGTTTGCTGACTTCGGACTTTATGGTAACAACAACACAGCTCTGATTAATCTTCCCCAGGCAAAGATTCTTTATGCCAGAGCTCCAGGCACCGAGATTGCATTAAGGGTCAAGGTCTCTGATATTGACCGCGCAGGAGAGATTGCAAATTCTGCCCTGTCTGGACTCAACGGTGCGGCTGACCTTGAGGTAGCCCCGTGGTATCAGGTTCAGGCAAGCCTGTTCAGTGCCCTCACCATGGAAAAGATGCTGACCTCCTTTATGCTGCTGATGATTGTGGTCATAGGAGCTGTGAATATCATTTCCACACTAGTGATGGTGGTGTCGGACAAGAGTCCAGATATTGCAATTCTGCGCACCATGGGGGCCAGTCGTCGTACCATCATGGGAATATTTATGGCACAGGGGCTGGTGGTAGGCATGCTGGGTATCTTGCTGGGAGGAGCAGGTGGTATTTTGCTTGCTTTCAATATTACCGAGTTGAGTCTGCTGATTGAGAGATTGCTAAATACTCTGTTTACCGGAGCCAATATCTACCTGCTTTCACATTTGCAGACCAGGATTGAGTTTGTGGAAGTAATGCTGGTGTGCATGGCGGCACTATGTATCAGTTTTCTTGCTACCCTGTATCCGGCTTGGCGGGCCAGTCGCATACAGCCGGCAGAAGTGTTGCGCTATGAATGAAGCAGATGGGCCAAAGGATGGCGATGCCAAAGCTGAAGTAATCTGCTGCAAGGATCTGGTCAAGATCTACTCAGAAGGCCCGTGCAAAGTGGAAGTGCTGAGAGGGATTAATCTCTCGGTCACGGCAGGCGAACAAGTGGCCATCGTTGGCAGTTCTGGCTCCGGCAAAACCACATTACTGAACATACTCGGCGGTCTGGATTTACCCACCGCAGGCAGTGTCCGTGTGGCCGGAAGGGACCTGGCCGCAATCACCGAAAATGAAAGAGGGAAACTGCGCAATCGTTATCTCGGATTTGTGTACCAGTTCCATCATCTGTTGGGTGAGTTTACCGCCCTCGAAAACGTGGCCATGCCCTTGCTGATTGCCGGGCTGGACAAGGCCAGCAGCCATCAAAGCAGCTATACCATGCTGGAACGTGTCGGACTTGCTGGCCGCAGTGCCCACAAGCCCTCCGAACTCTCTGGTGGCGAACGGCAGCGGGTGGCCATTGCCAGGGCATTGGTAACCGAACCTCGTTGTGTCTTGCTGGACGAGCCCACCGGAAATCTCGATCGGCGTACGGCACAGGCAGTGCAATCCCAAATGAACGAACTGAACAGAAGCCTCGGCATCAGCTTTATCGTAGTAACTCACGATGAAGCACTGGCGGGTTCGATGATGCGCCAACTCGAGCTCTGTGATGGCCGGTTGCATGGCTGAACTGCGCACTGCCTCCATCCCGGGATTTATTGCCCTGCGTTATGTGAGTGTGGGCAAGCGCAGCCAGTTGGTTTCCTTCATGTCGGTCATTGCCATTGCCGGTCTGGCACTAGGTGTTGCAATCCTCATTACTGTGCTTTCAATGATGAATGGTTTCGATCAGGAAATGCGCACCAATATTCTTGGCATCGTGCCGCATGTCACGATTTCCACTGAAAATAATCTGAGTGAGGAAGACTGGGTAACCGTCAAAGATGTGGTGAATGCCCATCCACTGGTAGTCGCATCAGCTCCGATGATTCAAAGCACCGGGGTAGTAGTCACCGCCAAGGCAAGTACTGCCGTGCTGGTCACCGGCATTAATGCTAGCGAAGAGGATGAGATTTCCGTTATCGGTCGATTTATGCAACAAGGCAGCCTGGGGGACTTGTCGCAGACTCGCTGGGGAATGTTACTGGGGGAGGGCCTTGCACAACAACTTGGTGTTGCTATTGGCGATCAGGTTACCTTATATTCGCCTAATCTTTCGGTTAATCCACTGATAGCACTTGCCACTTCCCGCCGTTTTGAGGTTAGCGGTCTATTCAGGGTCGGTACCCGGCAGTTGGATAATGAACTGGTCATGATCAACACTGAAGCCGCCCGGGCACTGTTTCGGCTACGAACACCTTATAATGGTTTGCGAATGAGAGCCACTGACCCTCTTGAAGCTGACTCTCTGGCTCAGGATTTGGGTAGGGTGTTGCCTGGAAACTTCAGCGTGGTCAGTTGGACTCGGCAACTGGGTGCTATCTATAACAATATCCGCTTTTCCAGAGGAATCATTAGCTTAATGCTGTGGATGCTGATTGCGGTGGCAGCCTTCAACCTAGTGGTGAGTCTGATTATGATTGTACGCGATAAGCAAGCCGATATCGCCATCCTGCGAACACTAGGTGCAAGCCCGAAATTCATAAGCCGGATATTCCTTTGGCAGGGCTGCCTGATTGGACTCTTTGGTATTGCCATTGGTGCTGCACTGGGAATTATTGGGGCTCTGCAGGTAAGCGATCTGGCGGCATGGATTGAAGCACGCTTCGGCATTCAGTTGCTCAATCCTGAGGTATATCCCATTGACTTTCTGCCTTCCCGAATTGATGTCGGTGATATTCTTTCGGTAATAATTGGCGTTATGGGACTGTCTGTCATGGCAACATGGTATCCGGCCAAGCGTGCAGCCTCCATTCAGCCAGCACAGGCCCTACGCTCTGAATAACCCACTAAATTCACTTATACTTCTCTGGTGTAATTGTGTCATTCCATTCGCCAAACTGTAGCCACATTTGAAGTCTAGTGCATTCATCTTCTGCTCCGACATCTTATGTCGGTTAGAATGTTTTGCCGTTCAAGTTCTACACGAAGGTGATGGCCTTTTTTGATGATGATACCAGCTGGAAAGTTTAAGACTTCGTGAATCACTATGGGCCAATCTCGTCAGTCTCAGGTAATGTGATTGAACATGCAATGCTCAATTTTGTCCAATTTTCTGCCATTAGTGCAATAGTGCTTTTATAGGTAACGCCCAAGTCATAACATTATGCTATCAGAATACTTCAGTTAGTTGGCCAGTGAGTGATGAGCAAATCATCTTCGCCATTGGTTAATGATCAAGGCAACGAGTCCGGCTGGAAACTCTACAAACGATTGCTGGCCTATGTAGTAGACAACAAAGTGATCCTGGTCATTGGGTTGCTCGGGTTCACCATTTTTGCGGCTTCCGGGCCGGCCGCTACTCAGTGGTTGGGCTGGACCCTTGATTCCATCAATTCAGCAAACTATGAGCAAGCCCGTGTTCTCAGCCCTATCCTTTGTATTGTGATTGCCGGCGTTCGTGGAATCGGCTCGTTTATGGGAGGGTATTGCATGGCCAGCCTGGCACAGCGAGTTATGCACCGCTTGCGCCATGAATTAAACCGTAAGCTGGTTAATCTCCCGGCTGCTTTCTTTGACCGCCATACCAGCGGCAGACTGGTTTCGAAGGTCACTTATGATGTGCAACAGATCGCCGGGGCTGCCAGTGAGGCAATCACCGTGGTATTTCGTGAAGGACTGACCGTAGTCTTTTACATGGCCCAAATGTTCATAATCGATTGGCAGCTGGCCTTAACCTTTCTTGCAGTTGCGCCAATGGTAGGCTGGATCGTGTCCTTAGCCTCCAGACGATTTCGCCGCTATAGCACCCAGATGCAGGATTCCATGGGGGAGGTCACACAAATCACCAATGAAACCATCAAGGGACATCGCGTCATTCGTACCTTCAACGCAGCTGATACTGTAAACGATCGTCTCCACGCCGCTAGTGACCGCAATCGCAAACAGAACATGAAGCTGGAACTGACTCGCAACATTAGTACACCACTGGTGCAATTCATTGTTGCGATGGCACTTGCTTTGCTGGTCTGGGTTGCCATGTCGCCGGATTTTTTTGCCGGCCGGACACCAGGTCAATTTGTAATTTTCCTCAGTGCAGCCGGATTGTTGGCAAAGCCCATTCGTCAGCTGACACAGATCAATGCAGTGGTTCAACGCGGTCTGTCCGCCTCGTCAAGCATCTTTTCTCTACTAGACGAAAAGCCGGAAACCGATACAGGTTCCATCAGCGTCGACACCATAGCAGGCCGCATTGAGTTTAATCAGGTTAGCTTTGCCTATAATGACAAGGTCGCAGCACTTCATAACGTAAGTTTTGTTGCCGAACCTGGACAAACCATCGCATTAGTAGGCAAGTCTGGCTCCGGTAAGACATCGCTGGTCAGTCTCATCCCTCGATTTTATTGTCATACCGGAGGCAGCGTCTTGATTGATGGGGTCCCGGTTGAAGATTATGTTTTGCAAAATCTTCGGCAACATATCTCTATCGTAACTCAGCAGGTGGTGCTGTTTAATGGTAGCGTCGCAGACAACATTGCTTGTGGTGATTCAGAGGTACCGCATGAACGGATTGCAGCAGCAGCTCGCAGTGCCCATGCCATGGAGTTTATAGAACAGCTGGAGTTTGGACTGGATACCCCAGTAGGTGATGATGCCAATTTGTTGTCCGGAGGACAGCGCCAGCGTCTTGCCATTGCCAGGGCATTGCTCAAAGACGCACCCATTCTGATTCTGGATGAAGCGACTTCCGCACTGGATACTGAATCAGAGCAACAGATTCAGGCGGCCCTTGGACAACTTATACAGGGGCGTACTACATTTATCATCGCACATCGGTTATCCACCGTTGAAAATGCCGACCAGATTCTGGTGTTGGATTCTGGAAGAATTGTTGAAGCGGGTACTCATTCACAGCTTATAAACAACGGCAGTCATTACTCCCGGCTACATCAAATGCAATTTTCTGAACATGACGCCATGCCTGCTATTTAGTCAGTCAAAATTTACAGTAACATGAAATTTTTGGTTCGGGCCTGGTATGACAAAGCTCCCTGGTTGTGGCTGCTTTGGCCATTCAGTCTTTTTTATCGGACAGTTATTTACTGGCGTAAGCGATTGCATCAGGCCCAAGCCTATCGGGGTGAGGTGCCTCAGGTTCCGATCATTGTGGTGGGAAACATTACACTAGGGGGTACCGGAAAGACTCCATTGGTTATCGCATTATGTGAACATCTAAAGCGGCAGGGGAGACATCCCGGTATCATCAGTCGCGGCTATGGTGGCAGTTCTAACACTTATCCGTTGGCGGTAACGAAATCCACGCCTGCTTCAATTGCCGGAGATGAAGCAGTGCTGATCGCTGAAAAAACCTGCTGCCCCGTTGTGATTGATCCGGATCGAAGGCAGGCATTTGATGCTTTGATGTCCTGGTCAGAGGTGGAAGTAGTGTTAAGTGATGATGGGCTGCAGCACTATCGACTGTCGCGCTATTTGCAAATTATGGTGGTCGATGGTGAACGATTGTTTGGTAATGAACTTTGTCTTCCCGCTGGTCCATTGAGGGAACCGCTAAGTCGCCTTTTGGATATGGACTATTTGGTTATTAACGAAGGTAGACCAATATTGCATCATGCATTGCAAAATGCCTACACAATGAAGATTATGCCGGTGGCCCTGACCAACTTATACACACATCAGAAATGTACATTCTCTGAGCCTCCATTTCGTGAGCAGGCAACCATTCAGGCTGTGGCCGCATTGGGAAATCCGCAGCGTTTCTTCGCTACTCTAGAGTCCTTGCCATATCCTGTGAAAGCATTCCCGTTTCCTGATCATTATAGGTTTCAGGCCAGTGATTTCGGGTCCGATAAATTTGATCCTGACCAGCCTATAGTTATGACAGAAAAAGACGCTGTGAAGTGTCGAGAGTTTGTGACAACTAATATGTGGAGTGTTGATGTTGAAGTGGACCTCCCGCCGAATTTTCTTGCTTCAATTGATCTAAAGCTGACTAAATTTGATCCATTGGTAGAAGATTTTAATCGAAATAGATGAATTATAATCCTCAGCCAATCCAATATGGTAATCAGGACATTCTGCGTCTTTGTCATACATGACAAGCTTGGAAAGTAATTAAAATGATACTTATTGTGATTGATTAATGCCTTGATGTGAGCAGACTGTGCATTTCCTTTGTTTTCATGATGCAACGCTTGCTCAAATAGCATGTTATCGGTTGGTAGTGTTTTCAGTTTGACTTTTGATGTGCTGTGGCCCAGTCGATTATTAATGTCTATAATGGCTGAATTTTGAGGAGGCTACCATGCCAACCTGGCTATCTTGTTAAGTCTCTTTAGTTGTTTAACGGACATTCCCATTAGGTTTTTCTCCCGAATAAACGGAATGATGATGCTAAGGATTTAGCATACAATTCTAAATTCTCGATACTCATAGCTTTTCTCCTCTGCATTGCCGATGACGGAAATACAGGCGCTCTCTACTTTCCCCAGCCAATGGTCGCCAGTCCCGCCGGTGCGCCGTGTCAGGCCATGAGCAGCGGTCGCCTGGACTAATGCGGTCAAATGCCAGAGACCATAGGATGTATGATCCCCTCGAGAGTAATCCGGGACTAGCCTCGTCTAACGCCCAAACCCAAGATTCCGCAGGGATATCCCCTAAGGCGTGCCGAATTTCCGTTTTTCGACCATGGTCCATGACATGCCAGAGGTAGTAGGCCCGATTTCTCAACACCGTCCACGCTGGTCCGTTCCACCACACGCAGTTGGCAATTTTCGCCCGTTGTGGGGTAAGTTTTAGTGGGCGACACACCGGCGGAATAGGGGTACCCAGCCACAAGTCAAGTTCTGGGCGTGGATCATAGCCTAATTCGCCTTCCTCCTCTGAAATGCTCACCATTCGACTCCTTTTTCTGTCCGTGCCAAAACACGAGAAAACAGATGGAGAGAGCCGAGCTGTTTGTCGGAAAGGTAGTGCTCAACTTTTAGGGGCGGGCTGGCTATGGCCCGCCCTACTGCGGCGGGATGCCTGCCAGGAAGGATGTGAGCCGCCAATTTCGCCAATGATGGCCATGTATCAAATGCCGCGGCGAGATCAGCGTAGTCTCGAAGTGCACCCCGTCCAAGGCATGCCTCGTACTTGGCGGCGAGCAAATCAACGGGATGCGCTACGGCAACTTCGTTCGAAGCGAGTAGTGGCTTGCGCGTAGGATATGGTATCAGGTGTCCGCACTCCATGAATGTGAGCTTTATTTCCAGCCCCTCAGTCCTATATGTCGCATCAACCATCCCGGATCCACCATCTATTTTCGCTCCCGCCAACCAAGGAAAAGAGCGCACAAAAGCCCCGGAGATACAGGCTTGTGATGTTGCGAAATTAAAGTCGGTTGAGTTCCGATGATTTAAGTAGAGGGCCAGTGCGGTTCCACCGTACAGGATTAACCCACCAGGGAGGGGGGCCATGCTGCGCCATAACCCAAGCATATCCGGGTCCATAAACCCTAGCTGCCTCGGCTTGGCTATGTCGACCATGCTTCATCCATAATTATAATGTATGACAAATCGTTCTCCAGATTCTGTCGCGCCCGCCCTCGCGTTGTTCCCCGCTGACGTGGGTTTCCTCAATCCCACCCGTGGCCACGCGCATAACGTGGACGGCGTTGGCGATGGGGTCGGCTGGTCGTTTCGCGCCTTTAGGGCCGGTTGGCATGGTAGCCTCCTCGAAATTCAACCATTTTCAACAATTATAGACATTAATTATCGACCTATCGGATGGACACACTTGACATCGGATTCTACTTGATGTCTAATGCCCGGCATGAAGATCGGGCTACGCACAATCAGCGACCAAGCCATTCAGTGGTTCAGTCAGGAAGTTCAGTCGGGTGAGC
>JAPORB010000145.1:0-2587 GCA_026710425.1 Gammaproteobacteria bacterium
CGTTGGGTAGAAAAGTCACATCCTGCGGCTGGCGATAGTGAGTTTGATCTTTGCCAGCTATGCCTTTCTCTCCCAGCGTCATCATCAGTCGTTCACCATCGTTGGAAAAGACATAGATAATGTGATTTGTCTCGTCTACCAGCCACAGCCTTTTTTCAGGATCATAAGGGCTCATTCTGAGACGGTGAGGCCCTGGTCCAAAGGTTCCCTTGAATAGATAATCCCACTGATTCCAGACTTCCAGAACCTCACCTTCACTGTTTACCACATAGATGCAGTTTTGCCATACTCGGCCCCGACCTTGCAGGACATTCCAGCCTATGGAGCCGGGAAAGCGAGTGTAACTTTCGGGAACAGGGTTAGGCAGACGAGTTTCACCTCGTTGCAGAAAGAAGATACGGTCCTTGTTTTGTACATAAACGCCGGAGGTGCCGCCCCATGTCATGCCTTCCCCGGCAAAGGGTTGCATCCAGGTTTCAGTAGTATATTCATAGGGACTTGGGCCAATAATGCCTGAGTCTTGGGCGAAAGTTGAATGCATCAGCAAAACGAATGATGCAACCAATGTCAGCCAAATTGGGAATGTTTTCATAATATCGCTCGGCAGGGAAATTCTAATTATTGTTGAGATGAGGGTAAAATTTAGCACTTAATAGGAATCAACTAAAGATAAAAGCAACTTTTCTGATTAGATTGATTCCGTGAACCGGCTTATAAACAATGGCTTTTGAGCCAACTGTAGATTCAAATTGTATTAGAGTTGCCATGGGATCATCGGGCAAGCGACCTTGGGCGAGTCTTCGTGTGGCATTGGTCATGCTGATGGATAAATGGACCGCGGCTTCTCGCCTGACTTAAGACCAGTTTTGCAAGTTCTGATTCAGAAAAGGTTATGCTTCTCAGCTTGGCAGCTACCACTCTTGGTCAAAATCAGGCTATAAAGTCCAAATCTGGTCTAGGGGGAGTATTTTCTCACCTCAATCTGGTGTATGATATCTGTAAAAAAGAACTACGGAGTTATGACCCATGCTTATTAGGCTTCAGCTTTCAATTTTCAGTCTGCCCCAGATTACAAGATTGCTCTTTTGCCTTGCGCTGTTTTCACCTCTGGCTATCGGTCAGGAGGAAGATCAGCCAATTCAAGACAATAATCCTTATTCGAACCTTGAGGATGTCCTTGCGGTTCAATGGGAAGATCTGATGAGCGAAGCAGATCTCCAGGCTATCCTCAACGCCCCGCCCATGTCACACGATTTCTATGGGTGGGAAGATCAACTGGCAGGGGGCAGTCCTGAGGAAGTTGCGTACATGAAGGCACTTCAGTCTTATGATGTAAATCCAGAACTCATCAACAAGCGAATAGTCATCCCCGGCTTTATTGTGCCAACAGCATTCAATGAGGAGCGGCGGGTAACAGAGTTCTTTCTGGTGCCTTTTTTTGGTGCCTGCATCCATCTTCCACCGCCGCCCCCGAACCAAATCATTTATGTCACCTACGAGTCAGGCATTAAGCTGGAAACCTACTATGAAGCCTACTATGTGATGGGCGAGCTTAGTAGCAAAGTGGTGCGTAATGATCTGGCAAATTCCGCATACAGTCTCAGTGCCGAAGGTGTGGAGATTTACACCTACTAGATTACAGTCTGCTATTGCTAGGTTTGTTCAATGTGGAAAAGGCGGGGCAGAAATAAAATATTTCCCACTTCAGATTATCGGGATAATTGGTCTGCATCTGGTTTCTAATGCCGTTATTGTGGCCTTCCTGAGGGTTCCGTCTGGGCTTTGGTGCTAATCCCAATCTTGACAGGCAAGAGGGTTACTGAACAAGTTCAGCACTTCTTGATGCAGCTCTCGCAAATACCGAAGATCTCGACTGTCATATGCCTGATCTTGAAAGCATTTTCCTGTTCAATCAACCCGGCCGATTGCTTGAAAGCGTTAGATTCCAGCTCGCGAACCTGTTCACAACTCTCACAGATCAAAAAATGACCGTGATGTTTTTGCCCCGGATGTGAACAGCCCATGAAGGCATTCAGTGATTCAAGCTTATGCACCAAGCCTTGAGCTTGAAGAAAATCCAGGGTTCTATAGACCGTAGCGGGCGCAACTCCTCTACGTTTAGCGGAAAGTTCATTAAGCAGATCATAAGCTTTAATCGGTTTGTGCTCGGCCCATATCAGCTCTAGCACTTGTCTGCGTAGGTCCGTGAATCGCTCACCTTCAATCTCACAGACCCGTTTGGCCTGCTTTAGAGCCTCTTCAATACAGAGTTCGTGATCATGCCTCTGACCGAACTCAACAGAAATGGAGGCTGATTCTAAATTATTAGTCATGAGAGTTATTGAAGGCTGAGAATTGGATTTTCAGGGGTGAGTTCTGCATATCCCTGCTCACTCTCGGTCACCCATTGCACAGTAATCTTCTCTATGCCGCTGTAATTGTCAAAAGCACTTACTGTGATTTCTCTAGCTGGCATTGCCGTGCATTCATAGAGATACTCTACCCGAAAATCAGCATGTGCTACTGCCTCTTCACCTTCATGATCATGGTTTGCATCCCCATGTTCGTGTTCTTCATGTTCATGCTC
>JAPORB010000145.1:2597-7243 GCA_026710425.1 Gammaproteobacteria bacterium
TGCTCTTCGTGCTCATGCTCATCATGTTCATGCTCATCATGTTCATGGGATGCATTATCATATTCCGGTGCTTCAAAGGCCATGGTGGTCACTTCACAGCCCGTCATGGCATCGCCCAACAGCCATCGACCCTTCAGCAAATCATCAATGACTTCATTGAGTACTCCAGTTTCTTCATCGGAAGAAGGGGCCCGCTCGAATCCGAGCAGATTCATGGCCGGGCTTATAAACTCCACTTGAAGCTGCTGCTCATTCATCACCACATTCAGCTCGGCTTCTCCATGCACATGGCTGTCTAGAGACTGAGCAACAACACCAATACTTGCGGTAATCAGGGACAGAGGCAGGGCAAGGCGGCAGCTGCCGGGTAGCCTTTTGCTGGAATTTCTGCTAATATTCACGATTTTGCTCCCATTTTAATCATACATTCAATGAATTATTCTCTATTGGTCTTTGCTAATGGCCATTCAACCAATTCATTGTAAATCAGGCTTGCCATGCAATAAAGTTATAATATAACATTCTGCCTTCCAATAAACCATTTCCAAGATTCAAGGCTGTTCCATGGTTCTTTCTGTTAGTATTTTTGCCGCCGCTCTTGTTTGCACACTCATTTCTCTCTGTGCCGCCTATGTGTTTATGGTGAGCGATGCAACTTTCAAGCACTGGACCCCAAGTTTGATCGCCATCGCCTGCGGAGTTCTTCTAGGCGATGCTTTTCTTCATCTCCTCCCGGAGGCATTCGAATCGGCGTACGGCACGGAAAGTATCCTAACTTGGACCTTGGTTGGTATTGTAATATTCTTCACCCTAGAACAGATGGTCAAACGGCAATATAGTCGGATTGATGCGACAGCATGCCAGTCATCAGCAAAGCGGCTTCCAATCATGAATCTCTCCGGCGATGCCTTGCACAATACAACAGATGGCATACTGATTGCCACAAGTTTTATGGCTGATACTACCATGGGAATTGCAACCACCGTAGCCATTCTGTTACATGAAATTCCACAGGAGATTACCGATATTGCAGTTCTGGTTCGTGGCGGGTGGAGCAAGTCCCAAGCCTTTGCCTGCAATTTGGTCTGTGCTTTGCTGACACCGATTGCAGCAATCTTGACCCTGGTTATGGCCAGCTACATCAGTTTTGACCTGGCTCCGCTACTGGCAATCACAGCCGGAGGTTTTGTTTATATTGCACTTGCCGATCTTATGCCAGAGTTGGTGCCTGTTAGGGAACATGCTTTTCCTATCCCACAATTCGGCACAGTATTGATCGGTGTGTTATCCATGCAGATGCTGCTCTGGGTTGAGTAATGGCATTGGTCGCTTTCACGATCTTGGTTTGATCAATGGTCTTATAACCTGGATATTTTGCGGCTCTGTAAATTAGGTTACATTCCAGCAAAAGCATAAATTTGCTGAAGTGAGAAGAGTGATATAGCAATGCAGACTTTTTCAACGAGAATGGACAAGGCTGCTATCGGACTGTCGCTGGTTTGTGTGGTTCATTGTCTGTTGTTGCCGGTCGCCATCATCATGATCCCGGCCCTGGGCGCAACTTTCCTGGAGGACGAAACGTTCCACTATGCTATTCTTTTCCTGGTATTGCCGACTAGTCTGGTTGCCCTTGGACTGGGTTGCCGCAAGCATGGTCATCTCGGAATACTATTGATAGGTCTGACCGGCTTATCAGTGCTGTTCTTGATACTGATTCTGGGCGAAGAGCGTATCGGCGAAATCGGTGAGAAAGTCTCTACGGTTGCCGGTTCTGCCATCATCGCTTTCGCTCACCTGCGCAACTTTAGGCAGTGTCAAACTACGAAGTGCCACTCCTCTCAGGTTGCCTAGTCTTTTGCCCAGCTGAAAATCCATGAAGGAAAAACCTGTGCGTATTCCCACCAATATCATTACTGGGTTTCTTGGTGTCGGCAAAACCACTGTCATTCAGCATCTCCTTGCCTGCAAGCCGTCCGATGAGCGTTGGGCTGTCCTAGTCAATGAATTTGGCGAGGTGGGCATTGACGGAAACTTGTTTTCGTCGGCTGACAATGAGCGTGATGTCACCATAAGTCAGGTGCCCGGCGGCTGCATGTGCTGCACCAATGGTTTGCCGATGCAAATGGCACTGAATTTGTTGCTCGCCAAGGCAAAACCTCATCGTTTGCTGATTGAGCCTACTGGTCTGGGACATCCAAGGGAAGTACTGGCGGTTCTTGCCGGGAAATACTATCGTGATGTATTGAATCTTCAGACAACTCTTTCCCTGGTCGATGCACGAAAGATACAGGACAGCCGCTATACCTCTAACAGCACCTATAATCAGCAGATTGAGATTGCCCAGGTGGTGATTGCCAGTAAATCTGACCTATACGGTCCCAATGATTTTGCCGCACTTAAGGAGTTCATCGACGCAAAATTCGGGTTGGAAACCAAACAGTTGTATAAGGTTCAGCACGGTGCTGTAGAACCGCAATGGCTTGATCATGTTGCTGGTGAAGCTGTCCAGATGACCCTGCTGCAACAGTCAGAGCATGATCATCACAGTCCATTGGTGCCGATCATTGAATCACCTGACGAGGGATTTGTAACGGCAGATAATGAGGGAGAGGGGTATTACAGCCGAGGGTGGATATTTAATCCTGGCTGGCAGTTCTGCAGGAATGCCCTGTTTGACCTGTTTCAGGGAATAGAATCTGAGCGGATGAAAGGAGTCTTTATCACACCAAATGGTGGCATAGGACTCAACAAGGCTGACAATGTTGTAACTGAATTATCTCTGGAGTCTGGTGCCGACAGTCGGGTTGAAGTCATTGCCAGCGATCCCGGGGAGTTTGATAGCATTGAGAAGACATTGCTGGGCTGTGTGAAAGAACGAATGGAGTAATGCGAGTACTCAGCATGAAAGTCTGAGAAAGCTGCTTTGTGAGCCGCTTGGTTCTTTTGACATAAGATTGACCTACGAGTTGTAGGGATCGGTTTAGTTGGTTCTGGGAAAATCCTTTGTCAGTTGCCTTGTCTATTCAATCACTGATGTCGGAAGAGGTATTTTGGTTATCAGTATTGCTTGATTCAGGATTATCTTGTGCAGAGGAGGGCGCGAAATCTCCAGTGATACTCGTAAGCTGGTCATTGACAAAAAACACAGCAATACGTTCCTGTCCGCGTACTCCACCGCCTGGCTGGAAGTTATAAACATAATCCCAGCGATCCTGGTGATAAGGATCGCGAACTAGAGGTGTGCCCATCACAAAGATCACTTGGCGCTTGGTCATACCGGGCCTGAGTTGATCCACCATATCCTGAGTGATGATATTGCCTTGGGGTATACTGATTTTATACACACCGGGAAAATCTAGCGAACCAATACCGCTACAAGTTGACAGGAGCATCGACAAAAGAATTAGGGAAAATTGTTTTGCTGGAAATTTCATGCTTTTGAAATCATGGCGTGAGTCGGTTTAACGATTGAGGTATTCAGCAACATAACGATGGAAGGTCTGTATATAGCAGCAAGGTGAGCCTAAAAGTCTGTATAGAAACACAGCTTAGCCTTGCTGCATAATAAAAAGTGCTGCTGCCGCTTTCAACAAACTTCCCTAGATTTAATAAGTTATGCAATAGGTTTTGGATGTCCTGGTAGATTCTTATTAATAAGTTATTTTATTACACTGATCAGTAGTTAGGATTCTTTCGGTACCAAGATAACTTGGAGTAGTCACTAATGAAGTATCGGCCATGTTAGTAGGAATGCTGGATTATTTTTAATGAGCGAACTGATATTTTGCAGTGTGTTTCATTTATAAGGTAGGTTTTCCAGGGTAAGTCGGTAACCGGTGAAAGGCAGTACTATGATTACTTTCAAACTCTTCAGTCAAATACTTGTTCTAGTTAGGTCCATATCCAAAAATGATAATTTGTTAACTGAATATAAATGTTGGCAGTACTTAATGCGATAACTCCCTCAAATAATCGCCAAAAGAAGGGATAGGGATCTTATAGTGCTTCGGAAGCTTTCTTAACTCCATCAACACACCAGCATGCAAAGCATTGGTTATAAAGTCATCTATAGATTGATCTTTTTCCTGGGATGTTTCTGTAAGTTTGTCAATCTCAAATCGGGCCAGTACTCCATCATTTTCTTCTGCTGCCTCTGCCAGTTTCTTATATACCCAGGGTTTTCCTGAGCATGCGTCAAGACGAGAGGCATAGTAATCATTTTTTCTTTCCTGAGCCACTGTAATTGCCGACTGTAACAGATTCGGTTGTATACCACCTCCGGTTTCATGAATGATTTGCTCGGCAGCAACTGCAACAGAGTTGATATGCTGAGGCCACCCCTGGGACAATTCGGCCAACTCATTCACCCATTTCGCTTGGTCTGGGACATTGAAATCATAAGCATCAAAGACACTTTGTATCGCACTTCTTGAGTCCTCATATGACAGGGTATTCAGCGTGACTACCCGTTCATCTGGAAATCTCCAAAGACCACATTGACGCAGAGCCTGTTTCGTATCACTCAAACCAAAAAAAGCGGCAATAAGCGATATGCCCTTGATTCCATGATGCAGACAATTCACAACCGATTTTGATGAATTGGAAACTGGCGTATTCTGAGCCTCATCAACAAATATGACCAGATT
>JAPORB010000213.1 GCA_026710425.1 Gammaproteobacteria bacterium
GCTCACCCGACTGAACTTCCTGACTGAACCACTGAATGGCTTGGTCGCTGATTGTACGTAGCCCGATCTTCATGCCGGGCATTAGACATCAAGTAGAACCCAATGTCAAGTGTGTCCATCCGATAGTTTATTAACTCTGCCGGACTGCCGATTTGCAGCAACTCACCCCCTCTCATCACCGCAATTCGATCCGCCATCAACAAGGCCTCTGTCATGTCATGGGTAACCATGATTACCGTGAGATTCAGCTGGGTCTGAATGCGCCTGAATTCCTCCTGCAATTCTGCCCGCGTAATCGGGTCCAGAGCACCAAAAGGTTCATCCATCAGCATGAGTTCCGGTTCGGCAGCGAGTGCCCTGGCGACTCCAACTCGCTGTTGCTGTCCGCCAGATAATTGAGCCGGATAACGTTCACCAAAATCGGCTAGGGGTAATCCCACCATGTCCAAGATGGCTTCTACTCGTTCCCGAATACGCCTGTCTTCCCATCCAAACAAGCGGGGAACTGCTGCCACGTTTTCTGCTATTGTGTAGTGTGGGAACAGGCCAATTCCTTGAAACACATAGCCTGTGTTGCGTCGCAGTTCCTCAGGATGACGGTCCATAACATTGATACCTGCAACAAAGACAGAACCGGAGTCAGGTTCCACCAGTCGGTTGATCATTTTCAGGGTGGTGGTTTTGCCGCAACCGGATTCACCAATCAGACCCAGCAACTCTCCCCTGTCAACGGTGAAGCTGATATTGGCCACAGCATGGCTGCTGCCTTTGTCATAGGTCTTACTGACGTTTTGCAAGCGAATCATCGTTGCTCCATACTAACAAGCCTGTGTAAGACTGTCCTGCTGGCAAGCCCAAAGCATGCGGAAGGTGGCTGATAGAGGGCGGGTGAGTTTGCGCAAACCGTTGACCAATACAACCCCAAAAACCGCCACCATTGGCGAGTTGTCGAGGTTGTCTGAAAGGATGCCCCTTTGAAAAGCAAAGTTACAGGGCATCAAGGAGAAACTGTTGTGAAGACCAGCCTTGGCCTGGTGTTGCTTGTCTGCTGTCTACTGCCCACTTGCTCGCCACAGAACCCGATTGAGGCAGCCCTTGCTTCAAATCAACCCGAAGTTCGCCAAGTGATGGAGAATCGGGCCGCGCATGATGTGCGGGTACTCTATACCGAAATAATACGAAATGAGGACGGGTCGGTCCATTTCACCGATTACAGTTATGGCGTGGATGACAGCAAGTATTTCTACCCTGCAAGTACGGTGAAACTGCCCGTGCTCCTGCTGGCCTTGGAAAAGTTGCAGACACTTGACGAGGTGAATCGCTATTCTCGTTATACAGTGGGGGAATCAACAATCGGCAGCAGTCTGACCAATGACCTGTGGCAGATCCTGGTCGCCAGCGACGATGCAGCCTATAACCGATTATTCGAGTTCCTCGGCAAGGATGACATCAACCGTCGCCTACAAGCCAAGGGTATCAAGGCTCGTATCTCACATCGACTTTCTATCCCGGATTCGGACCTGCTTCCAACTCAGCCTGTCAGATTCTCGCGCGCGGCAGCTGAGCCACTGCAAATCGGCCCAATTGACAACACTGCCATCGAAATTTTGCCACTTCAAAACCTGATCAAGGGCGAGGCCTTCATGGAAAATGGCAAGCTGATTTCGGCACCATTCGACTTTTCTGAGAAGAACTATCTGCCGCTGAGTTCATTGCATGGCATCATGAAACGCCTGTTATTTCCACAGGCTTTTTCCGAGTCCGAGCGTTTCGATCTCAGTGACGAGCATCGCAGCATTGTGCTACAGGCAATGCGAACCGTGCCAAGGGAGGCTGGCTATGATGAGGCAGAATATCCAGACTCACGATTAAAATATCTGCTGTTCGGCGACAGCAATGAGCGCCTGCCGGAACATATCAAAATCACCAACAAGGTTGGACTTGCTTATGGCACGCTTACAGACACCGCCTATATTGTTGATCACCAGCAACAGCGGGAGTTTCTTATCAGTGCAACCGTCCACGTTAATGCCAACGGAATCTTTAACGATAATCAGTATGAGTATGATGGGATCGGCAAACCCTTCTTGGCCGAACTAGGACGACAGCTGGTGCTGGACTGAACTCCAGTCAGATGTCAGCACCATGTCCAAAGCCTGCTTGATGGCTGCAACGACCGACTTTAGACCGGGACCCAAGGGATTGAGTTCACGGGAGTTATGTGCGCATACCTACTGATCCGATGCATTCAACATGAAGACTATGATTGGGTGCTGCTGGGATGACAGCACCAGATAAAATCTTAAATCCGATCATAGCTGCTGATCAAAAACCATTAATTTAACGATCAGTTAATAAATTAATATCAAGAAAATCAACAAGCATCCTTCAGTCAGAGAGCCCGCCATGGAGGTTCAATGAGTAACTCGGAGTCGATCCCAGGTTTTGGGACAAATTTCTGGGAACGACCATACTGGTTGTCACCTCCGATCAGATTGCCGACAGGGTCAACAGTGAAGGTATGCACTTCAAGGTAACCATCCGGCAACTCCATCGGCACCAGCCAAGTGTACTTAATATTGCCTTCGAAATCGAAGTTGATGAAACGCAGTGGTCCCAGATCTGTTATCCAGAAGTCATTTTCATTGACAATGATATCCAAAGGCAGTGTAAGCGGCGAGCCAATCGATCGTTCAAATTCGAAGACTGTCGGATCTTCAGTCGCCCGAAACAAATTCACCTCGTTGCCAGCACGATCCAGCACGAACACCCTGCCTTCGGGACCAACAGCCAGTGCATGGATAGTGTTGAACTGTCCCGGACCATCACCATAGCCACCAAATTCACCAAGATAGTTCATGTCATTGTCGAAAATAATGACCCGGTGATTATCCAGCCCGTCGGCCACCAGAATACGACCATCCGGCATAAATGCGACATCCTGGGGTCGACCAAAATGTGTTTCATCACTGCCTGACATGCCTTTTTCACCATAGGTGGCCAGCACTTCACTGCCATCGTTGGCAATGACGTAAATCTGATGAAAAGTCTCGTTTACCAGCCAGATTCGGCTCTCAGGATCGTAGGGGCTGATGCGGATGCGATGAGGCCCAGGACCACTAGAGCCAGCACACAGATAATCCAGATGATCCCACACCTCAACTACTGTGCCTTCTCCGTCCATGGTATAGAGACAATTCTGCCAAGTGCGGCGTTCGGTCTCTCTTAGAACATTGATCCCCAATTGCCCGGCAAATCCGGAAAAATAGTCAGGTACCGGATATGGCAGGACGGTTTCTCCCCGTTGTGCCACGATGATGCGATCCTCAGTTTCGGCCCAGATTCCGGAATTTCCCCCAAAACCAAAGCCTTCTTGCTGAAATGGATCATGCCACCCGGAAATGATTGTGTAGGGACTCTCGCCAATGGGTCCCCTGGCATTGCCCTGTTGTGACCAGGCATTGCTGAGAACAAGCAGGCCAAACATCGGAATCAATAGCCGAAAATACGTTCCCATAGTTAATCCCTCAATGCAGTGTCGGGTTTTTATTATTTTTTTATTGTGTCGCATGAAGACTTTGCTCCTCTTTGCCAGTTGATGAACCAAAGTGACCGTCAACTTCTGTGTTAATCATGTCAATTATATTCCACTTCATACACACATTTTGGTTATTCTGTGTTGAAGGTTAACTCCGCCGTAACCAACATGCTGCGATCCAGATCATGCTTAACCCAGTGGAGCATGGTTTCACGACTCTGAGTGACCAGTTCATCAAATCTTAGTTCACCGTTGATCTCCACGCTCAGCTTCTTCTCGAAGTCTACCTCTTCGGGGTTAAGCAGCATTGTGAATCGACTTACGCCCCGAGCATCCACTGTGAAATGGTTTCCCCGGCGGTCCACCTTCAGCAGGCTTGGATTATTGGCTGCTGAAATTGCATTAATCTTGATCCAGTGCAGCCGGTTGTAGCGATCGGTTCTGTCGGCAACCCACTGCAGGGAATCCGGAAAAGGGTCCCGGGGATGCTCAGTCTTGAACTTTTCTATGGCTTCCAGCTCAAAGGGGAACCAGCGCAGATTGTGCTCCCCTTCCGGTATCGCCCTGAACCTGTAATGCACAGCCTCATCCTCCAGAATGGCAATGAAACTATCCAAAGAGGATGCGGGATATAACGGATCATTCTCACCATTGACGATGTAAAGCGGTTTTGTCATCAGATTCTCGAAGTAGAGTCTATAACCGCCCCCACTTTGGGGATTCCGAAGTACTCCAGGATGCGCGATGTAGGGGAAAAAGGCAGCCCACTCAGTTGGCTGCTTAAACGCAAAAAAGTAGGCACCAGTGCCACCGTCGGAAATACCGGTGAGAGTGACCCTGTTTTCATCAATATTGTAGGTTTGTTTGAGCTGGCGCAAAATCGCCGGCAGGTTGTCGGCCTGGCTCTCCTGCCACCAGAAAGATTCCTGCCAGGAAGACGGCATAACAATTATGCGGTCAGTTGGATCGTCGGGCGCAATCCTATCAAAGCTGCGCTGCCAGAAATTGTTACCCGGGGCCGGTTTCGGTCTGCTGACTCCACCATGTAGCACGAAGTCAACAGCCCAAGATTGATTCGGATCGTAGGATTCTGGAATCCACACCATAAAAGGAAACTCAGTGCCATCGGTGGAGATGCGAGACAGAAGCTGCCTGCCCAGAGGCACATCAGCTCGGTAAACCGGTCCGGTCTTGAGCAATTGATACAGCTCCTGGACATCGACGGTCTTGGACAGTAGTGCATTGCTGACCCCGGTCGCCTCCTCGACTGGCAGCTGCCATAATTGCGTAATCAGATTGCGATTGTCGTCAGCACTCGCCGTCAATGCAAACATTCCCAAGCACACTGATAACAGGAACATTTCAAATACACATGCCATGCATAAACACCGTTTAGAGTTAGTTTTGGATTGACCGTATGGATCTTAGGATAAAAGCACAAGTGCTCAATGTCCATTGCCAGTGTCTCAACCTTTTCGGCAACTACAGTCAGCTTGGCAGGCATTTACATGGATTTTAGTTTAAAGTAGCAAGGTAAAGGCAAGGAGAAATTAACCAGCACAGACTCGACCACACCAACAGATATTGAGACAAAACCATGCGTTGCCTGACCAGACTAAATCCCAACCTGTTAGCCATGTGGCTAGCACTGGTGATGATTGGCCCATCGCCGTTGGCGGCTCAGCCTTCAGAAGCAGGGGATGATCTGCCAGTATTGGATCTGGATTCGCCGATGCGTCTCAACTTCGCCGGATCCTGGGAAAAGGATTTTGCCCGCAGCGACAAATGGGAAGATGAACTGAACCGTAACTTGCGCCTGCGCCAGGAGCAGGCGGCTATGCAGCGTGCCGGGATTGGTGGCGGCATCTCGCCGCGGGTCTCAGTGGGCAATATGAATCTTGGTTCCGGCAATCGTCGTGGCAGCAATTTGTTCGAAATGGCCCAACTGGCAGAGTACATCAATCGTCCCAGCATCCTTGAAATAATTCAGGATCGCAATGAAATCCGTATTGAGCGGCGCGGAGAAGCCCCCCTGGTCTGTGGCTTGGAAATGGGACCCATGTCAACATTCAGCAGTGTTCATGGCACGGAAATCTGCGGCTGGGACCAGCAACAACTGGTCTTTCAGATTACCCTGCCTGGCGATCTGTCCATCCAACACCGGTTCACAGTGGCCGCCGAAGGTAATGAATTGCGCATGGTCACCGCCATCAGCAGCCGAGGCTCTGCACCATTTAACCTGATTCAGACCTTTAATCGTTTCAAGGCCACTCCCAACAGCCTTAATTGTGTGCTTACGGTCAGCCGGGGAAGGGTTTGTAGCCAGGTCACCCCCTTGGAATAGGGGAAAGATATGTTGCATCAGGCTTACAGGCTGCTACCCTGCCCAAGTGCAAAGCATTTGGATACAAGCCTTAAGTTTGTGCTGCTTTTGTTGCCTCTATTACTGCAAGGTTGCCGAAACAGTCCAGTTCCTCAAGCGGAACCGGTAGTTCCCGAACTGCCTGAAGTTGGCGCAGTGGAACTGAAGATTGCCCACAACGTCCCGGAAAACCACCAATCGCTTGATGTCGGTATCTCAGTCTTTACCAACCAATATAATGAAAGTGAATCTGACCTCTATGGCGAGTGGATTCTCACGGAGATTCGGGAGAACGAGCGGCATTTTCTGCCAATCCTGTTGCGTCAAACCCTACAGGACTCGGGGCAGTGGGGAGCCATAAGGGTCCTGCCTCTTAACGACCCATCGGTAGACCTGTCCATCGAAGGAAAAATCATGCAGTCCGACGGAACCCGTCTGGTACTGCAGATTCGTGCCATCGACAGCACCGGCAAAATCTGGCTAGATGACATTTATGTTGATGGTAGCCGGGAAGATGATTACCCCGATTCTACCCGCCTGCGCTCGGCCAACCAGTTACAGGCCAGGGACTTACGTGAGCCTTTCGAGGATATCTATCAGCAGATCAGCAATGACCTACTAGCCCTCCGCAAGACCATGAGCGAAGCGCAACTGACCGATATCCGGCGAATCTCAAATCTGGTCTATGCCAATGACCTCTCGCCAGAATCTTTCGACCATACCCTGATCAAGGATAATCAAGGACACTGGCAAGTGACTTCCCTGCCAGCAGAAAATGATCCCATGACGCAACGGGTGGGGGAGATGCGTCGACGACATCATTTATTTATTGATACGGTTGATGAGTACTACCAGGCACTATTTGATGAAATGCAGGCATCCTACCTCGTGTGGCGGCGTTATAGTTATGATCAAATCAAGGAGCTTGATACGCCAGCAACACGAACCGTGAACCGGGGCTTGTTTGGAGGCAATAACGAAACCCTATCGATTATTCAGCGCTACAACCGTTTTCGCTGGAGCAAGATCTACGAGCAAGAATTTCTGGAACTCGCCAATGGTTTCAACAGGGAGTTGGCCCCTGCCATTCTGGAGCTGAATAAGAATGTCCATGGACTCAGCGGTACAATGGAAGAGCAATACATTCAGTGGCGCTGCATACTCAGACAGTTGTTTGCCCTGGAAATCGGTGAGGTATAGATGCATTACCAGCATCAACTACAGCAATTCTCACTAAAGGGTCGTCAGTGGGTTTGTGCCTATGATTTGAGGATAATCTCAGCCAGAATGATGTC
>JAPORB010000107.1 GCA_026710425.1 Gammaproteobacteria bacterium
AGATTATCCTCAAATCATAGGCACAAACCCACTGACGACTCTTTAGCGGGAATTGCTGACAAATGAGTTATCAGGTTGAGGTAATTCAGAGCAAGGTGCATGTCGAAATGTTTAAGGTACGTACCCATTGCCTGCTACTTGGTACAGTACTTCAGTCCGGGGGGTAAAAAGACATTGGTAAAGGTAACTGCATCAACTGACACAAGAACCAATAACCAAGTAAAAGTTTTGGGTCACTGAACCAATATTTTATACAAAAGTCATTAGTTAGTAGGACAGAAGATTAGCAGAATTGGTCAAGTCTTATCGGATTACCGAAACAAAAACTCATTGATCTGGTCATTTTCTTCGGACAATAACCCTGTACAGATAAAAACTAAGTGATGCAATCGCCCGTTCACTTCTTGTTGACTCCCGATAGCAGCTGTTCACGCAGGTTGCGTCGACAGCTGGCCAAGCAATCCACACGTATGGGAGTGCTTGTGGGAACCTGGCCGGAGCTGATAGAGCAGGCCTGCACTGACTACCTGATTCTGCCCCATTCTGACGACTGGAATAACCGTTTTCATGAAGCACTGGGCAGTTTGCCAGAGGCATTCTGGTTTAACAGCTTTGGCGTATCGCCTGTCGATACGGCCGCCGAGGTCGAAGGAGCTCTTTCTCTCGTCGTCAGTGCTACCAGCCTCAACCTGAGCACCAGCACCACTGCTGAAAGCTCTAGACCAATTGTCCTTCCTCCACTGGAATCTTTGCCTGAGCGGCTTGGCAAACGCATAAAGGATATCCAGCATCTACTGCTGGCACTCGAGGACACTCTTCCCGGCGAACTCAAAGTTCTACAACAGCTGATTTCGGCAGATTCAGATCGTGCAATCCGCAAGTTAGTCATTGCCCAAATAGAGGATTTCCCAGCCTTAACGCTCTGGCAACAAGCTCTAATTGAAAAGCTTAATGACGATGCCGGTGTCGCTCCTGATCCCGATCTGCTTGCCTTCCTGCGGAACCTGCGTTCAAACAATGGTGATGTGCCTGTCATCGGCAGTCGCTCCAGTGCAAGTACTGCATCCGATACTGTGATTGAGTTACCTAACGCTCTAGCCTACTTGCAGCAGCACCTATTTACTCCAAAGGCAGATGACCAGCAAGACCAACTGGAAACGGATAACACTGTGCAATGGACAGGAGTCCGTGATTATCTGGAGGAGGCAGAAGTAGCAGCTGGCATGGTGCAGCAGATTTTGTCTAGGAGGTCGGATGTCATACCCGCCGAGATTGGACTTTTGATACCTGAGTCATTCGAATATGCGCTGGCAGTCGGAGATGCTTTTACCACTGCCGGTCTGCCCCTCTCCGGCTTGCCGGTGGACCACTGGCAACGCAACCTGGGGTATGAAGCCCTATTTCATTTTCTGTACTGTCGGCAAAAACCTTATCCCGCCATGGCAATGGCAGTTTGCCTTTCCTCTCCCTTGATGCCTTGGTCCGATGAGAATGGAGCCACCATGGCTCAGGCCATTATGGATGGCAACTATAAGCTGCGCTCACCGCACTGGGCGAATGCAGCCGACCGTCAAATGCTGGAACTGTTGCGTGGAAGCGATGATACCCCGGGCTCACTGGCAAAGGCGATCCGCTCATTTGTAGATCTGATGGTAGGAGATGAATTTCATCTCTATCAGGCCCGAAGTATGGCAAACACCCTGTGCAACACACTTAAGACGCAATCAACCCTGGACTGGTCGGTGCTCAGACGGCTATCAGCCCCCGGCAACATCATCACCGGGGGTAAGACAGAATTTAACCAGGATGGAGTAACCGTTTGGCAAGAAGGACATGAGCCCTGGCGACCAGTGCGATTCCTTATTGTGCTTGGATTTTGCGGTGGCCATTATCCTAGAGTCACCAAGGTATCTTCGGTGTTTGTGGCCGAAGATTTACTGGCGTTGCAGCAGGCTGGTCTACCGGTCAGTGGGCCTGATAAGAATGGCAGATTGGAACGGGAACGATTTCAACGCCAGCTGGGTGCGGTAAGTGAGTTTGTCAACTTCATGATTCCGCGCATGGATGCCATGGGTGGGACATTGGTTCCGTCTAATTGGCTGATTTTTATGGCACAACTGTTCAGAAATATCGATACAGCGGACTCTCTAGTCCTTGAGATTGATGTAGATAGCGATCGCCAGCAAATGAACTTCCTGCCAAGCGTCGAATGCTGTGAGGTGCAGCCGCCGCGGGAAATTACCGCCACCGATATGGAATTTGACTGTGATCTGCTGGGACTACGTGTGGACGAATCCGGTAATCAGAAACCCGAATCCCCCAGCTCGCTGGAAACACTCATGGTCTCCCGTCTGGCCTGGTTACTGCGGCGGCTAAATGCTGAACCAACGATTTGGCAACCGGAAAGCCCGGATGCTTTGATTCTTGGCACCCTGACCCACAAGGTGTTTGAAACACTTTTCCAGGCAGGCCAGCCAGTGCCGGATCGGGAACAAATTATCGGTTGCATCCCTAGGTTACTGGACTCAGCTATCAGCGAGCATGCACCTTACCTGCGCTCGGCGCAGTGGCAGGTCGAGCAAAAACAACTGGCCGCAAGCATAAGCACAGCAGCACTTGCCTGGGGCAACATGCTGATAACGCTGCGAGCTGAAATTCTGGCAACTGAAGTTTGGCTTAAGGGATGGCTGACAATTGAGGAAGATCGCGACTCGATTCCAATTCATGGTCAAGCTGATTGTGTGCTGGGCCTGCCGGGTGGCGAGTTGCTGGTGGTCGATTACAAGAAGGCTAGCTCCGGTGGTCGCAGAGGGCGAATGCAGAACGGTTTTGACAGCCAACTTGATTTGTACCGCATCATGCTGCAAACAGAAGGTCTGAAGGATGAAGCCAACGAGCCGTTGCGTCAGCGGTTAAAAGATGCAGAAAAAACAGGTGTGCTGTATTTCATGGCTAACGACCAGACTGCCCTGGCTGCCTACACAAAATTTCTGGATATCTCAGGTATCCCCGGCTGGGAGACCATTCCCAGATCGGCACTACCGGAAAAAATGTACGAAGAAATGCTTAAATCACCATGGCAGGAACGTCTTGCCGACTTTACCATGGAAACAAGTGCATCGACCTTGATCAAATTGCGTTTGAAGCAGGCTCGGCAGGGCAAGTTGGTACTGAACAGACCATGGGAGAGTGAATTTTTTCAGAAGTTTGGCAGCCTAACACCATACGCCATGGATAACAGTCCCTTGATATCCATGTTTTGCATACCGGATGACGGATTATGGATACCATAACACTGCCGCCCCTTACCATCATTCCTGCCGGTGCCGGATCGGGTAAAACCTATACCATCCAGCAACGGCTGGGGAACTGGGTTACCAATGGTCTAGTTGCCTCAGAGCGGATTCTGGCTGTCACCTTTACCGAGGCGGCAGCGGCCGAATTGGCCGAGCGTATCAGATCAAGCCTACACAAACTGGGCCGACTCGAAGAGGCCCTCAAACTGGACCAGGCCTATATCTCCACAATCCATGGGTTAGGTTTGCGAGTGCTGACAGAATTTGCCTTTGATGAAGGCCTTTCGCCAAGGCCACGACTGTTGAATGAGGATGAGGAGAATACGCTAATCCGGCTTGCATTGGCACGTACCAACAAAGTTGACGAAATTACTGCCAATCTAGGTCGCTTTGGTTATAAGTATGATTTTGTTGGTGGTAGAACACCGGAGCAAGTTTTTCGCGATGACCTGCTGAAAATGATTAATGTCTTACGTGCAGCGGGCAGATCTGGAGATGATAACTCTTACACGGATCAAGCGACTGAATGGATTCGTGACCGATACGGTCCGGTAAAAAAAGCTAAGGCATTGAACGACAGTGTGTACACTGCTGTGTGTGAACTGCTTGATGAATTCCCGAATAATCTCGCTGCAGATTATGGCAGTAGCAATACGGCCATAAGTGAATTGAACCGAGATTATAAGAATCTCAAGTCCATGACAGACATCACCGCAGTGAAGCATGATTGGGCATTGTGGCAGGCACTGCGAGACCTGCGGGGGTCTGTGCGAGGCTGTCAACTTCCAAAGACTTATGATGCTTTGACCTATAAAGTTAAATCCAGCACGGATGAATTACCGAACCACCCGGGCCCCTTGGAGCAGGCTGTAAGGCATGTCCGCGCGCTGATTGCCGCAGGTAAGGAAGTACTGGAGCATTATTCCAAAGCTAAACGGGAAGCCGGTTTGGTGGATTATAGCGACATGATAGCCATGGCCGGGCAAATTCTGACCAAACGACCGGAAGTAAGAAAAACCCTGGCCGAGCGTCTTGACTGCCTAGTAGTGGATGAGTTTCAAGATACCAACCCGCTGCAGTTTGCGTTGCTCTGGCAGCTCAAGGAGGCCGAAGTGCCTACCCTCGCTGTGGGAGATCTGAAGCAGGCAATCATGGGATTTCAGGGAGCAGATCCGCGTCTGTTCAAGACTCTAATCGATCAGCATCATCAACAGATAGCTCCGTTGTCTGGCAACTGGCGATCTCAGCCGGACCTAATGGATTTTATCAATGCAGTAGGTATCGGGCTGTTTGAGGAGGGATATGACAGGCTGGAACCGCATGGTAAACAGAGTACGCAGTCCCCGCTGGAAATCATTAGTTTTCATACTAGGGGAAAGGGAAAACAGCATGTGATTCGTGCACAAGCGTTTGCGATCAGAATAGAGAATATGTTGAATGATTCCAAGCAACTAATCAACGACCGACGCACGGGGAAAAGACGCAGACTGCGAGGTGGAGATATTGCTGTGCTTTGCCCAACCCGCAAAATACTTGTTCAGACTGCCGATGTCTTGCGAAGCAGGGGAATGCAGGTTGTGCTGCAGGAAGGGGGCTGGTATGAGTCTCGCATTGTGCAACTAACCTGTCAGGCACTGGCTTATGTAGCCAACCCGCAGGATCGCCATGCTGCATTATACCTGTCGGTTACCGAACTGGGGCAGTGCGAGCTAAAAACTGCCTTGGAGCAGTTGTTGAAAGATGGCAGAATAATAGATCCAGTGCTGGGGCGTCTCGACGGAATAACGGATCGCACGCAAGATCGAACCATCTTTGCCCTGCTGGCTGATGTGATCGCAGCATTGCACCTTTTCGATCTTATTGCTAACTGGCCGGATGCTGATCAGATGCGGGCTAATCTGTTGCGCTTGCAGGCTGAGGCTGGTGGATTTATGCAGGCGAATCGCGAGGCTCTGGCGAGTGGTGGCTATCATGGCTGTGGTATCCAAAGCTTTCTCGCTTGGTTGGATGCCAAGACCAAGCAGTCAGATACGAATAATCAGCCCCAGCCTCGTGTAATTGAAGAGGATGCCATTCAACTCACTTCCTGGCACAGTTCCAAAGGTCGAGAATGGCCTGTGGTCTTCGTTGGCGGACTGGAGCAGCCATGTGCGGCGAGGTTGCCTAACTTGTCTCTTGGTTACAACTCATTCGATGATCTGTCACGCTTACTGGATAATGCTCGCATTGAATATTCTCCTAAATTCGCTGCTCCTGAATCTAATCAAAGATTTTTAGAAGATCTTAATTTTAATGCCGAGCTGGAAGCCAAGCGCTTGCTTTATGTAGCGTTGACGAGGGCCAGTGAAAAATTGATTCTTGAATGGCCGGAATATATGGAAAAAAGCAAAAAAAAATTAACGTATTGGGCGCAATTGTCCAGATTTATCTCGGTCTTGGACAATCATCAAGGCAACACTGATCAAGAGGAGACAGATGAAGAGGAGGCTTCTGATCATAAGCAGGATGCCAGGGACAAGCAAGACAATAAGAAAAATCCAGAGACCGACTACTGCATGGTAATTGTGGGAGATTCATTCTTTCAATGTCCAAGCCTAGTTGGTGGCAGCAGAGTTGTGCCTACAGAACAAAATCATAATGCGGGTGACAGTCATGGTACTTTGATGGGTATAGCTCGCAGAGCACTCAAACATCGAGAGGTTCCTACAGAGCACCAGCCTGACAGTGTGATACCGTCCGCGTTACCTGCCATGGTGGACAAGGAAATAGAATCCAATCAGACTTTGGAAACTGTGAAATATCATTCGGGTCTGGAAATTGATATTGGGTTGACTGGTACCGAACTGGGAAGTTTTTTACATCGCTGTTTTGAAATTCTTGGTGCCAGGCATGGTCTGGTTGACGACTTAAGCGAAATTACAGGTGTCGACCTGAACCATCAGGTCGCTATAGAAATTGCCGATTCCGTAGCTGGCTTTGAAAACTGGATCACTGACCGTTTTGCTACATCAACGTCACATCGGGAACTACCTTTGCTAGGGCTTGATGACAATGGATCGGTTGTTTCCGGAACCGCTGACTTGATTCTGCAAACAGCAAAAGGAGTATGGATCATTGATCATAAATCTGACCAGATTGATGACCCGGAGCATACATTTATACACTATCGGCCTCAGCTTGAATGCTACTCCAAGCTACTACATTCCATGGGCCACAAGGTGCTTGGAATTGGTATCAACTGGATTCGGCGAGGTGAAATAGTGCTTGAAGTTATTGGGTAGGCCAAAAGCTGATACTACGAAAACTGTTGTACCAAGAATTCTCTGGCGGTAACTGCGCTACAAAATATGAATAGCTCGTAATTGTATCAAGCGAGAAATACAGCGTTATCAGGATTATCTTTTATTTTGAGGATGTTGGTATTGAAGGTTAGACGAATTGGAAATTGTTATGATGCACACAGTTTTCAAAGTGAATTATTTTTTGAGTCTACAAATCAATGAGCAAAATGCCATTTTCTAAACCATTACCAGCCAAACCTCAACTATTTAAGAATTGGCTAAAAAGAACTGATCGTGCCGAGGTTGGACGAGAGTCTTTTTTTCGTGGTCGTGATCTTGAATATGAAGTTTTTCAGGATGCCATCAATAATTTTGCTGATGGAGACGTTGGCGGCGGCACCATGATATTTCAGGGTGCTCCGGGTGCGGGAAAAACAGCATTTAAGCTTGAGTGCATGGAGGCTGTGCGTCAGCATTCAACGCCTGATAATCCCTGGGTAGCTATCCCCATTGAGGCTACCCTCCTTGATTCAGTGGCTGATGTGATCAAAATCATGATGCTGGAAACCAATCT
>JAPORB010000027.1 GCA_026710425.1 Gammaproteobacteria bacterium
GGGTGTTGGGGTGTTGGGGTGTTGGGGTGTTGGGGTGTTGGGGTGTTGGGGTGTTGGGGTGTTGGGGTGTTGGGGTGTTGGGGTGTTGGGGTGTTTCATTGGGATATCTGCCGAGGGTTGTTCAAGTTACGTACTGTTCGGTATAGTATAAGAAAGATCGGCAGCTGTCAAGGAATCATGAGGAGTTTTTCATGAAAATCTGCGTGAAGACTGGCACGCACTGGGCATGACAATTGGCCGATGTGGGTCAACTGCAGCTGTCTGCGCGCAACGAGTGGTGTGTTGGGGCAAAAAATCGAGAAAATGGTGGGTGAGGGTCAAAAAGAGGGCTAAATCGGTTCTTTTTGGGGTAAAATATTTTTTGAGGTGTCTGGGAGCCCTTATAAATCAATGTCTCTGGAACAGCGCAAATGCCTCACCTATCCCCTGGCTATTTTTCCAGCTGCAGGAATGTTTTCAAATAAGAGCAAGAGATTGATTGCAGGTAAGGCCTTCTAATCCGATGACTATTGTTTGCAGAATAACCTATAGGCATTAGACACTCCCAAGCTCTGTTGCAAAGAAAAGGGCTGAATCAGACCTGATAGATCTTTGGGGCTTGAGAATTTATGGGATTGTAAGAGTCAGGGCCAATTTTCTGATAGTTCCAAGTGGCAAATATAAAGCCAAGTGTGTATAGGATTTAGAGTTAGTCATAAGGCCAAAAATACGCCGAACATTTCCAAAATATCTTTTTTCCAACGAGTGGAGTAAAATATTAGCTTTATTTTGACCAGATAATTGAAAGGACTTTGGGCGTGAAAAAATGGCAATGCATGATCTGCGGTTTCATCTACGATGAGGAGTTGGGCCTTCCTGAGGAGGGCATCGCCCCGGGTACCGCATGGAACGATATACCGGACGACTGGAACTGCCCGGACTGTGGGGTGGGCAAAGAAGATTTCGATATGGTCGAAATCTAACTATTTGAGCCCCCTACTAACAATTACAACTCTCCCTTCCTTGTTTGATACAGACAATCAGTTGTCGTGAAACGCCAAATTCTGGTTACCAGTGCATTGCCTTATGCCAATGGTGCCATTCATCTTGGTCACCTGATGGAAGTTATCCAGACCGATATCTGGGTACGTTTTCAAAAAATGCGCGGTCATGACTGTATCTATGTTTGTGCTGATGATGCCCATGGTACTGCTATCATGATCAGTGCAAACGATCAGGGAATTACCCCAGAGCAACTCATCACGCGTACGAATCAGCAACATCAGGCTGACTTTGCCGATTTTCTTATCGCATTCGACAACTATTACACAACCCATTCCGAAGAAAACCGGCAATTTTCCGAAGGCATCTTCCAGCAGCTTGAAGCAAATGGCCACATCAAGCGCCGCACCATCACCCAGCTCTTTGATCCAGAGAAGCAACTGTTTCTAGCCGATCGTTACATAAGGGGGACTTGCCCCAAATGTGGGGCCCCGGATCAGTATGGAGATAATTGTGAAGTTTGTGGTTCCACTTATAGTCCATCAGAACTTATTGATCCCCGCTCAGCCATTTCCGGTGCCATACCAATTGAAAAAGCGTCGGAACATTTTTTTTTCGATCTACCTGTATTCTCCAACATGCTCAAGGCATGGATTCGCAGTGGTACTCTGCAACAGCAGGTAGCCAACAAGGTCAGCGAATGGCTGGACGATGAACTGCAACAATGGGATATCAGTCGCGATGCGCCCTACTTCGGTTTCGAGATACCCGATGCTCCGGGAAAATTTTTCTATGTGTGGGTGGATGCACCCATAGGATATATGGCCAGCTTTCAACATTACTGCCAGCGGAAGGGCATTGATTTTGACAGCTACTGGCATCCTAAATCCACAGCGGAACTTTACCATTTTATTGGCAAAGACATCGTCAATTTCCATACCTTGTTCTGGCCCGCTGTGCTGAGCAGTGCTGGCTACAGAACGCCCAGCGCGGTATTTGTCCATGGCTTTTTGACGGTTGACGGTACCAAGATGTCTAAGTCACGCGGTACTTTCATCAATGCGCGAACCTACCTTGACCATCTGGATCCTGAATATCTGCGCTACTACCTGGCGGCGAAATTGTCTTCTGGTGTGGATGATCTGGATTTGAATTTGGATGACTTTGTGCAGCGGGTCAATTCCGATTTGGTTGGCAAACTAGTCAATATTGCCAGTCGCTGCTCGGGATTTATTAACAAAGGTTTTGATGGCAGATTGGCCAGCAATCCTGATAATTTGGGCTTGCTGGCTGGCATGCAGCAAATCAAGCCCAGCGTGGCACAACACTACGAGGACAGGGATTATGGCAAGGCCATACGCCTTATCATGGCAGCAGCCGACCAGGCCAATCAGTACATCAATGATCGGCAACCCTGGGTCATTGCCAAAGCCGACAAACAGTCCAGTGAATTGCAGGCCATTTGCAGCACCGGCATCAACGCTTTTCGACTGCTGCTGTGTTATCTTAAACCGGTGCTGCCGACACTGGCGGAAAAAGCCGAACAATTTCTCAATATCGAGCCACTGACCTGGAGCAGTTCTGACTCGATACTGACAGATCACACCATCAACAAATTCAGCCCACTGATCACCCGGGTGGAGGGCGCAAATGTGGAAGCCATGATCAATACAACCCGTCAGGAATACACCCAGCAGCAGGAAGCCAGCAAGGCAGAATCGGCAGCAACCGATGCCAACGGTTTTGAGGCTGAAATTGCATTTGATGATTTTATCAAGGTTGATCTGCGAGTAGCCAGAATCGTCAATGCCAACCAGGTTGAGGGAGCGGACAAGCTGCTGCAGCTGACACTGGATCTGGGAAAGGACAGCAATGGTGAGTCGATAACCCGCAATGTATTTTCCGGCATCAAATCAGTCTATGCGCCGGAGCAGCTGATCGGCAAGCTGACTGTCGTGGTCGCCAATCTCAAGCCACGCAAGATGAAGTTTGGTGTGTCGGAGGGCATGGTGCTGGCTGCGGGTCCCGGCGGCCAGGATATCTGGCTGCTAGAGCCGCATGCCGGCGCAGCACCAGGCATGCGCATCACTTGAACCGCACAGGACCAGGCACCTGGTGCGAGAATCCGTTGACTCGCGTAGCCGGTCTGTGGTTGTTTGATGAGCGGAAAAAGCGGGACCACAGGGGCTGCGACTTCACTGCCGTCTTGCCCAGGGTGAAATGATCGCATTGCAGCCGTATGAAGGTGACTTATGAAGCACATGGTTGCTAATATCTGCGTAGCGTGTACCCCGCTATTGCACGCCATTGGTGTATCCCCGTCCATGAGATTCAGATGGCTGCTTCCACGGTTGAGTAGATGAATAATGGCATTGGTAGATTAATCGCTCCGGTTTCAAGATCATGAAAAGCATTTATCTCGTTTCGTGTGTCGCCCGAAAGGCGTGTGAGCCGGCGGCGGCAAGAGATCTTTACAAGTCTGCCTGGTTCATCAAGGCTCGAAGCTATGTGGAAAAGGCCAGTGAGAAATGGTTCATTCTCTCGGCTGAGCATGGGTTGGTTTCTCCCGAAGCGGTGATAAACCCCTATGAAAAAACCTTAAATTCGATGAAAAAGACAGAGCGTCGGGCTTGGGCAGATAAAGTGCTGCACCAGCTGCAACCGGAACTTTCAGGATTTGATCGAGTGGTGGTACTGGCAGGTGCGCGTTATCGGGAATTTCTGGTCGACAGGATTCGCGATAATGGTCTGATTGTCGATATCCCTCTGCGGGGCATGCGAATCGGGGAGCAATTACAGTGCTTGAAAGACCTGGACAACATGCGTCGACTCGATGATCTGATGAAGTTTTATGCCATTCTCGGCAACCTGCAGCAGAGGTTGGGATGCAAGCGAATAATGCAGGACTGTAGCAGCCAGCAGAATTGGCCACAGCGCGGAGTCTATTTTTTCTTTGAACCGGGAGAAAATCGCACACGTGCCGGCACTGGTCTAAGAGTGGTTCGGGTTGGTACACATGCACTCAAGGAGGGTTCGAAGGCCACTCTTTGGAAGCGACTTTCACAACACCGGGGAGTCCAGCGTACTGGCGGCGGTAACCACAGGGGATCAATCTTCCGCCTGTTGGTAGGACAGGCATTGATATCACGAGATAAACTTGATAAACCCACCTGGGGCATTGGTGGGGACATGAGAAAAGCCGCTGAAAAATTAAATCTAAAGAGAGAAGCAGTGAAAGAAATGGAACATCCGCTGGAACAGACCGTGAGCAAAATGATTGGAGCTATGGAAATATTGTGGTTGCCCGTCCTGGATGCGCCGGGCCCCGAAAGCCTTCGTGGCTATATCGAGCGCAATGCCATCGCACTGCTGAGCAATTATCAAAACAAGGCAATTGATCCGCCATCCAGAGACTGGCTGGGACAATCGAGTAATCGTGAAAAGGTTCAACAGTCTGGGCTGTGGAATTCAAATCATGTGGATGAGAAATATGACCCCGACTTTCTGGAGGAATTGCAGCGTCTCATAAAAGCGGCCGAGCCATGCGAATCGAGTATCAATCAAAGGGAGTAACTGCGGATTTAATTTACACATTGATGCACAGTGAACTGAATTCAGCACACTAATCCAATTAATCGGATTATACGTGGGATTTTGAATCTTTTTTATACTGTCGTTGCTTTATCTTGCAACCACTTTTTAACACTCTGAAGTATTCTTTAATACCCCAACGGGTTTCATACCACTTGCAGATACGCAAGGCGTTCTCAGCATCAGCCCCACCTTCCGTACAAATCAACAACCAGTTCAATGGAGAATCAATGTTAGCGGGCGGGTGATCCTCTTTTATTGACAGGGCGATGACCGGCAGGTCAGGGCTGCATGTCCCTTGCTTCCTGTTCTGTGGTGACCTCAGATCTGTATGCAGGCAATACGCAGGGACACCGCCGCCGTTCTACCTTCACGCGCCCGGTTTCCACCCTGTGCGCCGATGATGACCTTCTTCTCCGCCATCGGTTCAATCGACTCAAGATGCGGCCGCACCATCCTCACGCACCACCTTATGATGCCGTGAACCATGGTTGCGCACCAACAAACCCGCCTGGTCCGCCAGCGGATGCTGCCGTTCAAACATCTCCCAGATATCACCCTCCCGGTCGCATACCGAGACCACGCGGGTCTGTGGCAACTTGTCAGCATCAACGATCAATTCGCTCACTACCCAGTACTTCAAGGCCTGCCCGGGATGCCGGGGGACTCCCTGCGGATGCCAGCAATGCATCATGGAAGACCTAGTCCGGGTATCCGCCTTCAGGACCAGCTCAATCGAGACCGCGGCCAATGTGGACAGAATCTTGCGCATCTGGGCCAGGCATGGCTCTCCACACTGATTGAGCCAGTTCGTGCGTTCGTACAGCTGACGAGCCAATCCCGTAGCGTTTACTTGCCTGACCCGGAAGCCTCCTTGAACCAATCAAGCGTTTTTTCACCAAAATGGCGTACCCCGACTTTCATGCCGGGCACTAGACATCGAATCGCTCAACGTGTTACGAATGGGCTAGTGATAGACTTCAGATCCTTCATGGCCAGCACGAGGTCGCCGTTATCGACTGGCCAAGACTCATGCCAGCGAGCTCTTGCTGGAACAAAGAATGTCTCGCCGTAGGACGTTTTGTCCTCAAGCAGTTCAGCGACGAAGTCCGGCTGGTCCTTGAGGTACGCGTAGTCCTCATTACGGAGTTGCTCGCGCTTGCGTTCGAATTCGTTGGAGAGTCGCTTCAGGAACGACATGCCGAAGATGAACTCCTTTAATTCCGAGGCGTCCATCTTGCCGCGCAAAATATCGGCGGCCTTGATCAGGAAGGACTCAAGTTGGGCGAGGGCTATCTTCTCCTGTCTCATCTTCCGTCGCCGCTCAGGCTTCCTCTTCCTCGATTCCCATCATCTTTTTAAACACTTGCCGATTCAGGCCCATCACAGTCAATTGCTTGTGCAGTTTCGGCGCATCAGGATTCGGACAACGGCAGGGCAGCGTTGACGTCAGTGTGGACGAAGTCATCGCCCTTAAACAACAATGGCTCACCGGTTGTTGCCGACAGCGCATAGGCGAAGCAATCACCAAAATTCAGTGCGGCTCGATGTCTGCTTTTGCCGAAACGACGCCAGGCGCGTCTGCGGTTGAAACCTGACTGGAAGTGACTGGTGCGACTTCGATATCCGCGTTCTCAAGGAACAAGTCAAGCTCGTTGCCCGCATCCAGACCGCCTCGACTCTCGGTGACAATCGCAGTTTCCAGCAAGTTGGCCGCGGAAATACGGCAGTTTTCAGCTAGCGCGATTTTCTCGTCATACAACTCGGCATCCGGCTCGCCGTTCAGAATTGCCAGTATCGCGGAACTATCCACGATCATTTGGGTAAGCCTCGCTCATCGTACAGCATATCGCCGTGGTCGATGGAGGGCGTACCCGGGCCCATGAGCCGGGAGCAGCGTTTCGCGATGGCGCGCATCTCCCGCAAATGGGCATCGGCCCCAAGTCGGCGGTGCTCACGTTCAATGCGTTCGCGCAATGCAACTGTGATGGCACCAGTCTTGGTCTCGCCGGTCATTCGCGCCAAATTGTCAGCGAGTCGGCAAGTCTCGTCGTTCTTGATATTCAGGCTCATTATCGTGGTAGAAAAATCGAGTTGGGTCTTCTATACCTGATTTATGAGTCAAACTCAACGGAAAGTCCTGATTTGTAGAGAACAAATAATGTGTCCGGTTTTAGAACACGCATAGTGTCCAGTTGTACAGTGGTCGTTTTTCAAGGCGACCATAAGGCTGGCGAAACGAATCCCGCTTCAGGGTTAAAGCGCATGTCCTTCAATTTCTGTAAACTGAATGGTCACTAGTAGGTTGGTGCTGCAAAATTGTACGTCATTATTCATATCGTTGTTATTGACTGAAGCCACCCAGGCCGCATCTTGATGAGTAGAATCGATATAGCGACATGGAAATATTCGGGAGGTGACCGGATTTGCCAATTTTGAGGGACAGCAGGCATAATCTGAGATGGTCGGGTAATCGGAGACCGGCTTGTATGGCGTGTAGTATGTCCCGGTTATCATTTGGCGCAATTGACCGAAATGTTCATGACGACCAACTCGATCATTGAATGAATTACGCT
>JAPORB010000131.1 GCA_026710425.1 Gammaproteobacteria bacterium
ATTCACTTGACTAATAAATTGCCTTTGCATGAGCTTGTTGTGCAGTAAAGATCCTGCACTCAGAAGCTGTTCATTGCCTGCCCAGGATTTGGTCTCGGTATCACTTTCTCATGCCACCGGTACTTTAGTTTGTTTCCAGGAGCATGCTGATTCTGTTACATATTGAAACGTTATATAGTAACAATTTAATGGTGATTTCTGTATAGTCTGCCTCCAGATTGCGACTAGGCTTGACTATCCGGCTCACAATCACGCACTAAATCAATAAAAATTAAAGGCAAAATAGGAGAGAGATAACAATGGATACCGCATTACCAAAGGGAGTTGGATTGTCATCTTTAGACGTCAGCTTTGTTTTAGAAAACACGCGGTCGGACCAAAAGGCCAGTACCGACCTGATTTCTATACCTGTGAAAGTTGGGCTCTGGACTAGCCGATTACTACAGTTCTGCCTGCTCGCGTCTGGTTTTACGCTTATTACCCTCGTACCAAAGGTTGCTCTGGCCCAGCAAAACGCAAGCGAAGAAATCGAATCAATCTTCGTCATGGGCCAACGACGGGCCTATCAGGGTAATTTCGATGAACTAGAGAATCCGACTTCTGTGCAACTAATTGATAGTGAGCTGTTGCGCGAGATTGGCGCGCTTAATTTGAATGACGCGCTGGATCTGTCTGCGTCAGTTGCTCGTCAGAATAATTTTGGCGGATTGTGGAACAGCTTTTCGGTTCGGGGATTCTCCGGGGATATCAATCTTCCGAGTGCATTCCTGGTCAATGGGTTCAATGCTGGCCGTGGCTTTGGTGGCCCTCGGGACATCGTCGGAATTGAGTCGGTGGAAGTGCTGAAGGGTCCGCGCGGTGCATTGTTTGGACGAGGGGAACCTGGTGGAACTGTCAATCTCATTACCAAGCGTCCACAGTTCGAAACTGCTGGCGACTTCCGCACCACTCTTGGAAGCTGGAATCAACTCCGCCTTGAAGGAGATGTGCAAACCACAGCTGGAGTCAATGATCAGGTCGGGATTCGCTTGGTAGGCTTCTATGAAGATTCAGAAAGTTTTAGGGAAACAGTCGAGATCCAGCGTCTTGGCTTTTATCCTTCTGTAACCTGGGATATCTCTGACCAGACCAGCTTGACCTATGAGATGGAATTAACTCAGCAAGAGATTCCCTTCGACCGCGGAGTCGTATATGCACCTGAGTTTGGTTTTTCGCCACGCGAAACCTTTGCTGGTGAGCCTGGGGATGGACCGATAGAGACTGATGTTTTTGGCCATCAACTGGAATTTCAGCATAATTTTTCGGAAAACTGGAGCTTGCTTGCTGGACTCGGGTATCGTGATACCTCTTTCAGCGGCAATGCCTCTGAATCTAATTTTGGAGGCCGCCAGACTTACTTTCTGGATGGCAGAACACTGTCCCGATTCTTCCGCTACAGGGATTTCAACTCGGATTACACCGTTTTACGTGCCGAGTTGGCTGGAGAATTCGAAACAGGTTCACTGCGTCATCGGATATTGTTTGGTGCTGACCACGACGATTTTGATAATCGTATGTTTATTCTCCGCTATCGCCCTGGCTGGTTTGGACCAAACGGCGATATCAATGCACTTGATCCAGATGCCTATCTGCTTTTGGACCTATTCAATCCTGTCTATGGTCAGTCCCCGCAACCGGTACCTGGGCCGAATACTAACCGTGTAGAAAATCTCAGCGGCACAGGAATCTACATCCAGGATCAGATCGACATCACCGACCGATTTCAAATCCGCTTAGGCCTGCGCTGGGATGATTTCGAACAGGATCTGACCAACTTGCGGGCCAACCCGGCGACAACAGTCACAGCTTCTGATTCACGCGTATCACCTCAACTGGGTGCGGTGTATCTGGTGAATGATAGTTTGAGCTTGTTTGCTTCCTATGGCGAAGGATTTCGTCAACAGAGCGGATCCGATTTTCAGGGTAATCAGTTTGATCCCAACCTGACGGAATCCGCCGAAGTTGGATTTAAATGGGACATGATGAATTTTGCCAGTGGCGTTACAGGTGCTCTTACCTTAGCGGCCTTTCGGGTTGACCAAAGCAATATCTTGGTGAATGACGATCGTCCAGAGGCAGTAGCAGCAGGTTTCTTCTCCCTTCCAGCAGGGGAAGCTCGCAGTCGCGGAGTGGAGTTGGATGCCAACTTCAGTACAGATAGCGGTTTCAATTTCTGGTTCTCCTATGCCTACACCAATGCGGAATACACTACTAATAATCTTGAAGCAGACTGGGGAGTTTTGATTGAGGCTGGAGACTCGTTGATCAACTCGCCAGAGAATCAACTCAATATTCAGGCAAGCAAGGACTTTCAGTTCAATGGGCTGCCAGCGCAAATCGGAGGCGGTTTTCTGCATACCGATGAACGGGCTGGCTTTACCGGATTCCCATTTATGCTGCCAAGTTATACAACAGCCCGCCTGTTTGGCCAGGTGGCATTGTCGGAAGGACTTACCCTGCGTGTTGATGTGGACAATGTGTTCGACGAAGAGTTTTACACCAATTCTTATGCAGATGTCTGGGTTGAACCGGGTGCACCTACCCGATGGCGTTTTACAGCTTCCTACCAATTCTAGGAGATAGCTGAATCAATCTTGCTTTTAATATGCGGGCATTGAAATCATAATCGTATGAACACCATTGTTCTTAACGCAACCGACCTCATGGTGGTTCGTGGTAGCAAGACTGTGTTGTCGGGTATGTCTTTTCAGGTCAAGCAGGGTGAAGTGTATGCCCTGCTTGGCGGTAATGGTGCGGGCAAGTCGACCACCCTGCTGACCTTCATGGGACTGCTTGAGCCGAGTGGTGGCATAGCTGAAGTTTTGGGTAAGTCAGCCACAAGGCACCCTGCGGAGGTGAGAAGCCGGATCGCTTATCTGCCGGAGAGTGCGGCCCTTTATGACCATCTAAACGCCATTGAAAATCTGACCTACTTTCTGTCCCTTTGCCAGTCCCGTCCAGAGTCACAGGCACTTGACGTCGCTCTTGGGTCAGTTAATCTACCTCGCGACAGCTGGAATCAACCCCTAAAGTCCTACTCCAAGGGCATGCGCCAGAAAACCGCTATTGCGCTTGCTCTGCTGCGTAAAACACCGGTACTGCTGCTGGACGAGCCCACTTCCGGTCTTGATCCGGCTGCTGTTGAGGATTTTCACAAGATCATTGATAACCTGTCTAATCAGGATGTGACCATTCTCATGGTCACACATGATCTTTACGGTGCCTGCAAGGTTGCTCATCGGGTTGGGCTGTTGAAAGCGGGCATGCTCGTTGACGAGTTTGAGGCTGATCAAGATGATGTTGTCGACATTACAGCTGTAAGGGATTTGTTTTTACAACAACAGGCAGCCTGATGCGTTCCGTTTTTCTCATTGCTAGTGATGAACTTCGTTACTGGTGCCGGTCAAAGATGGCTTGGACTGTGCTGTTGCTGCTGTTGCTGGTGTCAGTGTGTGCGACTGTAGTCTCCAATGCCGAAATATCGCTGAGAACACAGGAGCGGCTGAAACAACAGGCGGATTCCGATGCGATCTTTCAAGCGCAGCCTGATCGTCATCCCCATCGTATGGTGCATTACGGGCACTACGTTTACCGTCCGGCCTCACCTTTAGCCGTCATTGATCCTGGTATTGATTCCATGGTTGGAACAACGATTTTTCTTGAGGGACATAGGCAAAACACAGCCACTTTCGCTGCCGCTAGGGAAACTGGTCTACTGGCGCGGTTCGGTAATTTCTCGCCTGCATTTGTCCTGCAATCGCTTGCTCCTCTGTTGCTAATACTCTGTGGCTTCGCCAGTGTCACTCGCGAAAAGGAAAACAATACGCTGTATCAGTTGATAGGTCAGGGTACAGGCAAGGGCAGCCTGCTATTGGGTAAGTCACTAGCTTTGGGGTTGCCGACATTACTAGCACTGTTGCCACTACTGCTTCTTGGTTTGATTGCCACCGACAATGATGATTTTGACTTTCGTCAGTCACTGCCCATTCTGTTATTGGCATATTTTGTCTATCTTGCTTTTTGGGTTCTGGTAATTGTGAGTGTTTCGGCACTGGTTCGAACCTCTGCTCAATCACTCTCCCTGTTACTGGCTCTGTGGATGGTATCCATAGTGCTTATGCCACGGATTTCCAGCACCACTGCGAACGAAGTCATTCCATCGCTTAGCCAAACCGAAACCAATCTGCGGATTGCAGAGGCTATGCGATCCGAGGGAGACGGCCACAATATTGAGGATTCCGCGTTTGATGATTTGCGATCGCGTACTCTGGAGGAGTATGGTGTGGAAAGAATTGAGGCCCTTCCGTTTAATTACCGAGGCTTTGTGGCCTTGCGTGCCGAGGATGCTGACACGGAAGTGCTGAACCGATTCGCCGAAGAGCGAATGGCAGTGGAACTAGAACAAAAGCAGGTCATAGACAGCTTCTCCCTGCTGTCTCCGTTAATTGCCATTCGAGCTTTTTCCATGGCATTGACTGGCACGGCATTACAGGATCATCATCATTTCTTGCGGGCGGCGGAGGATTATCGGCATAACATGGTGCAGAGCTTTAATCGTCTGCAAATGACTGGAATGACTCTGGCCGATGACTTGGCCCGGAATCAGGATGCCGAATCTGGTCTGCGCACCAGGCTTGATGCTTCGAACTGGTCAGAAATGCCCGTATTTGAATTACAACCGCTGGCGCACTCTCAGCGCTGGCAGTCGAGTGCAAGTACAGGTTTGACTCTAGTTCTGTGGCTTTTGGCAGCTGTTGCACTACTGCTGTTTTCCGCCAAGCGTATGCTGCCATGAACTGGAGTTTCAGACTTCAGCAGGAGTTTGCCTTTCTGCTGAAAAGCAGGGCAATACTCGGCGCATTTTTTCTGTTGTTTACTCTTTCCGGCATCAGTGTGGCACTTGGGCTTGGCTATGTGGCCAAAGAGCAACAAAAGATTGCTGAGCTTATCCAGCTTGATACCGAGGAGCGGGCTTACAAACGCACCTTAGCTATTGATTACGGTGGTGCCGCCTATGATGCCTTTCATGCAGTTTGGAACCCACCGTCTGATCTTGCTTTTGCCGCCATTGGCCAGCGTGATCTGAACCCAACTATGATGCGCATTCGTGCGCTCGCTATCGAAGGACAGATTTACGAGACCGACAGTGCCAATCCTGAGCTGGGCCTGACAGGTCGCTTTGATTTTGCCTTTGTTGCCGCCTATCTAATGCCCCTAATTGTGCTATTTGTCTTCTACGACCTGTTCGCAACCGAACGGGAGAATGGTCGTTTGAATCTGCTTCGAGTGACTGCTCAGAAGGCCCGGCTTCTGTGGTGGCCTCGGGTATTGTTACGATTGCTTGGAATTCTGCTCGCTGCGTTGATACCGCTGTGGTTCGGGATGCTGTTGGAGGGAACTGCCCTCAGAGCTGCGATAGGTAGCAGCCTGGCCGTGTTGGTGCAGCTTATTCTATGGACAGCACTAGTGTTGCTGGTCGCATCCCGACCGTCGCTTCGTTCAGAGACTGTGGCTGCCATGGGCTTCGGTATCTGGGTGTTGCTGACACTGGCGATTCCTGTAATCGGCAAAGTCGCTATTGAGCAGACTGTATCAGGCACCAAGGGACCAGAAGTCTCTCTGGTGCAAAGAGAGGCGGTGAATGATGCTTGGGACCTGCCCATTGCGGATACCATGGATGCCTTTTATGCCTCGCATCCGGAATGGGCTGACTCACCACCGATCACTGGAGTGTGGCACTGGAAATGGTACTACGCTTTTCAGCAAGTTGGTGACGAAACGGTAGCCGAACTGGCTGATAGTTACCGCAACACCATGTTGGCTCGTGATCGGTTGACTGCAAGATTAGCCTGGATATCGCCAGCGGTGGCAATTCAGCGACAGTTAGAGGCATTGGCGGCTACCAACCTTGAGGCCAGCCTTACCTTTGAAGATCAGGTGCGCCGCTACCATGAAAAGATTCGTCGCGCTTACTACCCTGTGCTGTTTAAGGAAGTGCCTTTCAGCCGGGAACGGCTTGCTCAGATTAGCATACCGGAATTTTCGCCAGCGGCGGGTTCGGGCGGTGACTGACTATCCATGTTGCCAGCAATATTTGGCAGGTCGCCTATTTGGCCAAGTCATGTTCTGACTCGCCACATATTTAATCTTACTAGTGTCCCATCGTTTTGAGAGGACTGTCTTTAAGCCCTTATTATTAGTGAGTTAGCCGGATTAGAAATTGTTATAATGCTCACAGTTTCAAAATGAGTCGTTTCTGAGTCTGCATGTCAATGAGCAAAATACCATTTCCCAAACCCATTCCAGCTGACCCTTTGCCGCTTGGGCAATGGTTGAAAAGGACTGATCGTGCTGAGGTTGGACGTGAACCTTTTTTCCGTGGTCGTGATCTGGAATACCAAGTTTTTCAGAATGCCGTTAATAATTTTGCTGATCGAGAAGTTGGCGGTGGCACCATGATTTTTCTGGGGGCTCCCGGTGCTGGCAAGACTGCGCTCATGCTGGAATGCATGGAGGCCATACGCCAACATTCAACGCCCGATGATCCTTGAGTAGCCGTTTCCATTAAGGCAACAATTCTAGATTCAGTGCCTGATGTCATCAAAATCATAGTGGTAGAAACCAATCAAGAGATTAAACGGCTATCGAAAGCTTTTCCTCGTCATGAGTCCAGCAGAACGGGGAAGCTTAAAGCATCCGCTGAGTCGTTAGTCACTTCCTCGGAGAATTTTGACGTGACTGTGAATCTCGGGGTGGTGGGGATCACCAATCAAAGAAAGTCATCAAGCACGGAGTCTGCGCAACAAATCCGCGCCGAGACAGCTTTCCGTGATGCTATACCCTCCTTAGAAAACTTTAATCTGGTTTTTTTTGTTGATGAAGCTCAGAATATACCAGTTTCCAAGTCGGCTAAATCCGTGGTGAGTTGCCTGCATCATGGAATCAAGGGACTATCGCTTATAGCCGCTTTTTTCGGTTTGAGTGATACAAAACAGATCTTGAGTCTATGCGGTCTTTCCAGGTTACCAAGAGAACGTGTAGTCGATCTGGATACCCTGTCACATGAGGACGCTAGAAGTGCGATACAGAGTGTTTTTGATGTTTATGATTTCAACGTTCGAGATTGGGATGTTTGGGTGAATGAATTAGCAAAACTATCTCAGGGATGGCCTCAGCATATCAACTCTGTTACGGTTTCTGCGGGAGAGATCATTCATGAAAATGGGAGTTGCATCCAGCCAGATCTTCTGTCACAGGCACTCCACCTGGGCAGGGAAAGGAAAAAGCAATACTATATATCTCGACTTGAGACATGCCCGGGACGAGCGTGGGTGTTCAAGAAACTGGCTTTGGCAGCAGGAGAAAAGAACGGACTTCTGGGTTGGAATGAGATTAATGACCTTACAAAGGTATTCCGATCTGAAAAGGGTCAATCCATTGATGAGTTCATGACTGATGCCTTGCATGCCGGTGTATTGATGGATTCGAAAAGTTTGCCGGATTATTATAAATTTCCCATCCCTTCCTTTGGTGATTATTTGAGAGCTTTACCGCATTAAATTGATTTTTTCGCCAATCCTGAGCTAAAAAATCTGCTGCTGAATTGCTGCCAGTAGTAACTATTTTGATTACAACTAGAGCCACTATTGGTGATGTTGGTATAGCCGAAGTCCTTTGTGCCACAAATCAAGGGTTTCAATCTCTAATTGTTTCTAACCTTGAATCCAGTATATTTTGGTACTATTGGATTCAGTAGCATAGCCAATTACTTGTAAGGCGTGCATCTGGTTCAACCTTCCTTGAAATAGGGAGGTAGAGATAAAGCAAATTCCTACTCTCCGACCAATCAGGGCTGTGTAGGAAAAAATTGCAAATAGCTTAGCCACGCTTGATGATATGATAATTGCCCAAAGTCGCAAAATAGTATGCTTGCAACAACTTAAACAAGGACTAATGCAACAACTTTTTCAAGAAATTTAGGAGTGACATTGACACCCCAAATCTATATTATCGCAGGACCGAACGGAGCAGGTAAAACCACTTTTGCTAAAAATTACCTTCTTGGAGAGTTGAAACTGCAACGCTTCATAAATGCAGATTTAATTGCTGCCGGTTTATCACTATTTTCCCCTGAAACTGCGGCCATTAAGGCGGGGCGTATAATGCTAAAGGAAATAGATGAGTGCGTACGAAGCGGAGAAAGTTTTGCATTTGAGACCACCCTATCGGGGCTTGCTTATTTACGACATATTCAGCAATGGCTATAGAATTATGCTTTTGTTTCTCAGTCTACCCGATGAAGAAACTGCAATATTTCGCGTGACTGATCGTATCCGACAAGGTGGACATGCCATTCCTGAGGATGTGATACGAAGACGTTTTCATCAAGGTCTGGATTATTTTCAGAACCGTTATAAGAATGTTGTTGATTATTGGGCAAAAATTGACAACTCTAGTAAAACTCCCAAACTATTGGAATGGGGGCAGTTATATGAAACATGGTCCTGATGCAGTGCCATTAGAATTAGAAGCTGTAATGCGGGCTTTACATAAGTCAGCCCAAGTGGCTAGGGAAACTGCGATTAAAACTAATACCGCACTCGTAGTCGTTGAAAATGGAAAATTAATGCGTATTCCTGCAAAAGAATTAATGGCAATGGAATACAAAATAAATGAGGAGGATTGAGATCTAATTCATCATGAGTGAAAAAAATACACAACAAAAGCTTGGTGACACACTCTGGGCCATCGCCAATGGACTGCGCGGAGCAATGAATGCGGATCACTTCCGCGATTATATGCTCGCCTTCCTGTTTCTTCGCTATCTTTCGGATAATTACGAGAAAGCTGCAAAGTAAGAGCTCAAACGTGACTACCCTAAATGAAACACAGATGGAAACGGTGATCATTCCCCCCTTTCAATTTGGTATGAACAAAATCTCAGAGACATAACCATATTTGAGGAGCAGATGCGGCTTAAGGTTCGTTATGTCATTCGTCCAGAATACATCTGGGCCAGCATAGCGCATATGGCCCGTATCCAAGACGGCGAACTGCTTAAAACACTGCAGGCAGGCCTCAAGTATATCGAAAACGAGTTATTTCATAGCACTTTCTCAATGCTATTCTCGAAAATCAGTCTAGGTTCCGAAAAGCTCGGCAAGACATATGTAAAGAGAAACAACAAGCTCTGTTCGATTATCACCAAAATTGTCGAGGGACTTGAGGAATTTTCCACTGATGCTCTGGGCGATGCCTATGAGTACTTCATTGGCCAGTTCGCGGCGGGGTCGGGCAAAAAGGCGGGTGAGTTCTATACACCACAGCAGATTTCAAACATCCTCTCCGCTATTGTCACACTGGACAGCCAGGAGCCCAAAACTGGTGAGAAGAGGCACCATGCCAGCGTATTGGATTTTGCCTGCGGCTCGGGTTCGCTGCTGCTCAACGTGCGAAACCGCATGGGAGCAGAAGGCATAGGCAAAATTTATGGTCAGGAAAATAACATTACTACATACAACCTTGCGCGCATGAATATGCTCCTTCATGGGGTAAAAGATACCCCATTCGAAATTCACCACGGTGATACGTTAAAAACGAATGGCCGAAACTTCGAGAGACTAATCCGACCAGAAAGCCAAAGTTTGATGCCGTGGTCGCCAATCCCCCATTCAGCTTCAAGTGGAAACCTACCGAAGCCCTTGGCGAGGACATGCGATTCAAGAACTATGGACTGGCTCCGAAGTCAGCGGCGGACTTTTCGTTTTTGCTACATGGCTTTCATTACCTCAAGGACGATGGTGTTATGGCTATTATTCTGCCCCATGGTGTGCTGTTCAGGGGCGGTGCCGAAGCAAAGATTCGTCGCAAGCTGCTTAATGACGGAAGCATTGACACAATCATTGGCCTCCCTGCGAAGTTGTTTTATTCCACTGGCATCCCGGTTTGCATTCTCGTGCTAAAAAAGTGCAAAAAGCCCGACGATCTACTATTCATCAATGCTTGCGAGCACTTCGATAAAGGGAAACGGTAGAACCATCTGTTAGACGAACATATCGAAAAAATCATCGAAACCTATAAGCAGCGCCCGAATAGCGTTGAGCGTTATGCCCGTCGCGTGAGTATGGACGTGATAAAGACAAACGACTATAACCTGAATATCACGCGCTATGTCAGCACGGCCAAGCCAGAGGAGCCGATTGATCTTTCAGCCACCCATACAGAACTGGTTGTAATCGAGAGAGATATAAAGGAGTCGACCGCAAGGTACAATGAGTTTCTCAAGGAGCCTGGTCTGCCGCCATTACCATAGGGGCAGCGGGCTGTCCGAAGAGGCAATCTGTATACTGCTATTTTACCAAGCCCCTCAGATGTTGCCGTCTTGATAGTTCTTCTATTCTCCTTTCGTCGTACCTATTTTCTGAGGGGCTTGTTTGAACATGCCATAAACGGCGAACAGCAGGTAGTCCCTCCCTCGGAACTATTCGCATCCCTTCCCTGCTTGAATATCTCGCCATGCAAGGATAGAAACAGCCGCTCATCAATCTTATGATAAGCATTGCTGAGAGAAGAGGCCGTTACCGGTTGCACCTGAGGCAACCTCCATGAGTTGGGCCCAAATCAACCTCAGTCTAGCCTTTCCTATCTCAACCACCACTTCTCGTTGTGCTTTCAGCCTTATCAGAATTTGCAAAGCCGAAACCATTAATCTACCATTCATCTCCAATATGCTGGATGTTGAGACAACACAGACTGTGAGATTTGTTTGAAAAGCGGAGCGAAGATCTCTTCCTCCGCTTTTTTGCGCCCGAACAAACCTGCTGGCAAGCACCACCCTGTCAGTAGTAAGGTCCAAGACTCGAATACAGCAAAATTAGTACCACACAGGAGCAAAAGTGTCTAAAGCAGCAATATTGGCTCTCGAGGATGGCAGTGTTTTTAATGGCATCTCCATTGGGGCAGAAGGTAGCGCAAGTGGGGAGGTGGTTTTCAATACATCAATGACCGGCTATCAGGAAATCCTGACTGACCCCTCCTATGCCAGACAGATCATTACCCTGACCTATCCGCACATTGGCAATACCGGCACCAATCAGGACGACAATGAGTCATTAAAGGTCTGGGCCTCAGGTCTTGTGATTCGGGATTTGCCACTGCTGGCCAGCAATTACCGGACTCAGCAGTCCCTAGATTCTTTTCTCAAAAGCAGAAATGTAGTCGCCATTGCGGAAATTGATACCCGCAGGCTCACCCGGCTACTTCGAGACCAAGGACCGCTGAATGGAGCCATAGTCGCATCCGGTGGAAAGCAGGTTGCTGCGAATGAAGAGGCCAGCGCAATAGCTCTTGCCAAGGACTTCCCTGGGTTGAAAGGAATGGATCTGGCGAAAGAGGTATCGGTCAGTGAAACCTACGAGTGGCAAGACAGTGTGTGGTCGCTGGAGACCGGTTATACCTTCGGTGTAGCTCCAAAGTTCAGGGTGGTTGCCTATGACTTTGGCTTGAAACGCAACATACTACGCCTGCTGGTGGCGCACGGTTGCAAGGTGACTGTAGTGCCCGCGCAAACTCCCGCCACCGAAGTGCTTACCATGCAACCTGACGGTATATTCTTGTCAAATGGTCCGGGTGACCCGGAACCCTGTGATTACGCCATTGCCGCCATACGAGAGTTTCTGGCCCAGCAGGTTCCCCTGTATGGAATCTGCCTGGGTTGCCAGCTGCTGGCACTGGCCTGTGGTGCACAAACAATCAAGATGCAACTGGGGCATCATGGTGCGAACCATCCGGTACAAAACCTGAAAGATGGAACGGTCATGATTACCAGCCAGAACCATGGTTTTGCAGTGGATGCAGAAACCCTGCCCGCTAACCTGAGGGCCACCCACAAATCACTATTTGATGGCTCGCTACAGGGTATTGAGTGCCTGGATCACCCAGCGTTTGCCTTCCAGGGACATCCCGAAGCCAGTCCAGGTCCCCATGACATGGCACCCCTGTTTGATCATTTTATCGAACTGATGCAGACCGCTGCCTAAAAAGACCTATTCAGCCATGCCGCGCAGAACTGACATTGAAAGCATACTGATTATTGGTGCCGGCCCTATTGTGATCGGTCAGGCTTGTGAGTTCGATTACTCCGGGGCTCAAGCTTGTCAGGCATTGCGGGAAGAGGGTTTCAGAGTGATCCTCGTAAACTCAAACCCAGCCACCATCATGACAGATCCGACCATGGCTGACGCTACCTACATAGAGCCAGTGAAATGGGAGATTGTCGAAAAAATTATTGCTAAGGAAAAGCCGGATGCCATATTGCCAACCATGGGCGGCCAGACTGCTCTCAACTGTGCATTGGATCTGAATCGTCTTGGGATTCTAGAAAAATATGGTGTGGAACTAATCGGTGCCAAATGTGAGGCGATTGACAAGGCCGAGGATCGCGAGCTGTTTGACAATGCTATGGTGAAAATTGGTCTGGAGACTCCGCGGCATGTTATGGCTCATAATATGGAAGAAGCTCATCTCGCACTGGAGGAGATCGGTTTTCCCTGCATCATTCGCCCTTCCTTCACACTTGGCGGCTCTGGCGGCGGCATTGCTTACAACAAAGAGGAATTCGACGAGATCTGTGCCCGCGGTCTTGAGTGGTCTCCGACTAATGAACTGCTGATTGACGAGTCCCTGATTGGATGGAAGGAATATGAGCTGGAAGTGGTGCGGGACAGTAATGACAACTGCATTATTGTGTGTGCCATTGAGAACTTTGATGCTATGGGAGTGCATACCGGTGATTCCATTACTGTGGCACCTACCCAGACTCTGACCGACAAGGAATACCAACTGATGCGCAATGCGGCAATTGCGGTGTTGCGCGAAATTGGAGTGGAAACGGGAGGCTCCAATGTGCAGTTCGCGGTGAATCCGCAAAACGGACGACTGGTGGTTATTGAAATGAATCCGCGGGTCTCCCGTTCATCGGCCCTGGCCTCAAAGGCAACGGGTTTTCCCATCGCACGTGTCGCTGCCAAGCTGGCCATCGGTTATAACCTTGACGAATTGCGTAATGAGATTACAGGAGGGGTAACCCCGGCCTCCTTTGAGCCGGCCATTGACTATGTGGTCACCAAGATTCCCCGTTTCACCTTCGAAAAATTCACCGATGCAGACTGCCGCATCACCACCCAGATGAAATCGGTAGGTGAGGTCATGTCAATTGGCCGGTCTTTCCAGGAGTCACTGCATAAGGCCTTGAGAGGGTTAGAAGTGGGTATGTGTGGCTTAGATCCCATCCTGGAAAAGGATGATCCCAATGCCCGAGAACTGCTGATCCGCGAACTCAAGGAGCCCGGAGCACAGCGCATCTGGTATCTGGCTGAGGCTTTTCGTCAAGGTTGGGCTTTGCAAACTGTTAATGAGCTGAGTGGCATTGATCCATGGTTTCTGGCCCAGATTGAGGATCTCATTGCCCACGAACTTAAGGTCAGTGAACTCGCACTTGCCGAAATTGATCGCCACACCATGCGTCTTCTCAAACGCAAAGGTTTCTCCGACCAGCGGTTGTCGCAGTTGCTGGGGGTTGCAGAGAGTGAAGTGCAGGAAGCACGACATAAACTCGGCATACAGCCCGTGTATAAACGCGTGGATACCTGTGCCGCCGAGTTTGTCTCAACCACCGCTTATATGTATTCCACCTATGAAGAGGAATGCGAAGCCAAGCCGAACGACCGCAACAAGATTATAGTGCTTGGTGGCGGTCCCAATCGGATTGGTCAGGGAATTGAGTTTGATTATTGTTGCGTGCATGCGGCACTGGCCATGCGCGAAGACGGCTTTGAAACCATCATGGTGAACTGTAACCCGGAAACAGTGTCCACCGATTTCAATATTTCTGACCGACTGTACTTTGAGCCGCTGACCTTTGAAGATGTGATTGAGATTGCCGCACTGGAAAAGCCCAGTGGTGTGATCGTGCAGTTCGGTGGCCAGACCCCGCTTAATCTGGTGAAACGTCTGGAACAGGCCGGTGTACCGATCTTGGGTACTTCGCCGGATGCCATTGATCGTGCCGAGGACCGTCAACGCTTCCAGCAGCTGATCCAAAAACTGGAGTTGCGTCAGCCACCCAACTGTACGGTTCGCAGCGTTGAGGAGAGCATAGAGCAGGCCCGAAAGATTGATTATCCGCTAGTGGTCAGACCTTCCTATGTGCTGGGCGGTCGCGCCATGGAAATCGTCTATAATGAGGCGGAACTCACCCGCTATATGAGACGGGCCGTACTGGAGTCCAATGAAAGCCCGGTGCTACTGGACCATTATCTTAGTTCGGCCATTGAGATTGATGTGGACTTGGTCAGCGATGGCAAACAGGTTGTGGTCGGTGCCATTATGCAGCATATTGAACAGGCAGGAATACACTCTGGCGATTCGGCCTGTTCCTTGCCGCCGTATAATTTGCCGGAATCAGTGCAGACAAGCATTCGCCAACAAGTGTCAGCCATTGCATTGGAGTTGGGCGTGGTGGGCCTGATGAATACACAACTCGCCTGGCAGGATGGCGAAATCTATATCATTGAGGTTAACCCGCGAGCCTCAAGGACTGTGCCTTTTGTCTCCAAATGCATTGGGCTGTCGCTGGCCAAGGTGGCCGCCCGTTGCATGGCCGGTAAATCTCTGGCTGAGCAGAATTACACAGTCGAGGTAATTCCTCACACTTACGCTGTGAAGGAGGCTGTGTTTCCTTTTAACAAGTTCCCCGGGGTTGATCCTATATTGGGACCAGAAATGAAATCCACCGGTGAGGTTATGGGGGTGGGCACCACCTTCGCCGAGGCCTATGCCAAGTCACAGCTTGGGGCTGGAGACAGCATCAAAACCAGTGGCAATGCCTTCATTAGTGTTCGTGACCGGGACAAGTCGGCTGTGGTCGAGGTGGCAAAACGACTGTTCGAACTAGGCTATGCGCTAGTAGCAACCCATGGTACGGCACAGGTCATCAATGAGGCGGGACTGCCGGTACAACGGGTAAACAAAGTACTGGAAGGTAGACCACATATTGTCGATATGCTAAAAAATGACGAGATTCAGGTGGTATTTAACACCACGGAGGGCAGACAGGCAATTGCAGACTCTGCCACAATTCGTAGCACAGCCCTGCGACATGGAGTGTTCTGCACCACAACCATTGCCGGGGCACTGGCTGTCTGCGAGGCATTGGAGTTCGGCAATAATCTGTCTGTCTATACCCTGCAGACCCTGCATTCGGCACTGCAATAGAAATTACCCCCGATTTCAGAAAGGATTGACTATGGCAAAAATCCCAATGACAGTTCAGGGTGCCCTGCGATTGCGTGAAGAGCTTAATGAGCTCAAGAGTGTGACCCGCCCCAGGATTAGCGCAGCAATTGCCGAGGCCCGTGAGCATGGTGATCTGAAAGAGAATGCGGAATACCATGCAGCCCGTGAGCAACAGAGTTTTTGTGAGGGGCGTATTTCTGAAATCGAAAGTAAATTGGCCGCTGCTCAGATTATTGATGTCAGCAAAATTCAGCCTACCGGTCGGGTAATCTTTGGTGCCACTGTGAGCCTGATTAACCTGGAGACAGAGAAACGGGTCACTTATCGAATTGTTGGGGAGGATGAGGCCGATGTTCCGGCAGGCAAGATTTCTGTTGGTTCTCCTATCGCTCGTGCCATCATGGGCAAAAACGAACATGATGAGGTTACCGTGAATGCACCGGCGGGGGATGTTGATTACGAAATAGAATCGGTAGAGCACCTATAGCCTGGCAGTTTCACGAACTATGAACCGGATAACGGTCTCCCGGCGGCTGTGACTGGCTGTCACTGCTCTGGACTCAGGCGGGCCTGTATCGCAGATTGGACAGCTTTGTATTTGGTTCCAACGCAGCCCGGTACAGCAGCAATTTGTGGCCGATTGATTGCACGTCCTGAGCAGACAGTCGCTGGCAGAGTTGACTGATCAGTTCTTGCTTGTCGGTCCTGTCCGCCACCTGTACTTTTACCTTGATGAGTTCATGGTCGTTTAGGGCGCGATCGATTTCCCGGACCACATTTTCTGTTAGTCCATTCTGGGCAATGATCACGACAGGTTTAAGCTGGTGACCTATAGAACGAAACCGTTTCTTTTCTGTCCGACTCAAATTCATTCTGGCATGTTCTCAATCGTCAACAAGATTTCGCACTTCTTCTCACCATGATGTCAGATGGAACAGTGTAATGGTCCGCTCTTCCAGTAGCAAACAATGGCTGAAGGAACATTTTGATGATGCTTGGGTCAAGCGCAGCAGGCTGGAGGGTTATCGATCACGAGCCAGTTACAAGCTCAAGGAAATTCATAACCGGGACGGATTGCTTCGTCCGGGGATGACTGTAGTGGATCTTGGTGCTGCGCCGGGTGGTTGGTCCCAAGTGGCCGCCGAACTAGTGGGTAGTATGGGCCGCATTATTGCCTGCGACCTGTTGCCGATGGATCCGCTGCCAGGTGTCCAGTTCGTTCAGGGAGATTTTACCGAACAGGCGGTTCTGATGCAGCTGCTGTCCGTTGTGGGAGATGCAGGTGCTGATCTTGTAATCTCGGATATGGCCCCCAATTTAAGTGGTATAAAGGCGATCGATCAGCCGCAAGCCCTTTATTTGGCAGAGCTGGCCTTGGATTTGGCAAAAACCGTATTGAAGCCCCAAGCGTATTTCCTTGTGAAGCTGTTCCACGGTGCCGGGCTGGAGAATTACCGCCATCAGTTGAGATCGTGCTTCAGCAAGGTCAAGATAAGAAAGCCAGGCGCATCGCGATCCAGATCAGCAGAAATCTATCTGCTAGCCTCAGGCTGGAAAGGAAATTAACTTACTGATCTTAATGACCATTTTGTACAACCGCAAGAATAGGGCCGATATTGCTGCAATTCAGAGTGCAATTATCTGTGTAGAGGCTAGAATAGGTCTGTCTCGGGTGGCAAAGATAGTCCCCACGCACCACAGACTCTACAATCACAAGTATTGAGGACAAGCCATTGAGTGACCTGGTAAAGAATCTGATTCTCTGGATGATTATAGCCGGCGTGTTGTTGACCGTCTTCAACAACATCAACCGTCAGTCTAGTGAAGACAACATTAATTACTCCGAATTTATACGCGAAGTACGCGCCGGTCGGGTAACTGCGGTGGAGCTAGCTGGCATCAAAATTGCCGGATTGCGCACTGACAATAGCCGTTTTCGCACCATCATGCCGCTGATTGGTGATGATCAGCTGATGAATGATCTGTTTGAAAACGGGGTGGAGATTATCGCAAACGAACCGGAAACACAGAGTATCTGGACGCAGTTGCTGGTGGCGAGTTTTCCCATTCTCATCATCATTGCACTGTTCTTCTTTTTCATGCGGCAAATGCAGGGTGGGGGTGCCGGCGGTCGAGGTGGACCCATGTCTTTCGGCAAAAGCAAGGCAAAATTGCTAGGGGAAGACCAGATCAAGGTTACCTTCACCGATGTGGCCGGAGTTGATGAGGCAAAAGAGGATGTACAGGAACTGGTAGAGTTTCTTCGTGAGCCGGACAAGTTTCAGCGCCTCGGCGGTCGCATTCCACGCGGGGTACTGATGGTGGGTCAACCCGGTACCGGCAAGACGCTACTGGCAAAAGCCATTGCCGGCGAAGCTAAAGTGCCGTTCTTTTCCATTTCCGGTTCCGATTTCGTTGAAATGTTCGTGGGTGTTGGTGCCTCACGAGTACGTGACATGTTCGATCAGGCAAAAAAGCAGTCACCTTGCATTATTTTCATTGATGAGATTGATGCGGTAGGGCGCCATCGTGGTGCCGGACTGGGCGGGGGCCATGATGAGCGTGAACAGACTTTGAACCAGTTATTGGTCGAAATGGACGGATTTGAGGGTAATGATGGCGTGATTGTAATGGCGGCCACCAACCGTCCCGATGTGCTGGATCCTGCCCTGTTGCGCCCCGGTCGCTTTGATCGGCAGGTGGTGGTGGGTTTGCCGGACATTCGTGGACGGGAGCAGATTCTGAAAGTACATATGCGCAAAGTTCCAGTGGACGAGCAGGTCAAAGCTTCTGTCATAGCTCGCGGGACCCCTGGGTTCTCTGGTGCGGATCTGGCCAACCTGGTTAACGAAGCCGCCCTGTTTGCAGCACGGGCTAGCAGGCGATTGGTGACCATGGAAGAGTTCGAAAAGGCCAAGGATAAGATAATGATGGGTGCCGAGCGCAAATCCATGGTTATGTCAGAGAAAGAGCGTGTCAACACTGCCTTTCATGAAGCTGGCCATGCGATAGTCGGTCGTCTGATGCCAGAACATGATCCGGTCTACAAGGTGAGCATAATTCCCCGTGGTCGGGCACTGGGCATAACCATGTTTTTGCCGGAGGAAGATCGCTACAGCTACAGCAGACAACACATCATCAGCCAGATATGCAGTCTTTATGGTGGTCGTATCGCCGAGGAGATGACTCTGGGCAAGGAAGGTGTGACAACAGGTGCCTCCAATGATATCCAGCGTGCGACCGAGATGGCACGCAATATGGTCACCAAATGGGGTCTGTCTGAAGAGTTGGGTCCGTTGTTGTATTCGGAGGATGAGGGTGAAGTGTTCCTGGGTCGCTCGGCGGCCAGCCAAGCCAAATCTGTCTCTAGCGAAACCGCCAAGTCTATCGACAGGGAAGTGCGTCGCATTATCGATGAGTGTTACGTCAGGGCGGAAAAGATCCTAGATGAAAACCGGGATGTTCTGGAGTTGATGAAAGATGCGCTAATGGAGTACGAAACAATTGATTCCGATCAGATCGATGACATCATGGACCGCAAGAAGCCCCGGCCACCAGCAGGCTGGTCAGACTCCGATGAAGATGGTTCTGGTACCACCACCAAGGTAGAACCGGAATTGGCAAAGGCTGAGCTGGAGAAGTCCGACAGCGGGCCCGGCACAATTGGCGAGCCCGCCAGCGAGCACTGACTAAATGCTCTAGGCCTGACTCTGGGTGCCAGCCTCTTAGCTGGCATTTCCTGACCTTTGACTCAACTACTCATTGCTGGAGATCGACAACTGGATTTGTCGACTCCGATCTGCATGGGCATCCTTAATCTTACGCCTGACTCCTTTTACGATGGTGCGCAGCTCGGGGTAATGTCTGCCTCGCATTTTGTGCCGGATCCGAACAAAGTCCTGCGTAGGGCTGAGGCGATGCTTGCAGAGGGTGCCCGAATTCTGGATATAGGGGGAGAATCAACACGCCCGGGTGCTGAGGCAGTTTCCTCGCAGCAAGAGTTGGACCGGGTTATGCCTATAGTAGAGTTGTTGAGAGCCAGGTTTGATGTCTGCCTCTCGGTGGATACCAGCTCACCAGAGGTCATGACAGCGGCTATTGACTTGGGCGTACATCTGATTAATGACATTCGCTGTTTCTCCCGGAATGGTGCCTTGTCCGCAGTCACGGATACCAAAGCAGGATTATGTCTGATGCATATGCAAGGTCAGCCACTGACCATGCAGCAAAAGGTTCACTACGAGGATGTGGTGGCCGAGGTCGCCGATTTTCTGCAGGCGCGGGTTATCAGCTGCATCGCTGCTGGGATTGATAAAGACAGACTTGTGATCGACCCCGGCTTTGGTTTCGGTAAATCCACTGTCCATAATTATAGGCTCTTGCGCCATCTGGATCGCTTGATGTCCATTGGAGTGCCGGTGCTGGCCGGGTTGTCCCGCAAGTCCATGCTGGGAGCAGTCACTGGCAGAGCCGTGGAGGGTCGGCTTGCTGCCTCGGTAGCGGCGGCTAGCTTGGCACTGGAATGGGGGGCGAAAATCATTCGAGCCCACGATGTGGCTGCCACCATGGATGCAATTAGAGTACACTGCGCCTGTTATAATTCCTGAAGGCTGTTGTCATGACAGTGAAGCAGAAACGTTATTTTGGCACCGATGGCATACGCGGTGTTGTTGGAAAGGCCCCCGTTACACCTGATTTCATGCTGCAGTTGGGCTGGGCTGCGGGCTGCGTGTTTGCCAGTGAGGGCAATGGCCGCAATCGCATTATCATCGGCAAGGATACCCGCATATCCGGCTATATGTTTGAGGCAGTGTTGGAAGCCGGGGTAACTGCGGCTGGGGTGGACATCCAGCTGACTGGTCCCATGCCAACGCCTGCCATTGCCTATTTGACGCGCACGCTGCGGGCCCGAGCCGGCATTGTTATTAGTGCCTCCCACAATTCTTTCAGAGACAATGGCATCAAGTTTTTCGCTGCTGATGGCACCAAGTTGCCGGACCGCCTGGAGCTGGCTATAGAGGCACAGCTCGATAAAAAACTGATCACTGTTTCGCCGGATCGCATTGGCAAGGCTTCCAGAATATTTGATGCAGCGGGCCGCTATATCGAGTTTTGCAAGAGCACTGTTGGCACCAGTCTCATATTTAGTGGGATGAAAATCGTTGTGGACTGTGCCCACGGATCAACCTACCACATTGCTCCGGCCGTGCTTGAGGAACTCGGTGCTACGGTGGTGGCGACTGGAGTTTCTCCGGATGGTCTGAACATCAATGAGAACAGCGGCTCCATGTCGCCAGCTTCCCTGATTGACACTGTAAAGGCCGAGCAGGCTGATCTGGGGATAGCTTTTGATGGTGATGGAGACCGGCTGATTATGGTGGATCGTCAGGGCACTGTCGTCGATGGTGATGAGATTCTCTATGTCATTGCTCTGGACCGGCAACGCCAAGGTTTGGAATTTGGTGGGGTGGTTGGAACGGCCATGAGTAATCTTGGGCTGGAACTGGCATTGCAGGGGCTGGGGATTTCCTTTACCCGAAGCCAGGTGGGCGATCGCTATGTTATGCAGGAGATGCTACGTCGCGGCTGGAAGCTGGGCGGGGAATCTTCCGGACACATCATATGTCTGGATTTGAATACTACTGGTGACGGCATTGTTTCTGCATTACAGGCACTTGCTGCTATTGTGCACAACGAGCAACCATTGGCGGATCTTGTCAGCAAGATGCAGAAGCTACCGCAGACCATGATTAATGTGGAACTGGCAGGAGTGACGGACATCCTCTCGAACCTTGCGGTTCAACGAGCTGTAAGCGATATTGAAATACGACTTGGCAACAACGGCAGGGTACTGTTGCGTCCTTCCGGGACTGAACCGGTTGTGCGGGTAATGGTTGAAGGAGAGGACAGTTCCAAGGTAGAGGAGTATGCCCGCGAGCTTTCTGAACTGGTGGCCAGTCAGGTAGCGAGTAGCAGCTAGAGTGGCGGCCATCGGACTTCAATGTTGGCTATGATTTAATTTGGATCATATTTTAAAGTAAGCAAGCGTTTACAAACATTGCCCAGATCCATGGACTTATCAACGAAATCAGGCGGTTATTAGTACTTTTCGAAGGTGATGAATAACAGGTATTGCGGCAGTTTGTTCACCAGACACAGATAACCAATTTGATATGAGTGCGATAAGTTCCCCGGGATCAGCATGCCAAAGAAGATACCGAAGTCATGGTGGAGTAAATCGGGAAAGTCAACCGATTGAGGTGATACTCGTTGACACAAATATGCTGGACTAACCAGTCAGAATACCACATCCGAACATAATTCATATAACACTTTGCTGCCAAAGATATTTGAACGAACGTTACTCTTCACTGATATTGAGGAATGTCCAGAGTTGGCGCATCAACTTTCCTTTATTGACCGTGTAAATACCATTGGTTTGTCTATCGTATCTCTGAATGCTCTGGCTATCTAAATCCACACCTCTGGGTTACTACAGTTTTATCAGCCCAGCAAATTCTGTTTTTATGCCGACGGCCTTGCGGCTTGGGTGCTTGGTATGTTGCAGGCAGGATCAACCTGTTTCCTTGACCGGGGTTTTGACTGTGACCTTGAAATTGGGTGGCTTGATTAATTGCCACACTCAGGTTTCTGTATTTGATTTCGACTTTTCATTGAGTACCAACCATGGTTGGTGCTGGTCTTTATGCAGGTCTTAAAGCAGGGATAATCCCTAAAACCCCTTCTCTGATTTGTCTTAATGGACCAGAAAATAAAGATTATGCGAAGCTACTCTCTCAGAGGCGGACAGTGCCTTAGACGTGTGAATTGCTTCAGGAGTACCTGATCCTGATATTGCATGACGTTGCCAAATCAGGTAATATGTTTTTCTCTTTTGTTCGGTCTTGGCTGATTAGGCTTTTGCAAAATGCGCAACAGACTGATTGTTGGAAACTGGAAAATGCATGGGTCGATGGCTACAGCTGTTGATTTGATCATGGAGTTGGAACAGGGAATGGAGTCTGTTCCGGAAAATATAGATGTTGCCGTTGCTCCCCCTTTTTTGCATATAGACGAGGTCATACGAAGAAGTAGCAACACGCGTCTGCTCATGGCTGCACAAAACGTATCGGCGTTTGAAGTTGGTGCCGTGACCGGTGAAGTGTCTAGTACCATGCTGGCTGATATTGGGATTCGTTTTGTCATTGTCGGGCATTCAGAAAGACGATCATTGTTCGGGGAGTCCAATGAGACTGTTGCTGAAAAATTTGCAAGAGCCTATTTCTCGGATCTGACACCAATTTTATGTGTTGGTGAAACGCAGGAGCAACGCGAGGCTGGGTTCACTGAGGATGTAGTGCTTGAGCAGATGTACGCCATAATTGACCGGATTGGTATCAAGCCACTACTAAATGCAGTCGTTGCTTACGAACCGGTTTGGGCAATCGGGACCGGAGCAAGTGCCAGCCCGGAACAAGCTCAGGAAGTTCATGCCTTGTTGCGTAGTAAACTTGCCTCGGAAAGTGAAGGACAGACCGTAGCCACCCGGCTCATCTACGGAGGTAGTGTCAAGGCATCGAACTCGGCTGCCTTGTTTGGACAAGCAGATATTGATGGTGCTCTGGTTGGCGGTGCCTCGCTGGACGCCAAAGAATTTTTGACCATCTGCAAACATGCGGGTAAGTAATTGATTATGGAAACTCTGGTCGTTGTGGTTCATGTCATTGTAGCCATCGCTATTGTTGGCTTGGTGCTGTTGCAACAGGGCAAGGGGGCCGATGCAGGTGCTTCATTTGGTGCCGGTGCCTCACAAACTGTTTTTGGTTCGTCAGGCTCGGGCAATTTTCTGGTGCGTGCGACTACGGTAGCTGCCACACTATTTTTTGTTACCTCACTGGCGTTGGCAATCTTTGCCCGTATGCAATCTGGACTAGGCCCTGCTCAAGGCATGCCAGTGGTTAATGAAAACATTTTGCAAGAAGTAACCGCTGAGCAATCCGATGTGCCTGAATTGCCAGCATTGGATGTCGTTGAGCTTGATATTCCAGAAAATGCAGTATCCGGAACAGACGAGGTCGGGGCTGAAGTGCCTGTCATGATTGATGTGCCGAGTCTGCCGGTCAATGACCAGCAGTGAGGCTATTGCCAAGGTGCATCAATAGAGATAATTAGCCGAAGTGGTGGAATTGGTAGACACGCTATCTTGAGGGGGTAGTGAGCCCAGCTCGTGCCGGTTCAAGTCCGGCCTTCGGCACCAAACACGCCTGAGCGGGGGATGCTGGAAACCGTCAGGAAATGACATAACCTACTATAACCAAAGCATTTTTCCTAAATCCGACTGGTTGCCCCCTTCGACCCGTTTCGCTAGAATTTGAGTTTTCGTGTTGGGCAAAAAGGGTGGCAGAGAATGTGGGGCAGGGCTAGACCTCATCCCAGCACTAGCGGCATTGGTCAGTCTGTTTAAATAACACCCCCGAACTGTGCCCAAGGTCAACTACATTGGATACTAAGGTATGTAATGCCTCATTGTTTGAACCGGCGAACTACCATGGCACTGATCGTCGGCGAGGTTGGGGCTTGCATTCTGTCCGGTATCGCCGTACAGTGCTGCCTTATGGAAATCCTGTCAGTTCGCCATCAGGGATTGCAGGAACTGCTTGAACGGAACTCTTCACGGTTGCTTAAGCAGGGTCTTGCGAGTCGAATTCGGAATGTCTTGACCGCTCTGGTTTTGGCTGAAAGCCTGGAAGACCTGCGGACCCAAGCCTTGCCCGGCTGGCGTATTCACAAGTTATCCGGAGACCGCGAGGATGACTGGAGCATTTTGGTATCCGGCAACTGGCGCATCACGTTTGAAGAAAATGACGGAACGATTGAGCGGTTGAACCTTGAGGACTACCACTGATGAGCGATAAACCCCTGAAAGTCGCAATGACGCCTTCCCATCCCGGAAGCTTCATTCGTGACGAGGTGATTGGAGAACTGCGTCTGAGCGTTTCCCAGGCAGCACGCGTGCTTGGTGTACGTCGGTCGACTCTCTCGGATTTGCTGAACGGCAAATCTTCTCTGTCCCCGGAGATGGCCCTGCGCCTCGAAAAGGGATTCGGTGTGAGCATGGACCTCTTGTTGAAAATGCAGGCATGGCACGATGTCGTTCGCATGCGCTCGAAGGCGGATGAAATAGCGGTTGATCGTTACGCGCCGGCTTGATCACTTAGAATCAAAGATAAGCGAGCTTTATTGTTGTGTAAAACGTTGTCAGGAAAGGGAGGTGGGATAATTTATCCTTTAAATATCAGTTTATTAAAATTTTTCCTGCTTCCAGCCTTCGGCACAGTGCACGCTTTCTCGGGGGATGCCAGAAACTGTCAGGGGATGACATAACCTGCCGCTTTTTAAATATACCGATCGCTAATCTTCGAATGTTTCTCCGACAAATAGGCAGCAAATGAATCGCAAGCACCGAACATAAAAATTGCCTCTTCTTGATCAACTTGTGCCGAGGATTGATCAATCAAAGAATCACGAATACCGCCTTTGTCACCCGTGTAACCATATTGAGATTTAAATTTCTTAGGAGCGGCGCAAAAATAAAATCATACCCAATTCTGGTACAATTTTCGGTAGGTTAAATTGTGTAGTCACCTGACCGATCAGGCCTGAAAAAGCCATCGTAAACGGTATAAGGTCATCCTTCTGTAACTGGTGCACAGATACCGTTCAGCTGTGGTAATTCACCGAGGCCGCCCTCGCCCGCATTGTGGTCGGCATTGAGGCCGCATACCTTCGCACTGACTTCTTTGAGCATTGCCGTAAGCTGATGGATGCCAGAGCGGATTTTTTTTGCGATTAATTAAGTATTTGACTCTGATACAAATACTTTCATATAATGATATGAATTGGATTTATGTATGTTGCTTCTTGCAAAAAGATCCAATAAAATAATGGAATAAGTAAGTTCTGGTGCGGGGTGGAGCAGTCTGGCAGCTCGTCGGGCTCATAACCCGAAGGTCGTAGGTTCAAATCCTGCCCCCGCTACCACTTTTTTTGACAGAGGTCTGAAAAAGAGGGCAACTAGGTCCTTCAGACCCCAGTCGGACATATATTCGTACCGGGTCTTGCTGTGGCCCAGTTGCGAAGCAAAAAGTGGGCCTTGTGCCCATTTTTTGTATCTGGCGTTTATACAAGAATAAGGGAAACACGAGGGCCTGTGTCAGTTCACAAAGTGCTGCAAGGCAAGCCCGGTGAGAAAAGAGAGGCTTGAAGATAAAGACTTGTGAAGCATAGTGAAGCCAGGGTTCAGAAATTGATTGAGCCCACAGTGCAGGCCTTAGGCCTGCAACTGTGGGGCATAGAGCAAGCAGTACAGGGCCGCTTTTCGGTGCTTAGAATTTACATCGAAAATGAAGAAGGAATTACTGTTGATGATTGCGAGAAGGCAAGTCGCCACATCAGTGCAATTTTGGATGTAGATAATCCTGCGGCAGGTGAGTACACACTGGAGGTTTCTTCACCCGGATTGGATCGACCACTGTTTACACCCGGGCAGTTTAGTCAGTTTGCCGGAACGAAAGTGAGGGTGAGGATGCGCAGCCTGATACAGGGTCGCAGAAAATTTACCGGATTGCTTTCGGAAGTATTGGAGGCCAGCATTGTTATGACCGTTGATGGTGAAACGGTAACACTACCTTTTGCTGACATTGATAAGGCCAACGTTATCTATGAGGATGACGATGATGCAAATCAATTCAATGCCTGAAAGCAGGTCGATCTTGAGTAAGGCCAAAGGCAGGAGGAGAGGCTGGCAAGGAACAGCTATCTGAAAACAGAATCTGCTGCTGAACGACTGCTGAGACGGTCGATAACAAACCTGCTGAGACGGGTTACTCCAGATTGAGTATAGTAACAAGTTGGTGAACGATGATGATGAGCAAGGACATATTGATGGTTGCAGATGCTGTCTCGAATGAGAGAGGTGTTCCCCGCGGTGTGATTTTTGAGGCTATTGAGTCGGCACTTGCAATGGCAACCAAAAAACGATACGACACCGAAGAAATCGATTGTCGAGTTTCGGTGGATCGTGACACGGGCGAGTATGAAACCTTTCGTGTCTGGACTGTAGTGGATGACGAAGAGTACCTTGAAGAGGCTTCCCAGTTTACCCTTGAGCAGGCTGCTGACAAGGACGAGGATTTGTCTATTGGCGACACTTACGAAGAGAAGATAGACAACCTTGAGTTTGGTCGAATTGAAGCCAACGGGGCCAAGCAGGTTATTGTCCAAATAGTACGGGAAGCCGAGCGTAAAATAGTGCTGTCCCAGTACGAGCATCGGGTCGGTGAACTGGTTAATGGCATTGTCAAGAAAACAACCCGCGACAACATAATCGTTGACCTGGGGAATAATGCTGAAGCCTTGCTGCCTCGTGAACAGATGATTCCGCGCGATACTTTTCGTATTGGTGATCGTTTGAGGGCCCTGCTCACCCATGTAAATTCGGAACAAAGAGGGCCGCAACTGTTTCTGTCGCGGACCTCTCCGGCCATGTTGATCGATTTGTTCAGAATTGAAGTGCCCGAAATAGCCGAAGAAGTAATCAAAATCAGGGCCGCTGCCCGAGACCCTGGCGAAAGAGCAAAAATTGTAGTAAGCACCAACGACAAACGGATTGATCCTGTTGGTGCCTGCGTAGGCATGCGGGGTTCACGGGTACAGGTGGTTTCCAATGAACTGGCGAACGAACGCATTGACATTATTGAATGGGACGACAACCCGGCCCAACTTGTCATTAACTCAATGGCACCAGCCGAGGTCGCCTCTATCATTGTCGACGAAGACAGCCATACCATGGATATAGCTGTTGAGGAAGAAAACCTTGGAAAGGCCATCGGTCAAAACGGGCAAAACGTTAGGTTGACCAGCGAATTAACCGGCTGGAACATCAATGTTATGAGCGAAGAGGAAGCGGCTGAAAAGCAACAGCAAGAGGCTATTGGCTACATTGAGATGTTCATGGAAAAGCTGGATGTAGACGATGATGTGGGCGAGCTTCTGGTGCAGGAAGGCTTTACCTCTCTGGAAGAGGTGGCCTATGTCCCGTTTGATGAATTGCTCGCCATAGGCGGTTTTGATGATGAGATCGCCAATGAGTTGAGGAATCGTGCCAAAGATGCCTTGCTTACTCAAGCCATCGCTTCCAAGGAAGACATTTCATCGGCCAATATTGAGGATGACCTGCTGGCTATGGAAGGTATGGATGACACGCTGGCCCTGCAGCTTGCGAGGAAGGGTATTCTCAATATGGAACAGCTGGCAGAACAATCCATTGATGAGTTGATTGATATTGAGGACATGGATGAAGAACGAGCAGGGGCACTCATCATGACTGCACGAGCACCTTGGTTTGCAGAAGCCGAGGCCGAGGCGGAACAAGCTGATGGGGCTAACGAAAATACGGCAGCTGAGGTCAAGGCCTAATTCCATAGGCCTATGCTGAACATCAAAACCAATTGCAGGTAACCAACGAGAAGCAGCGCAACTAAGCAAGTCCGGGTCAAAGAGCTAATCACAGAGCTGACTGACCAGACCCGACCCAAAGAGAGCAAAGCACAGCAGTAGATGTGGAGTAATTGAATGGCAGAAGTAAAGATCAGGGAATCTACCAAAGTCACAGTTAGTGACCTTGCTGTTGATGTCCATAGATCAGTGGAGAAATTACTTTCCGAGATCAAGGAAGCTGGGTTGCCATACACCCAAGCCGACGAGCTGATATCTAACGAGGACAGAAAAACCTTGTTGGCGACCTTGGGCAACACCAATGGTGACCGAGAGGCGGCTTCAGCTGCGCCCCGTAAAATAACTCTGAGGCGAAAGAAACTGGGTACCCTCAAGGGTGCATCCAGCTCCGGTCGCACCAAGACAGTCAATGTAGAGGTGCGCAAAAAACGCACCTACGTTAAGCGTTCAAGCGTCGAAACACCTCCTACTGAAGAGGAAGTGGCCGCGGTGGCTACCGAAGCTCCGACACCGACCACTGAGTCGACACCGTTGGATCAAGCAGAGCCTAAGACCACCGAGACTCAAGCTAGTCCGGCAGAGAGTGTCCCAACCGAAACCACCTCAGCAACTGATACTGTGGTGAAAAGCGGTGAATCACCTGCACAGAATACTGCACCACCCGACCCTGCTTCCGCTCGTGGTAAGGCGTCTTCCTCCCGCAGAAAGAAAGCTTCAGCCAATGGGGCGGAAGATCCTAGTGATAAAAAGAAAACCCATCTGCGTAACAAGGCCAAGGCACAGCAAACGCCCAAGCGCCAGGCCAAGACAATTCATGTCAATGATGACTTCGTGCTGGAGGGAGATGACTTCGACCAAATGGGCGATCGAGGTCGGCGCACCAGTATCCGTAAGCCCAAAACCAAAATTACTACCCAGACCCAGGCCTTTGAGAAACCTACCGAGTTTATCATTCGGGAAATCACCATCGGCGAAACGAATAGTGTGTCTGACCTGGCACAGAAGATGGCGGTAAAGTCTGCCGAAATCGTCAAGGTATTATTCAATATGGGGGTGATGGCGACAATCAACCAGATATTGGACCAGGATACCTCAACCCTGCTAATTGAGGAAATGGGCCACAAGGCTAGGTTCATCTCAGAAGATGCGATTGAGGAGGGCCTGGCAGATGCCATTGCTGCGGAAAAAGGCATGGAGGAAATTGCAAGGGCACCAGTGGTTACTGTGATGGGCCATGTAGACCATGGTAAAACGTCGTTGCTGGACTATATAAGGAAGGCCAATGTCGCTTCCGGTGAGGCTGGTGGTATTACACAGCATATTGGTGCCTATCATGTGCATACAAGTCACGGCATGGTGAGTTTCCTCGACACACCAGGCCATGCAGCCTTCACTGCCATGCGATCCCGGGGGGCTAAAGCCACTGATGTGGTGGTACTGGTAGTGGCTGCTGATGACGGCGTGAAACCGCAAACTGAAGAAGCGGTACAACACGCTAGAGCGGCTGGTGTGCCCTTGGTGGTTGCCATTAACAAAGTCGATAAGGAAGGTATTGATCAGGAGCGAGTTAAGAACGAGTTGTCCGCAATGGAAGTCATACCAGAAGAGTGGGGAGGTGATACCCAGTTTATCCCAGTCTCGGCAATTACCGGACAGGGCGTTGATGACCTGCTGGAGGCAGTCCTGCTGCAGGCAGATTTGCTGGAGTTGAAGGCTTACACCGACATGCCTGGACAGGGAGTGGTGGTTGAATCACGGCTGGACAAGGGCCGTGGGCCGGTTGCTGCCGTCCTGGTGCAAAACGGTACCCTGCATAGTGGTGACGTTGTGTTGGCTGGGCACGAATATGGTCGTGTTAGGGCACTGGTGGATGAAAATGGCCTTGCGGTGAAAGAGGCCGGACCCGCCATACCAGTGGAGATTCTCGGTCTCAATGGCGTACCAGAAGCCGGCGATGAATTCGTGGTGGTGGCAGATGAGAAGAAAGCGCGTGAAGTTGCCGAATTTCGACTGAAAAGACACAAGGATCATCAGCATACGGCACAGCAGGTCAATACCAATATGGATGCCATGTTTGCCGGGCTGGGTAAAGAACAGAAGAAGATTCTTAATGTAATACTCAAGGCGGATGTTCGTGGTTCGCTGGAAGCGATCACCGGATCATTGCAGAAACTGGGCAATGATGAGGTGGATATCAATGTGGTGGCCAGTAGCGTTGGTGGTATCTCAGAGACTGATGCCCATTTGGCGGCCACCACCAGTGCCATGATTATTGGGTTTAACGTGCGTGCTGACAAAGTGGCACGCGATATTGTTGAAAATGAAGGTTTGCAGATTCGTTACTATAGTGTCATATATGATGTTATCGACGATACCAAGACTATTCTGAGCGGTATGCTTACACCAGAGCTTCGCGAGGAGATGGTGGGTATTGCCGAAGTCCGGGATGTATTCAATTCACCCAAGTTTGGTCAAATTGCTGGCAGCATGGTGATTGAAGGCACTGTCTATCGTAGCAAACCCATTCGAGTGCTGCGGGATAATATTGTGATATTCGAAGGCGAGCTTGAGTCACTTCGACGCTTTAAGGAAGATGCCACCGAAGTTCGCAATGGCATGGAATGTGGCATCGGTGTACGCAACTACAATGATGTCAAGGTCGGCGATAAGATAGAAGTCTATGAAACCACCGAGGTGGCCAGAACCCTGTAAGTTTGGTTCTATCAGCCTTGAACAGTGGATAGTCAGCCATGCCGGAAATGTCGCCAAGGGCGCAGCGGGTCGCCGATCAGATTCAGCGTGAAATTGCGCACCTGATCCAGCTTGAGGTATGTGACCCGCAAGTTGGCATGGTGTCCGTAACGGGTGTGGATGTCAGCAATGATCTAGCCAGTGCAAATGTGTATGTGACCGCCATGCAATCGATGGTTATGCAGGGCAGCCCGGTGCAACTGGCGGATGACCAAGTACGACTGACCACCGCGATTGAAATAGAAAAGTCGCAGATTGATGAGAATGTAAATGCCCTCAACAAAGCGGCCGGATATCTGCGCAGTTTGCTGGCGAGACGTCTGAGTTTGCGTGCTATTCCAAAATTGCGGTTTCATTATGACAGCAGTATTGAGCGCGGACAGCGTTTATCGGCTTTGATTGATAATGCCCTTGCTGCTGACCGTCAACTACAGTCGGACTAGCATCTAGCATCTGGTCATTGGCTGGAGAACAGGATGCAACGAGGGCGGAAAAACAAAGGCAGAGCGATTGATGGCATTGTGCTGCTGGACAAGCCCGCAGGACTGACCTCAAACGCGGCATTGCAGCAAGTGAAGACCTTGTATGAAGCTGCCAAGGCAGGGCATACAGGCAGTCTGGACCCTTTGGCCACCGGAGTACTGCCGCTTTGCCTGGGAGAGGCTACCAAGGTTTCAGGGTTTCTGCTTGAGTCGGACAAGCAGTATCTGGTTCGAGTCAAGCTTGGACAACGCACCGACACCGGGGACAGTGAAGGGTCGGTAATCGAGAGCGCAGATGCTTCAGGCATTACGCTGAAAGCGGTACAGGAGGCACTGGAAGGTTTCCGTGGCGAGATTGATCAGGTGCCTTCAATGTATTCTGCCATCAAAAAAGATGGTGTGCCGCTATATCGGCTGGCCCGCAAGGGTGTGGAGGTGGAACGCAAGGCGCGGACAGTTACGGTGTTCAGCTTGAACCTGCTTTCGTTCAAGAATCAGGAGCTTGAACTGGACATTGCCTGCAGCAAGGGAACTTATATCAGAACTATTGCTGATGATCTGGGACAAGAGCTGGGTTGCGGAGCGCATGTTGTGGCACTGCGGCGAGTCAGGGTCGGGGAATTTAATGAGCAGTACTGCATCACAATCGATGCCTTGCAGCAGACAAAGGATGATGCGGGGTTTGAAAATCTGGATCGGTTTTTGATTCCAATGGACGAGGCATTAGGCAATCTGCCAGAAGTCAGATTGCCTCCGGTCACTGCCGATTGTGTGAGACACGGTCAGGCGGTAGTAGTACGGCATCTCCCGGCCTCCGGCTTGGTGAGACTTTATGAAGAAGAGCAGTTTATTGGCATCGGTAACATCAATGATGATGGTAAGGTTGCTCCCAGGCGATTGGTAGTGAACGGGCGCAATTGATCTGTAAGGAGGTCAAGCGCACTCTCGACAGGCGATGTAATAATGGAAAGTACCAGGCAACTGCAAATATGCGCGGTTATTTTGGCTTGATACGGAAATCACTTATGCTCTGATGGGCACTTAATTGAATTGCATATTACGGAGAAATGAAAATGGCTTTAACAGCAGCAAGAAAAGAAGAAATCATTAAGGAATACGCAATGAGTGAGGGCGACACTGGTTCTCCGGAAGTTCAGGTTGCCTTGCTAACCGCCAACATTAATGATTTGCAGGATCATTTCAAAGAGCACATCCACGACCACAATTCCCGCCGTGGTCTTATTCGCATGGTGAACAGTCGCAGGAAACTTCTGGACTACCTCAAGCGGAAAAATCTTGAACGATATGCCTCGCTTATCAAGCGTCTTGGTTTGCGCCGATAAGTCTCACAATTTGAGCGATCACAATTTAATTACTGGAACGCTGCGTCCGATACAGGCATGGCGCAGGTTTTGGGTTTATAGGATGAAAAGAAAATATGTTTAATCCAGTAAGCAAGACGTTTCAATTCGGTGAGCAGACTATCACGCTTGAAACAGGAAAAATAGCAAGACAGGCAACTGGTGCTGTTGTAGTCACCATGGGTGATGTTCAGGTACTGGCTACCGTGGTAGGACGCAAGCAGGCCAATCCTAGCCAGGATTTTTTCCCGCTCACGGTCAACTATCAGGAAAAAACCTATGCCGCGGGTAAAATCCCCGGAGGGTTTTTCAAGCGGGAGGGCCGCCCCACCGAGAAGGAAACTCTAACTTCACGCCTAATAGACCGACCTATTCGTCCGCTGTTCCCCAAAGGGTTTATGAATGAAGTGCAGGTGATCTGCACGGTGATCTCAGGTGGTAAGGATACAGACCCGGATATTCCGGCCATGCTCGGTGCCTCGGCTGCACTGGCCATATCGGGTATTCCTTTCGCTGAACCGATTGGGGCGGCCCGAGTTGGTTACGATCGCGATATGGGCTACATCCTCAACCCAAATCATCAAATCCTGAAGAGTTCCCTGCTGGATATGGTGGTTGCCGGTACTCAGTCGGCGGTATTGATGGTTGAATCGGAAGCGCAGCAGCTGACTGAGGATCAGATGCTGGGTGCTGTATTGTATGCCCATCAGGAAATGCAGGTGGCCATTAATGCCATCAACGAACTGAAAGCAGAAGTCGGCAAGCCGACTTGGGACTGGCAGCCTCCCGCCGAAAATACAGCACTGAAAAGTGCGCTGGAAGAAAAATTTGCCGCAGGAGTAACCGAAGCTTATCAGATTTCGGACAAAATGCAGCGCCATGATGCGACAGATCAGCTGCGCCAGCAGGCACTTGCCGAGCTAGCTGATGAGGGAGCCGGTGTTTCTGAAGGAGATGTGGCAGAGTCTTTTGCGGCCCTGGAAAAACGCACTGTGCGAAACCGGATTATAGAGGGCCATCCCCGAATAGATGGTCGTGATACCAAAACCGTGCGACCAATACATGTTGAGGTTGGGGTGCTGCCTATGGCTCATGGTTCTGCGTTGTTTACCCGTGGCGAAACCCAGGCATTGGTGGTAACTACGCTGGGCCCTCTGCGAGAGGCACAACTCCTGGAGGGTCTTGAAGGCACCAGAAGGGACCCCTTCATGCTGCACTATAATTTTCCGCCCTATTCAGTGGGCGAGACGGGTTTCATGGGTGGTCCCAAGCGTCGTGAGATAGGTCATGGTCGACTGGCGCGTCGCGGAGTGGCAGCTGTAATGCCAAGTGATGATGTATTCCCTTATGCCATACGCGTGGTATCGGAAATCACTGAATCCAATGGTTCAAGCTCCATGGCCAGTGTCTGTGGCAGTAGCCTGTCGATGATGGATGCGGGAGTGCCTGTTTCGGCACCGGTCGCCGGTATTGCCATGGGGCTGATCAAGGAAGAGAAGGGTTATGCGGTACTGACTGACATTCTTGGCGATGAAGATCACCTGGGTGATATGGATTTCAAGGTGGCCGGTACGGCAAAGGGTGTGACCGCCCTGCAGATGGACATCAAGATTCAGGGAATTACTGAGGAGATCATGGAGATAGCCTTGGGTCAGGCCCATGCGGCGCGGCAACATATTCTGGGTGAAATGAGCAAGGTGATTGATCGAGCCCGGGAAGAGGTCTCCAAAAATGCGCCTTCAATGGCTACCCTGAAAATCGATCCGGACAAGATTCGCGATGTGATTGGCAAGGGCGGTTCTGTAATTCGCAGCATTACCGAGGAAACTGGTGCTTCTGTGGATATTGATGATGACGGTAATGTGCGCATCTATGGAGAGGATGCCAACTCCAGGGATTCAGCCCTGGAGATGGTTAATGCCATTACTGCCGAGGCCGAAGTGGGCAGATTGTACAAGGGCAAGGTGGCGCGTATTGTGGACTTTGGTGCCTTTGTGACGATCCTGCCGGGCAAGGACGGATTGGTGCATATCTCCCAGATTTCCCGGAACCGGGTTGAGAGTGTTGGTGATTATCTGAAAGAAGGACAAGAGGTACTCGTGAAGTGTCTGGATATGGATGCAAGGGGTCGCATCAAGCTAAGCATGAAGGAAATCTCCGAATCTGAGCGGGCTGAGTTTAGCGAGTAGTCAGCCGGAACAGGTTTGTGTCCTGGCAGGAAGGCAAAGTTGATAGTGGCAAATTCTTCGGGGTGCTTCGATTTGGCTCACTGGCATTTTAATGGGTGAGTTTAGTCCCAAACAGGCTCTATCTTGTTTGGATTGTTGATATTTATGGCAACCACTTGCTGATTCAAAACAATTGATTGCTCGGTTTGGAAGATTTCTGTTAGTGCGTTGGTTGGCAAAAAGTTAAATGTACCAAGCAACATGGAAAATACAGAAAGAAGAATAAATGAAAATAAGTTTGAGCTATATGGAGGGGTAGTAAAATGAGAAAAACTGTTTTCACTGTCAGATGGCTGGGAACAATATTTGCGGTTACTACTGCTCTGGCTTCCCAGATTCTGATGGCTCAAACCTACACCCATGGACAGCATGTGGAACCCGCCTTTGAAGGTTGGCGACCGAACGAGGATGGGACTTTCAATATGATGTTCGGGTATATGAACGAAAACTGGGAGGAGACTCCGGATGTGCCGGTGGGGGAGAATAATTATATCTCTCCTGGAGAGGCCGATCGCGGGCAACCGACACATTTTCTGCCGCGCCGTAATCGTTTCGCTTTTGAGGTCATGGTTCCTGCTGACTGGGGTGATCGAGAGTTGGTCTGGACCCTTAATGTCAATGGTCAGGAGCGCAAGGCATACGCAACACTGCGTCAGGACTATCAAGTGGATAACATGGTGATCGCATCAGAAACCGGGTCGCTGGGTGCTGGTACCAGTAGCCCGGAGTCCCGTGCCAATACTCCACCTATAGTTTCGGTAATCGGGGATCAAATTCGCAGTGCCAGAGTCGGAGAGTCGCTGGTTGTTGATACTGAAGTCGTAGATGACGGACTTCCCGAACCTACTGATGTGGTAGAAGACGCGCGGCGTTTCGCCCAGTTTGTCGGCGGCGGGCTGGCTGCTTTGCTGGTAACTCCAGAGGCGGTTATGCAGCGTCGCCTGATGAGACCGCCAACACGAGTTACTGTAGACAAGGTGAATGGTCTCTACTACTCTTGGAATAAGTGGCGTGGACCCGGCAATGTCATTTTTGATCCTCCACAGGTCAAGGTTTGGGAAGATAGTCGCACCAGTGCCAACTCGCCCTGGGGTGCATTGTTTACGCCACCACCCGTTCCAGAAGACGGGATCTATCAGGTGGAGATGACTTTCGATATGCCGGGTGAATACATCCTTTGGGGCAGAGCTGATGATGGTGGTTTGTATCATGATGCATTTATCACTGTGAATGTGAACGAATAGTCAGTAATAACTCACTGATTTTGATGTTTAGCTAGGCTGTAGTTTCAAAAGAATTGGTCCTACGGGACACCATGATTGATCTGTCACAACATTATGTAGAACATTTGCAGGTAGATGTTACTGGCTGTTGAGACTTGTCACCAAAACAATTGTCTGTAATTTAGACTGCGTTGGCTACTGGATTTGAAGACTGGCAGAGCCCACATGGTGAGCCGGATTTTTACCGGGAGCTTTTCTGAAAACCATGGTAATTACCAAGCGTTGGGCACTGAGGTGAAGCAAGTGTCAGTATGACAGGAGCCTCTGCTGCACATGATTGATTACAGCAAATTTGAGTTATCCCTCAAGCGACTTGAGGAACAGCATATGAATCTGCTAGGTTTGGGTGCTGAACAGCCTACGCTAATTTGCCAGGCAGTTTCCGAGTCCGTCATACAGCGCTTCGAAACCTGCTACGACTGTCTTTGGAAAGTGCTCAAGCGATATCTTGCCGAAGAACTGGGAATTGCTGAACCACCCAACAGTCCCAGACCTCTTTTCAGGTTGGCCAACGAAAATGGGCTTTTTAACTCGTCGCTTCAAAAGTGGTTCGAGTATGCGAGTGCTCGAATAAGCACCTCTCACGACTATGATGGAGAGAAGGCATTGACCTGTCTCCAGCTGATGCCTAACTTCATAGACGATGCCATCAGCCTCTATCAGAGATTGACGACAGAAACATGGAGGTAAATCAACCCATTGACCTCACTGCCGAAGAGCGTGATATCGTTCTAACGTTGCTGCAGCGGTACCTTCCGAATGTCAGTGCTTGGGCATATGGCTCGCGCGCAAAATTGACATCAAGACCTGCTTCCGATCTTGACCTTGTAGTATTCGCAAGCAAAAAACAGCAGTTACAAGTTGGAGAGTTGCGGGAGGCATTCGAGGAGAGCGATCTGCCTTTTCGAGTCGATCTGTTTGTGTGGAACGAAATTCCTGACGCATTTCGTGAGAATATCCTTGCGGAGCATGTAGAACTGATGTCGGGGCAACAGTTTGCTCCCACATCCCCGGATGTGAAAAATCCGAACTGATACTACTCAATCAGTATGAGTGTGCAGCGATAAGCAGTATTCGGGTGAGTCCATCCCCCGACCTCTCTAGGCTACGATGCCAGACAAAAGACCGCACCTGTAGTGTTAGAGATGATTCACTGCCCGAGTCGGCGGTCAGGCGCATCTCAGGCAACCGCTCCGATTCGCTAGCGTTAGATGCTTCAGTGAACCCTCCCTTGGGGGGGTGCTTTCTGCCGCATTATCACTGACTAATCAAGCCTATATTCATGACGAGATTGTTTGTGCACCAAGCCTGAAACTTTGGTCATAATGCTTGGTTATTGCTCAAGTAGCTCAGGCTGTCGCCAGTGGTATTGTGTGGCACCAGGCAGAGGTCAGTGACCTCTGCATCCCGGTTTAGTCCAATCCGTCGTTGGCGGTAATAAAGTCGGACAGATCCTGCTTAAACTTGGCCAGCGAAGGAGGATGAACATACATCATATGGCCCGCCTCGTACATCTCCACTGTAATGCGTGAGCGTTGACTCAGGTCAAGATCCATGTGATTAATCACATATTGGAGTACGAAGTGCGGCGTTGCCAAATCAAAGTAACCTTGCTGGATTAGCACGCGCAAGGGCGGGTAGCGTGTCATCGCCTCGGTGAGATCGATGGCGGTGTTCGTAATCAGTGTTTCCTGGCCACTGGGCAGAGTGTGCAGCCAGTCCCAGGCTTCATAAATGCCACCCGAAACTGAATAATCGCGGTCTACTTTGAATTCCAGATCATTGTTATAGTAGTGCATAAATCCCGCCTTATAGGCGGGATGCACGGCGGCATCAAAGGGGTCATATTGCATATTGTCCGCCACCCGGTCAATGCTGCGGCCTTTGAAGCGCGAATCAATTCTGCCAACGGTGGTGTCTTCGTTGCGCAACAGTTCCTGCACGAAGCGCGTATGAGGAACGCGCAGATTGGAGTTTTCCCAGTACTGTTCGCTCAAACCGGTATAGCGAGACAGCATGCGAATAAGCTCAGCCCGCTCCGCATCTGGTAGTGCAGTACCGTGCATCAATGCTGGTGCGTATTCATTGATTGCAAAATCTTCGACTTCACTGATGAACGCCAGTAAATCCTCCGGTCGATCTTCAATTGCATGGTGATACCAGGCGGTTGCCGCCAGCGTCGGCAGATAAAGCGCATGTGGCAGGTCAATGGCGAAACGGTCCCGTGCGGCCGCCGCATCCATAAATGGGGAAACCAGAATCACGCCGTTGAGACCGACACCGTAGTCCGCCAGCAATTCATAGGCGACACCACCAGTGCGGATGCCACCATAGCTCTCTCCGAGCACAAATTTAGGCGAGTTCCATCGATTGTTGCGGGTGATGTAATTGACGATGAATTGGGACGCAACGGCGATATCGGCATCAACTCCCCAGAAGTCCTCGGGCTGCCCCACACCCTCTATGGTGGCATAACCCGTTCCCACCGGATCCATCATTACCAGATCGGCGACATCAAGCACGCTAAACTCATTGTTGACTGCGCCATAGGGTGGTGGGCCAGTCACTTCGAGGTCGTCCACTGGGATCCGCCGCGGTCCAAGAACTCCCATATGCAGCCAAATCGATGCCGAGCCGGGGCCACCGTTGTATGCGAACAGCAACGGGCGATTTTGGCTCTCATCGCTATCGCGCACATAGGCGGTATAGCCAAACAAGCCGATATCATCCCCATCATTGTTACGAATAATGTCAAGTCCGGCAGTAGCGGTGTATTCGATGACGCGACCACCGATCTCCACGCTGTGTTGGGTTGAAACCGATTTTGCCTCCAATGGGACCTCGCCTTCGTTGCTGGCAGGACTGACATCGGTCGCAGCGAACACTGTGGTGCAAAGGAATAATAATGGGATCAAAAGCAGTTTTTTCATCGTCAATCGTCTCCTTAGGGCTTGCGCAAAAATAATTTGGTATTCTCAGGACTGGCAAGAAAATCAATTAGAGAAACTGTCTCAAGTTTAGACTAAATCTAGCTAATTCAGCTCTATGATCCACTTTTTCCAACATCACGGCACCCAGATTGCCG
>JAPORB010000233.1 GCA_026710425.1 Gammaproteobacteria bacterium
GTGCCAGCGTCACGGTTGCCAAGAATGGAGCTGGCGCTCAATCCATGACTGTTACTAAAGTTGTCGTGGATGGTGTGGCCCGGAATTCGGGGGGAAGTACTCCTGCTATACCAGAAGACATATCAAAAGTGCGTGAAGCAACAGTGCCCGCCCCCGACGGCGTTCAATATGTAATTTTAAATGATGATGAAACTGTTGCTAGCACTGATCCCGGCGCAGGTGATGTTGCTGGTGATGGCGTGACGGAACTCACTGCACGCGATTTGGCACTCAGACCATACTACCTGAGAGACCAAAAAGACGCAGGAGAGGGGACCAATAGAAAAGCATGGTTGGAAGGTGACGAGATTCTTGTGACAGCTACTCTCTCAGAAGCAAAGGATTACGAACCAGGTAAACCCGAGATGAAGAATACTGGTGTCGATCCCAGCGTCCATATCCATTCCGATGCCATTGAGACCGTCCAGCTGCACAATACCAAGACCATGGCGGTCATCAAAGACGAATCGAAAACCGAAGACGGCAAGAAGGGTGCGCCCGAGTCTCTCACGGTGGCAGTGGATGACTTTGACGGTGAACTCCACCTTCAGGGCGTAGGCGCATCCAACGATGTCACCTTCAATGTGGTCAAGGATTCCGGCTTCAAACTTGCCGCCAATGCGGTCAAGACGATCAACGTTGAGGGCGATGGCAAGCTCACACTTGATGTGAACAAGCTTCCCCCCGCAACAGGCACAGATCCTATGAAGGCCTCCGACACCCTGGAGACACTTGTCCTGTCCGGTGCTGGCGATTTCATGATGAATGCAGCTGGGATGTCCAAGTTGAAGTCGATTGACGCAAGCATGAGTTCAGGCGACAACACAATCCAATCCAAAGTCGACAAATCCAAAGTCGACAAATCCACAGTCGAACTCGCCGCACTGGAGACAGTTATGGGTGGTGCTGGCAAAGACAAGATCGAACTGGAGACCAGTGCGACCGGCAAGCTTGAGTCCATCCAAACGCATGGCGGCGACGACACGGTGGATGTCATGGGGGCGCATCGCACCAAAGGCCTCATGGTCGACCTCGGTGCAGGCGACGACACCTTTGAGGGTGACAGCGGCGGCAACAAGAACAGCCGCATTGATGGCGGCGAGGGCAGGGACACACTGAAATTGTCTGCGGAACCCGCCGACAACGGAATGGAAGGCGATGCCAAAGCATCCATCTTCTCCAACTTCGAGGTTCTTGATGTTGGCGGTGGAACTGGCACTTTTGATATTGCCCTGCTTGGAGTCGATACCGTGGTTGCCAGAGGCGGCACCGAAGGGCAGGTCACGCTGAGCAAGATCGCAGACGGCATGGGGATCACCGTGCACGGTGCAAAGGGCATGGAGACCTCGGCTGATATTGTTCATGTTATGCCAGAAGGTCTGCGCCGATACAGTGGTGAACTGGATATAAATCTGCTGGCCATCGGTGGTGATATGGATACTAAATCCGGCACAGGGGGCGAAGTGACTTTGACGCTTACTGCCGATGAAAATATCGAAGTACTCAATGTCGACTCCAGTGCCACGGTTGGTGGTTCAAGGACCAAACAGGTAACTATGCGCCCTGGCGCGTCCGACTATGAAAATGAGTTGATGTTGAAGTCTGGTGAAAGCGAAGACATTGAGGATATTTACATCAGTGGCGATGCCAAGCTAGTGATAACAGTCAGCGACGTAACCACTGTTAATGTACTTGAAGAACTAGACTTGATTGATGCAAGCGGTAACTCAGGTGGGGTTACGTTCGACGGTGCTCTTCTGACTGGAGGTACTCCCTTCGGCGATCTTGAATTAGTAGGCGGCAGCGGCATGGACATGCTCACTGGCGGTGCTGGCACTGATGAAATAGAGGGCAACGCTGGCGATGATACACTGATCGGCGGTGGCGGAAACGATAAAATCACTGGTGGTGCTGGTGGCGACACGTTGACTGGTGGTGCTGGTGATGACGACTTCATCATCAGTGCGGTATCCGATTCGCAGTTGAGCTTTAACGCTGAAGGTAAAGCGGAGGGGTTTGACACCATTATGGATTTTGATGATGATGGCACCGATGAAATTATGTTGCCTGAGTCTCTGTATAATAGTTTGCAGGGTTCGATCAAAAGTGTTGCTCTCACCACTGTTGAGGTAGCAGATTGGAGCGTTATTGGTGACCTCACGGAAGAAGACGTTGAAGACCTTGCTGATGGATTCTTTGAGACCAGGGAGGCTGTCGATGGTGAATTTAATGGTGCAGTAACTAAACACTCGGTGGCGGTAATTGATCAGCGCGGTGTTGACAGTAACGACAATGATGTCATTGATGCAACTGATGATTTCAGCCATACTTGGATATTCATTGATATTGATGGTGATGGCGATTTGGATCTGTCAACGGACCATGTCATCAGACTCGTTGGTGATACTACTATCGAACTGGCAGATATAGCTAGCGATTGATTACTCTAAAATCTGGCGGTTAGCCGCTCTTACTCAAACAAACCCCTGGCTCTAGCCGGGGGTTTTGCTATATATGAAAACAAATAAATAACCTCAAATCTATCAAGTAACCGTATGGACTGATCAGTGAAAAAGTAGCGATATATTTCCATCAGACAACGCCTGAAGTAGAGGGTTGTCGATGAAATTAGGGGCATGGAAATGCTTATTTTTGGAATTGACTTTACCAGCCGACCTTCCAGGAGAAAATCACTCACCTGTCTGGAATGCTCTCTTTCAGGAAAGCATCTTCGGGCTGGCAAATTGAATGAATGGCGCAGTTACGAGGATTTCGAAGCGGCGTTAAATCGATCTGGACCTTGGGTTGCAGGAATTGACTTTCCTTTCGGTCAGTCCAGATTCTTTATTGAGACAATTGGCTGGCCACAAAATTGGGCTAAATATGTCAGCCATGTCGGAAGTTTAACAAGGAAAGAGTTTCGACAGGAACTTGATGATTACCGGAAGCAGCGTCCTTATGGTGATAAGGAGCACAGACGCAAAACCGATGTGGTCACAAGCTCAATCAGCCCGCAAAAGCTCTATGGCACACCTGTCGGGCTGATGTTTTATGAAGGGGCACCACGCATCCTGAAATCAGGGACAACTATTCCACTGCTCCATCAGGGGGATCCGGATCGGATAATTGTTGAGGCCTACCCTGCCGTTCTGGTCAGACAGTTAATTGGTCGTTGTAGTTATAAAAATGACACAAAAGCCAAACAAACCCGGCAGCAATATCAGGCCAGAGCGGACCTGCTCAAGCTCATCAAGGATAAAGAATTCAAGAAGACATATGGCATCACTGTGGAGGCATCAGAGACACTGATTGAGGACCCCGGAGCCGATACACTTGATGCGCTTATTTGCGCTATTCAGGCCGCTTGGGCCTATACACAAAACGGCAACAATTTTGGAATACCAAAATCTGCTGACCCGATTGAAGGCTGGATATCCCATCCAACTCCCGCTACAGCATAATCCGAATTGTTGGAGAGCAAACCCATCCTATACCGGCAAGGCCATATGCGCCGATATCTCTATAGCATTACAAAGTCAGTTCATCCAAGAGTTAGTTCAAACTCACGTGGTCAGCTTTGAATTAGGATGCTGTGGGCTTGGCGCATAAAGCAAAACCCCCGGCTAGAGCCAGGGGTTTTGGTTGGAGGCAGCTGTTGCCGCCAGAGTTTGAGGGAGAATTAAACGTCAAGGTTGTCGCTCATAAAATCAGCAGTTGCCACATCGGGGACAGTGGTAGCATCTGTGCCCACCAGCCTAATCGCCATATCGCCAGAATCCCAGTCACCATCGCCATCGACGTCGATTAGCACCCACCTGTTGGCTTCAATTAATGGCATACCAATTACTGGTGGGTCAGCCGTTAGGTCTTCAGTGATTGCGTCCCGTCCATTTTCATCGACAACCACGATGGTGTCTCGAACGACTTGATTGTTAGTATCCCTCCGCTCGAACAATCCATTGCCGTTATCCCTTAGGTAAGCCTGGAGTGAATCAAGGGTAATAGGATCATCATCTGAAGTATCACCGGGAGTGGCGGTACCGTCGAAGCGATTTATTTCAAAAGCAACATCGGGAGCACCTGTGCCGTTGGCATCGCGAGTTATTCCCACTATGTTCAGGTCCTCTCCAAGATAGATGTCATCATCAGATGAAACGAAATCCATAATGGTGTCGTGACCCTGTGGGGTGCCATCATCCTTGAATGTCACATAGGAACTCGATTCATCGTAGAAACCGAAGTTGTCATTTCCAGCACCACCGGTCAGCACATCCTCACCGGCACCGCCCATCAGCGTGTCGTTCCCACTAGCACCAGCTGTACCACCATGAAGCATGTCATCGCCACTGCCGCCCATCAACATATCAATACCGCCGCCGCCCGTGATATCGTCATCGCCGGAACTGCCGAACATTTCAATTCTCTCTCCCGAATCCGAAGCATCAATCACCACGCCGCGCGTGTTGTCTGAAGCATCGAAGTAGCTGAGTTCGCTTAAGCCGTCACCAGCAGTAATGGTCAGTTTCGCATTGCCATCAACGATGATTTCCTGCACTTCTGAGTCGTCACCTAATGTCAGCGTGTTGTCCACGGCGGTTTGACGATTGGCGGGGCCTGTGGTCGTACCAGTCGTGTAGGAACCAACAACCAGATCACGAATCTCTTCATCAGTGGTGAGCGTCAATGCTACTGACTCCGCAGCTTTGCCCTTGCCTGTGCCAACGGGATCTTTACCACCATTGAGTTCCACTACAAGATCCGATCTGTCATTCCTCGAGGTGCCGGACTCCCTGTCACCCAATTGATGGACGATGGTGGCCGAGGTCGCTGCATTACCGGTGGTGCCAATCGACAGATCCTGAAGGCTGCCCATGTTCTTCAGCGTCACCGTTGCGCCCGCTTTGGTGCTTTTGCTCACAGTGATATCCTCTACACCCAGCATTTTTACATCATAGGTTCCAGTTTCACTGCCGCCGACATCAAGCACCTCAAAGTTCGAATAGATCGATTTCGCTGCGGCACCTGTGCCATGGGTGCCACCTTTAGCACTGGTCAGCTCCAGAGTATCTCTGCCTCCGCCGCCATCAATGCGGCTCTTGCTGTTGCCAGCATCGGAGCTGAAAGAGTCATTGCCAGCACCAAGATTTGCTTGCAAGCCGTTCTTGGCATTGTGTCCCGACACATGGAGGTGGTCGGCACCATCGCCGCCCGTGTACATCTCAAGGCTGGCACCGACTTTGGTCAACATGACATCGCCAGCCTCTGAGGCATCAACCATCTTCAGCTTGGACAGGCCGTCTGCATCCATGGTGAACTTGCCAGCACCGGACAGAACGAGGCTCTCCAGGGTGTCGGAGGCCTTCATAGGATCTGCCTCAGTGGGAAGCTTGTCCACATCAAGTGTGAGCTTGCCATCGCCCTCAACGTTGATCGTCTTGACCGCATTGGCGGCAAGTTTGAAGCCGGAATCCTTGACCACATTGAAGGTGACATCGTTGGATGCGCCTACGCCCTGAAGGTGGAGTTCACCGTCAAAGTCATCCACTGCCACCGTGAGAGACTCGGGCGCACCCTTCTTGCCGTCTTCGGTTTTCGATTCGTCTTTGATGACCGCCATGGTCTTGGTATTGTGCAGCTGGACGGTCTCAATGGCATCGGAATGGATCATGACTGTAGGACCCGCAGATTCAGTGACAGCCGGTGTGCCCGGGACATAGCCACGTGCGTTCTCGATGTTGTCCGTGATAAGGATAACGTTGGCACCTGTACTAAGTCCGCTCACTTCTATTTGCTCAGCACTGGTTGTGGCGACAAACCAATACTTTTTATCACCCGCAGCATGAGCAGCCTTATCTTCCGCGCTGATTCCTTCTCGAAGATTGTTGTCATCGTCTTCGTCATCTGGATCCCAGAGTACGAATACGGGATTATTCGAGTCCCCTACGCCCGTGATAGCTCCTATTGCCCTCACTTCCGTCACGCCCGAAGTGTCGGCCTGTATTGCTGGCGTTATCACTTCTGCCTGACCTTCGGCCACCCCATCCACGACAACTTTGGTAACAGTCATGGATTGAGCGCCAGCTCCATTCTTGGCAACCGTGACGCTGGCACCGCCCTTGACCATTGCCGATTCGGTGTGTTCACCAGAACCGATGACTACATCGGAATCTTTGCCAGCTTTGATATCCACCATGCCACCAGCCCCAACGATGGTCACATCGCCACCAAGGGTATCGCCAACCTTGACCATCGCACCATCGACAGTGACTTCCAGATCATCAGCCGACCCAATACGAGCAATCTCAACAGATTGCAGTCCATCCCAACCGCTTAAGTCGGCATCAATGGAACCAGAGGCCCTGATTTGAGCAATCTCAATATTGGAAACCAGCGCATCCTCAATAGTGAGATCCCCTGCGCCACGAATGCGAATGGTATCGGTGCCACCACCACCATCAAGCTCGTCATCAGCGTTCAGGGTATCAACGGAATTTAGATCGGCCCCCTGCACTGGTGCCGCTATAAAAGTATCATCGGCATCACCGCCAGTGAACTCTGGGCCTGAGTCAATGCCCGTAGTCAGCGTAAAAGTCTGACTTGTGGTCATGGGATCAGGCCCCATCGGTTCCGGGAATCCGTCTCGTGCGGGCTGCACTGTCGCCTCGTCACTGGT
>JAPORB010000249.1:0-3871 GCA_026710425.1 Gammaproteobacteria bacterium
TCACCAGCCACCCGATAAACACATTGGCATCAGTGTCAGTAGCAGAAACATTCAATCAGACATCAGAACATCTGACAATGCCCACTGACGGTCCTTCACCGGGCCAGAGATTTTCTGGAAACTGTTTCTCACACTCCGCATCAGTCCTGGTGTGCTAGGATTGCGCCTTAAATTTGCTTTGCCCATGAATACACTCTGGTTATTGGGAATTCATGGTGTCCTTTTCTTTCAAATAAGCGCACCAAAGTTCACGAAAGGGTTTCATTAATTCAGCCGAGGACCCCTGATTTTACTAGCCCAAGCGAGCTAGCGGGAATTGCTGCTAAAAAAGCAAACATGGGGCTATGCTCAATTAGACCCTTATGCCTTGGTTGACGCGTATCACCTCTAAACGTGAACTCATGATAATTTTGCTATCTTATACGCCTATGTATCCCACTCACAAAGACTTCTGGTTTCTGCCCCTGGGCGGGTGTGGTGAGATTGGGATGAATCTCAATCTCTATGCTCATGCCGGTAGTTGGTTGATGGTAGATTGCGGTGTCACCTTTGAAAAGACTACCAATAACTCTGCCACCGGTAACCGTATCGAAATGGCAGACCCCCGATTCATTGTCAACCGCGCAGAATCTCTTGTGGGTTTGATTGCCACCCATGCCCATGAAGACCACATAGGTGCTATTGCACATCTCTGGGATCAGTTGCGGTGCCCAATCTACACCACAGAGTTCACGCGTAATGTGTTACTGCGCAAGTTTAGTGAAAAGAGAGTGGAAGCACCCATAATTACCGTGAGTGAAGGCCAAGAGCTTGAGTTGGCACCTTTCAGAGTACACTGGCTACCGATCACTCACAGCACGCCGGAAACCAATGCTCTGCTGATCAGCACCAAGGTGGGAAGTGCATTCCATACTGCCGACTGGAAACTGGATTCGGCACCCATTGTCGGAGACGCAATACAGCCGACGCAATTTCAGGCACTGGCCGACCATGGAATTGATGCCATGATCTGTGACTCCACCAATGCGACCAAAAATGGTCGCTCATGGTCGGAGTCCGAGCTGTTTGAGAATCTGTTGAGGATAGTGCAACAGTCACCGGGCAGAGTAGTAGTCAGCTGTTTTGCTAGCAATATTGCCCGTATGCAGACACTGGGCAATGTCGCTCAGGTTGCCGGACGCTATCTGGGGCTACTGGGGCGATCTATGCATAACATGGTAGATTGTGCTCGAGCCGCTGGCTACCTAACAGAGAACTTTAACGTGGTGAATATTGATGATTTTGGGTATCTGCCACCTCAAGAAATGCTAGTCATTGCTACCGGCAGCCAAGGTGAGGAAACTGCGGCATTGAGTCAGCTGGCCAGTGACACTCACCCAAAAATAAACTTGAGTGCTGGCGACAGTGTCGTCTTCAGTGCCATGGCTATTCCCGGTAACGAGCAGAAGGTTGATGGACTGATTCGTTCCTTTGAGGCTCGTAATATAAAGGTAACCCATGCCGACGAATCGCCTGTACCGCTGCATGCTTCTGGACATCCGTGTGCGGAGGAATTGGCTGATCTATATAGTTGGGTGCAGCCCCGGCTTTCCATACCGGTACACGGTGAAGATCGACACATGCAGACCAATGCAGCCATTGCCAGAGATTGTGGTGTTCCCCATCAACTGGTTGGGAAGAATGGAGATTTATTCGATTTATTGCAGATTCGACGCAGGGCCGATGCTGCTGTGACTGGCCGATTATGGCTCGACGAGGAAGATAATACTCTGCGACCGTGCTGAATCTTCCCAGATCGATTTCAGTCAATCTTGTCGAGGTTTTCTTTCTCCATGCGCAAGGTCGGACTACAATTTGTCTTGGGTGCGCTGTGCAAAGTCGGATGCTTCATGTCGTTCGTGTAGCTGCCGATCAATTGGTCCCCAATTTCGGTTCACAATACGGCCCCGTTTGACTGCGGGCCGCTCTGCAATTTGCGTCCCCCAACGTGCAATGTTGGTATAGCTGGCGCAATCTAGAAATTCCGCAGCATCGTAAACGGCACCGGATTGCACGGCACCATACCAGGGCCAGATAGCAATGTCAGCGATACTATAGGCAGTCCCGGTTATGTATTCATGTTCTGCCAGATGAAGATCCAGCACATGCAACTGTCGTTTGGTTTCCATGGCAAAGCGGTCAATGGCGTATTTGATCTTGACTGGCGCATAGACATAAAAATGACCAAAACCACCGCCAAGGTAAGGAGCAGAGCCCATCTGCCAGAACAGCCAGTTCAGGCACTCTATGCGGGCTGAGGAGTCTTCGGGAATAAATGCGCCAAACTTGTCTGCAAGGTAAAGCAGAATGGCACCGGATTCGAAGACCCGAACCGGTGGTTGTGTGCTTCGATCCAGCAAGGCAGGAATTTTTGAGTTGGGGTTGATGGCCACAAAACCGGAGCCAAACTGTTCACCCTCGCTGATACGAATAAGATGCGCATCATACTCTGCTTCAACGTGTCCCAGTGAAAGCAGCTCTTCCAAGAGGATCGTAACTTTCTGCCCGTTAGGCGTACCTTGTGAGTAGAGTTGCAGCGGGTGTTTGCCTACTGGCAATTCTTTCTCAAAGGTAGGACCAGCCATTGGCCGGTTTATTTTGGAAAAAGTGCCACTCGTCTCGTTATCTTGGGTCCAAACCAGGGGTGGCTGGTAGCCACTGTCTTCAGCCATACTATAACCTCATCAGATTGTTGAGGGCAGTTGCCAACACTGGTGTCTGTGTTGCTCACACGTTCGCTCCCTCGAAATTTTCATTGCTCTCTGAAGAGCAAGGACAAAACCTAATTGTAACTGCTTTGGGTGCGGCTTGCGTGTTCCTGAGGAGTTGAAACAAGATTTGGGATACATCTCTGTTCCGCTCACGCTTGCTGCACTACGCTTGCCCGTTTCTGGCATAATCAACCATGTACAAAACGCAGATGATTAATCATCAAGGCAGGTATTTCACCCATGCTGGATAATAGTCAACTAAACACAACAGAATTCAGTGCACCTTTGACAGCGGCGGAACTGAAAGCCCACTGGATGCCGTTTACCGGCAATCGCCAGTTCAAGCAACAGCCGCGTCTGTTTGCAGCTGCCGACGGTACCTACTATACCACTGCAGATGGTCGCCAGGTGTTCGATGGATTGTCTGGGCTCTGGTGTTGTGGTCTTGGACATGGCCGTGCAGAAATTAGGGATGCAGTCAGCAGACAGATCGCCACTCTGGACTATTCACCAGCCTTCCAATACGGACATCCCCTGAGCTTTCGGTTGGCGCACAAGGTGGTGGAACTGACTCCGCCTGGACTGGACCAAGTGTTCTTTACCGATAGTGGTTCTGAAACCGTGGATACAGCCCTAAAAATGGCTCGAGGCTATTGGCGTTCCAAAGGCATGCCTGGCAAGTCCAGATTCATCGGACGCATTCGGGGATACCATGGCGTGAATTATGGTGGTGTTGGTGTCGGCGGGATAGGGTTTAATCGCAAACTCTTTGGCCAGACAGTAGAGGCTGACCATATGTCACATACCATACTGCCGCAAAACCGGTTTAGCCGCGGTCTGCCGGATTCTGGCGCAGAGCTTGCGGATGATCTGGAACAGTTGGTTCTTCTGCATGATGCATCCAATATTGCGGCGGTAATCGTTGAGCCTGTGGCGGGCACCGCTGGTGTGCTGCCACCGCCAAAAGGGTATCTTGAACGCTTGCGGGAGATTTGTGACAAATACAATATCCTGCTGATATTTGATGAGGTCATCACCGGCTTCGGGCGCATGGGGTCACTGACTGGTGCGGAAGAGTTCGGGGTTACTCCTGACATCATGACCCTTGCTAAGCAGATTAC
>JAPORB010000249.1:3881-6627 GCA_026710425.1 Gammaproteobacteria bacterium
CTCTCTGCCTCTGGGCGCAGTGGTGACGCGGGGCGATATCTATGAAACATTCATGCTTGAAGGCGGTCCAGACTACATGGTGGAATTTCCCCATGGGTATACCTATTCAGCCCATCCTGTAGCTTGTGCTGCCGGGCTGGCTGCCCTTGACTTGTTGGTTAACGAACAGATTCCACAGCAGGTAAAGGCTATGGCCCCGTACTTCGAAATTGCCGTTCATGGTCTAAAGGGCAGTCCTCGGGTAACGGACATTCGCAACTATGGACTGGCCGCAGGCATCAGCCTTGAACACTATCCAGATGAACCCTTGCGCCGACCGTTTGAACTGGGAGTGAAATGTTTTGAGAAGGGCTTTTATGTGCGTTGGGGCGCAGACACTCTTCAGCTTGCTCCGCCCTTTGTTTCTACCGAGGCGGAAATCGACAGTCTGATCAATGCGGTGGGTGAGGTTTTGCATGAAATCAATTGAGGCAGTGGTGAACGACATTCGCCCGGAAATTTTGGGACATTTTATCAACGGTACTGAGGTTGCAGGCCCTGAACGCTATTCTGAAGTGTTCAATCCCGCCACTGGTGCGGTCAGCAAACATCTATCCTTGGCCGGACCCGATGAGCTGGAACAAGCAATTGATGCAGCCAAGGCATCTGGACCAGTCTGGCGGCAGACTCCACCACAAAAACGGGCGCAGGTACTGTTTCGCTATCGTGAATTACTAGTAAGGCATGCTGCTGAAATCTGTCAGCTGATCACTGCCGAACATGGCAAAGTCATCACTGATGCTCATGGCGAGCTAAGTCGAGGCATTGAGATTGTGGACTATGCCTGTGGAATTTCGGAGTTGCTCAAGGGCGAGCACTCGAAAAATGCCGGATCTGCTATCGACAGTTGGTCAGAATTTCAGCCTTTGGGGCTGGTTGCGGGTATCACGCCTTTCAATTTTCCTGCGATGGTTCCCCTATGGATGTTCCCGCTGGCCATTGCCTGCGGCAATACTTTCCTGCTGAAGCCCTCAGAACGTGATCCGGGAGCACCCTTGCTGCTGGCGAGATTGTTCCAGGAAGCTGGTTTACCCGACGGTGTGCTGAGTGTGATCAATGGGGATCGTGAAATCGTTGATCTGATGTTGCAAGATAAGCGGATTGCTGCTGTCAGTTTTGTTGGGTCCACATTGATTGCTGAGTCCGTGTATCGCCGCGCCAGTGCCAGCGGAAAACGAGTTCAGGCTCTTGGAGGTGCCAAGAATCATGCGGTGATCATGCCTGATGCCGACGTTGGCAGCACCGTGAGCGCACTCATAGGTGCCGCTTACGGTTCCAGTGGTGAGCGTTGTATGGCTATTTCTGTTGTGGTTTGTGTTGGTGAGGATACTGCCGAGCGAACTGTCGCCAGTCTGCGTGAACGACTTGCTGAGCTGAAGATTGGACCCGGTAATGATGCAGAAAATGACATGGGGCCTCTGATATCAGACCAGGCACTGGCACGAGTGAAGAGCTACATTGGTGAGGGAGTCGCAGCCGGAGCTACTTTGGTGGTTGATGGGCGGCAAGTTTCGGTACCTGGCTTTGATCGAGGCTTCTTTCTTGGTCCAAGTCTTTTTGACCATGTAACCTCAGAAATGTCCATTTACCGAGACGAAATCTTTGGGCCGGTGCTGTGTGTGGTGCGGGTGGAGACTCTGGAGATGGCCATGACTTTGGTCAATCAGCACGAGTACGGCAACGGCAGTTGTATTTTTACTCGAGATGGTGAGACCGCAAGGCTTTTTACTGACAATGTTCTAGCAGGTATGGTGGGGGTGAACATAGCTTTACCGGTTCCGGTAGCCAATCAGAGTTTTGGCGGCTGTAAGCGGTCTTTGTTTGGTGATTTGTATGTGTATGGTCCAGATGCCATTCGCTTTTATACTCGCCGCAAGACTATTACCCAACGCTGGCCATCCAGCAGCACCGCTGAACAAACCAGCTTTTCCTTTCCGAGTGGTTGACTTACGATATCCACTTCAATCACTGGTTTTTAGCTATCCAATTTTTCGGTATCAGGGATTGATAAAACAGGATTCTAATAATCCTGGTGTTACTTTTGGGGGTATTGCATATTTATCTTTACCCCTCCTCTACAGTTTGGTCTTAAAATTTAGATATTGATCTCGATTTTGAGGTCCCGCCAATCTTGAAATCTAGTAATGACGGAGTCTTTGGTCTGTTTCATTTTTTTGTAGTTCCACTTTATTGCTGGGCGGGCTTGATTTTTCCGGGATTGGCGATACAAAAATGACGGATGAACACGCTTCGGTTAAACTCACTGCCTTGATAATCCGAGCATGTGAATGATTCTATCTATGCGACGAATATCCCTTAACTTGGCACTAATGGCACAAAACCACTGGCTACCCACTAATTGAAATTTCTATCGCAGAATTAAGACAGTTGAAGCGGTCAATTTTCTATCTCACAATATAATTCGTAGACTAGGTCAATTCATTGGTGGTATCTGTGAAACAGGATGAGAGAGAAATTCTTGAAGAGGCTAAGGCAAAGGCAAAGGGTTTTCATGTCTTTAGCAATGGTCAGATGGGAGTATTTCTGTCAGTAGCTGCCATCTTGATCAGCGTAATTTTATGGGGGTTTAGGGCTTGCGCAAAAATAATTTGACATTCTCAGTTCAGGCACCGACGGTGTTCTGCCATATTAGATGGTTGCGGAGCAATCAAATAGTTCCAGCTTGGGATATCAGGATCTTTGGTAA
>JAPORB010000236.1 GCA_026710425.1 Gammaproteobacteria bacterium
GCATGGCAACAATCGCGTGATCGCATCAAAGCCAAGGTTGACTGGCAATTTGTCTCGAAGGACGCAAGGGTGAAGCTGAAGCGGCTTTATCCGTCATTTATTGTGTGACATGACAATAGGTTACCCCTGTGCTTTTCTTGACCTCCCTTCCTACTTTGATTTTCATGTGATCGTTATCCATGTGGATAGCTTAATGAAATGCATACTTAGAAATAACCACTCCATTCAGTGATGGTGCTCAAAACGCCCATGGTGTTTTCTGGGTTTCGAACCAAGATACCTTACCGAAGTCAATAGACTTGAGATCCTCATTCAATGTGCATCAGATGCAGATGTTCACCGTCTGCATTCGATCAGATCTCCGGCAAACCGAGCATATCCATCATAGAGTAAACACTAGGGGGTTGACTGACTACCCACTGCGCAGCACGCAGTGCGCCGATAGCAAACGTCATTCGGCTACTCGCTTTGTGACTGATTTCAAGTCTTTCTCCCAAACCGGCAAAGGTAACAGTATGCTCACCAACGATATCGCCCGCTCGAATTGTTGAAAAGCCGATGGTGCTAGCCTCCCTCTCCCCCATCAAACCTTCCCGCCCATAGATTGCGACATCATCAAGCTTTCGATCCAGTTTTTCTGCAATTAACTCACCCATTTTGAGTGCTGTGCCTGAAGGGGCATCCTTTTTGAATCGGTGGTGGGCCTCGGTGATTTCAATATCCACCGTTTCACCGAGTACTTGTGCTGCCCGCTGCAAAAGATTGAAACAAAGATTCACTCCTACACTCATATTAGGCGCAAACATCAGAGGGATACCTGAGACAGCGTTTATGCGCTGTAACTGTTCAGCATCAAATCCCGTAGTGCCCAGTACCATTGCCTTACTGAAATCTTCGCATAGTGTCAGGCTGCTCAGACTGCACTCGGGTGTGGTGAAATCAATCAGCACATCAAATTCTTGGTTCACAGCGGCCAGATCTGAACTGGCAATGACACCGATCTCGCTGCCTACAGTAGCAAAACCCACATCACGACCTAGCAACGAATCGTCAGGAAGAACCGAAGCAGCAGTTAGCTGCATAGTCTGCGGCTGTTGCCAGATAGCTTCGATCAGGGTCTTGCCCATACGCCCTGCTGCTCCGGCTATGGCGATTCTCAACATATTGATCCAACAACATCTTTAGGTCATATGTGTACCGGCAGCGCAAGAAACAGCATTATGCCCCAGCATCATTACCTAAAGTGGCTGCTCCCGCTAAAACTCTTCCTCAGCCAGTGCCATTAGCGAATCCGAACCTGCCGCAATCTCTGCTGCAAGTGAGTCAGTTCGCGGCAAAAGTCGGGTGAAAAAATAATTGCCAGTCTTGATGATTCCGGAAAGATGCGCAGCATTACCAGTCCCTATCTCTTGCTGGTGCAGTGCTGCGGCCAACATGCGTTGCCACATAAAACAATAAAGACTCAGCCCCAGCAACTCCATGTAGGGGTAAGAAGCTGCACCAATTTCATCAGCATTGATTTCAGCCTGCTGTATAACTCTCTCGGTAGTACGGATCAATCGCTGTTTGCACTGCTCCAGATAGGGAAGGTATGGGACCATGCTCGCATAATTCTGATGCTGGGAGCAAAACTCGTCCATTTCCGCTACCAACACCTGCAACAGCTTACCTCCGCCACGAACAGTCTTGCGCCCCATCAGATCAAGTGCCTGAATGCCATTAGCTCCCTCATAGATTTGCGCTATACGCACATCCCGTACATTCTGCTCCAGACCCCATTCCGCAACATAACCATGCCCTCCCAGCACCTGCTGGCCCAGCACACAAGCCTCAAAGCCCCGGTCAGTGCAATAGGCTTTCTGCACGGGTATCAGCAATGCCACCAACTGTTGTGCTTTGTGGCGGGCACTTGCGTCAGCATTGAAACGAGCAATATCTAGTTGCAATGCAGCGTACATGCTCAAGGCGCGGCCCGCCATTATATTGGCGCGCATCGTCAGCAGCATACGTCTCACATCAGGATGAACCAGAATGGGATCTGCGGTCTTGTCCGGAGTAGCGGCACCTCCAGGAGCACGGCCCTGGACGCGCTCGCGGGCGTACTCGGCGGCAGTCTGGTAGCTGCTTTCAGCAAGTCCATTGGCTTGCAGTCCCATGGATAGCCGCTCATAGTTCATCATGGTGAACATGTTAGATAAACCGTTATTTTTCTCACCAACCAACCAGCCCTTTGCTCCATCAAAATTCATCACACAGGTCGAGGATGCCTTGATGCCCATCTTGTGTTCAATCGAGCCGCAGGTCACATTATTTCTTGCACCGGTCAGTTCAGAATTATCCGTAACCACAAACTTGGGCACCAAGAACAAGGAAATTCCTTTGGGGCCGGGTGGTGCATCGGGAATCTTGGCCAGCACAAGATGGATTATATTTTCCGTGAGATCATGCTCACCCGCTGTTATGAATATCTTGGTGCCGGTAATGGAGTAACTGCCATCACCCTGTGGCACAGCACGCGTGCGAATCATGCCAAGATCTGTTCCCGCATGGGACTCGGTCAGGCACATGGTACCTGTCCAGTCACCAGCATACATCTTAGGCAGATAGCGGGCCTTCAGCACCTTGCTGGCATGCTCATTGATGGTTAGAGTCGCACCAGTAGTGAGAATAGTATAGAGGGCAAAAGAGCAATTGGCGGCTAGCAGCATTTCCTCAATCTGTGCTGACAAAAGCTTGGGCATGCCCTGCCCACCAAAATCAGTATTGCCGGTGAGCCCGGACCAACCACCCTCTGCATAAGCCTTGTAGGCCTCCCGAAAGCCTTCCGGTGTAGTGACCTCACCATTTTGCCAGTGACAACCACTCAGGTCGCCACGTCGATTGATCGGTGCCAATAGCCCCTCCGCTATCTTGCCGGCTTCCTCCAAAATAGCATTGATCAGATCGGCAGAAACTCCGTTTGTTTCCTCCATGTTGCCTAGAATCTTGTCCGCCTGAAAAACCTCAAACAGCAAAAAGCGCATATCTGCCATGGGCACCCGATAATCAGACATAACCTTTTCCTAATGGTTTGTTTAGCGCAGTCATGTTGACCACAATCCGCTGCTGTGAGGCTCTATATTATGAGACAAGATCGGTAGGATCTTTGAATTACGGCTGAAGATGGTCATGAGTGCTGTTACCAGCAAGGGGCTGACTCCATTCACCATCAAGGAAAAGCCACAGAGATTGGAGTAAGACTAGATATGGATGATATAACGAAGTCGGGCGTTAACAAGTGTCAGAACTGATACTTGATCGAGCCATAGGCCACGCGGCCATTTTGATCCAGAATGCGTGTGGATGAATTCAGGATCTGCGCAGTCTTTTCATCAAAAAGGTTACGAATGCCAAACGAGATTACCGCCCGATTGTTGGAACCGGTTTCTACGCTATAACCATACCGCAAGTCAATGGTAGTAATGTTGTCTACCAAGTCATTAATCTCTTGAAGATCCAGTTCACTGATGTCCTTGAACGAGTCGAAGTAATTGGTGATCGCACTGGCGGTATGATTACCCAGCTGCCAAGTAAGCATGAGACTACTTTGTAGTTCCGGACTGATCACACGATCCTCTAGGGATTCCAGATCATTTTCCACCAAGTCTAGCAAGGAACCGCGATTTTCGAAGTTCTCAACATAAGTTGTCATGGTGCTTAAGGTAAACTGGCCGAAACGATTGGTATCCCACACATAGGATGCACCCAAGTCGAATCCATTGGAGTTGAGCTGACTTCCAATCAGTGGATTGTCCAGGTTGAACTCGTTGATAGTCGAATCTTCCAGATAAAGATTAGGGAGGCTACCCTGCAAGCCGGTATTGACGGTTAAGGCTGGCGCATCAGCAATCTCCTGATGCCAGGCATCGGCTTGCAGATTCAATCCTTCCATGGGGGTGATCTTGACACCCAAATTAAAGTTCAGGGCATCGGAGACCAGATTGCCCTGGAAGTCTTGGGCTTCCACATGGCGTGAAGCTTCGATTACCGGAGTAGCCAGCTGTAGCCCTGAAGTAGCAGCTGGGGCTACCTCAAAACTGTCCAGTTGATCTTCTTCATCCTCAGCCCAGGTCAGGGCTGACGACAAAACGCCTGCGCATAGTGCTGTGAGCACCATCGCAAATCGCACAGGCCTGGATTGAGGTCGGTTGAGCATGGCGGATGTCCCTAATTTATTTCCCTTCCGCGCGGTCTAGCTTTTCTTTTTCTATTCCTTCTGACCGATTCTCCAGCTGGCAAAAGACCTTCTCATTGGGCCCTTAATTAACCAACTGTCAAAATCTGATCAAAGCATAACACTAAGTTCAATGATTTGCATCGATTTTTTTAACAACGACCTACCACCAACGAAATCCTAAATCGTGGCTTAAAAATTTATAAATTTCTATATATATCAGCATGTTATAAAAGATCAGCTGGTATTTTACGACACCATGGGCTATCAGGCAGACTGCTAAGCAATTCTCTCACCGTTACACTTTGTGTCGGCAGGATCAGCTCCGGGCACAGTTCCGCCAGCGGCTCAAGCACAAATCGGCGCAAGTGAGCACGCGGATGAGGCAAAATCAGACTAGGCTGAAGACTAGTTAGCCCGCCCACGGCGATGAGGTCCAGATCCAGGGTCCTTGAACCATTAGCTGCACCGTGACGCAGTCGGCCATAATCATGCTCTATACCATGCAGTTGCTTCAATAAACAAGCAGGTTCTGTTCCAGCCTCCACTTCCAGTACCACTACAGCGTTGACAAAGTCGGGAGTGCCCAACGGACAATCCACCGGAGTAGTGCTGTATAGGCATGAAACCAAACATTTTCCGCTACCAAGCTGTCGGATGCGATCCATGGCTTGCCTCAGGGATTGTACGGGGGAGCCATAGCGGCTATGCAGATTGGAGCCCAAGCTGATAATGGCCTGTAAAATCCCAGACTCAGCTTTGGTGGTATGCTTCGGAATACTCATGCACAGCCTCAACAAAAACGGTCACATTGTCTGGGTTGACATGCGGAGTGATGCCGTGCCCAAGATTGAAAATATGCCCGTTGCCGTTACCGAATTGTTCCAATATGGCCTCAACCTGGGACCTTATGACCTTCGGGCTAGCATAGAGAATTGCCGGATCCATGTTGCCCTGCAAAGCCACTCGAGTGCCTACCCGGTTGCGTGCGTCGCACAGATTCACCGTCCAGTCCAATCCAACACAATGACAACCACTTTCGGCTATGGGCTCCAGCCACTGTCCACCATTCTTGGTAAACAGGATGACCGGGATCTGGCGGCCATCAGCCTCCTTGTGCAGACCGTTCACGATCTGCTTCATGTAGTGAAGCGAAAAGTCAAGGTAGGCATCAGGAGTCAGAATGCCGCCCCAGGTATCAAAAATTTGCACGGCTTGGGCACCAGCTTGGATTTGAGCATTCAGATAATCCGTAACCGCAATGGCCAGCAGGGATAGCAACTGATGCATAGCCTCGGGCTGGTTGTACATGAATTGCTTCGCCAGGCGAAAATCCTTGCTGCCCCCACCCTCAATCATGTAGGTCGCAAGAGTCCAAGGGCTCCCGGAAAACCCAATCAGCGGCACACTACCGTTCAGCTCTTGCCTGATTAGTTGCACCGCATCAGTAACGTAGGACAGATCTCGGGCAGTCTTGAGCTCAGGCAAGTTTTCAACATCAGCTGGTTTGCGAATGGGTTTATGGAACCGCGGACCCTCTCCCTCCTCAAAATACAGACCAAGTCCCAGAGCATCCGGGATGGTCAAGATATCGGAAAACAGGATTGCGGCATCAAACGGATAACGGCGCAAGGGTTGCAGTGTCACCTCACAGGCCAGTTGCGGAGTCTGACACAAAGTCAGAAAGTTTCCTGCCTGTTTTCGTGTCTGTCGGTATTCCGGCAGATAGCGTCCCGCCTGTCGCATCATCCATACCGGAGTCACATCAACAGATTCCTGCAACAAAGCACGAAGAAAGCGATCATTTTTCAGGGTCACAGTCATCCTGAGCTGTCCTCAGCGGGTGAACCGCATGAAAGTTTTGTCCATCGCAGAGCGCACTGACTCAGGGTGGTCAGGCCAACCCTCAAAGATCCCGACCTTGGCTGCCTTAGGCGACAACTTGTCGTCTTTGGACAGAACCCACTGTCCATGAATATGGGATTTTGACATATCCCTCTGCAAATCCTTATCACTCAAATTCTAACACAAAAGCCATTACAGCTCTGAATTTGGAACAGGTGCTAATTTTTACCGTTTTGCTTACCTTAACAACTGCTTCGATTTTCCTTCAAGAACGGGTTGCGAAGGCAGAACGACAGGACAGGCACACTTGAGGGCAGGCTCAAATACATAGGATCAACATCTAATCTGACCATCACATTTGAATTTGCATTGTCAATCGTCATGACATTTGAGCAGCAATTCCCGATAGTGGACCTATGGTAGCTTGATGAGGCTTTCCAGCAGAAAGTCTTTACCTCAGAAACACCTTTTTTCACTTTTTTCGGCAGTCAATTGGTGTTTGACTGTGCTGTTTTGAACAGATGACACACCAAAAAAAGCACACA
>JAPORB010000227.1 GCA_026710425.1 Gammaproteobacteria bacterium
CAAATCCTTTTTGCAGCAATGAATTGAGAGAAACCTACCAGGAATACCGTATGTTGTTGTTCAAGGGGCTTCCCGCCTCTCCCTACACGCGAAAAATGCTGGGCCTGTTACGTTATCGGCGAATTCCCTATCGGTACATTCAGCACGGCCACGGGCAATTCCAGGATCTGCCAATTCCCAAGGTAGACCTCATTCCTGTGTTCTATTTCACCGATGAGCAGGGTGAGCTTGAAGCCCAGGTGGATTCCACCTTTATATTGCGCCGACTGGAGAATAATTATAAAGGCCGTTCGGTCATTCCGCCGCCGCCCGCTCTACGCTTTCTTGATTACCTGATTGAGGACTATGCCGATGAGTGGATGACCAAGGCGATGTTTCACTATCGCTGGCACTATGCTCCCGATGCAAAGAAAGCTTCGGAAGTACTGCCTTACTGGGGCAATATGACCGCCAGCAAGGAATACCTGGCTGGGAAAACTAGAGAGTTTCACGACCGGCAAATCGACCGATTATATGTAGTTGGTTCCAATGCGGCGACGGCACCACTAATTGAAGCCAGTTACAGGCGCTTCCTCGGATGTCTTGACCAGCATCTTGAGCAATTTTCCTTTCTGATGGGCGGGAGACCCGGTGCCTGCGATTTTGCCCTGTTTGGCCAGCTTACTCAGCTGGCACAGTTCGATCCCACTCCAGAGACACTCACTCTGGAGACAGTGCCCCGGGTTTATGCCTGGGTATCCCGGCTGGAGGACCTTTCCGGTTTTGAGATCGTTGACGAGGACTGGATAAGTCTGGATCCGGTTCCCGCAACACTGATTGCTCTACTCAAGGAAATGGGCCGCACCTATGCTCCGGTGATGCTGGCCAATGCTGCGGCGGTAATGGCCGGGGAATCGCATGTTAGGACGACGGTGGATGGTCAATCCTGGGAACAAACGGCTTTCAGGTATCAAGCCAGGTGTTTGCAGTGGATTCGTCAGGAATACCTGGGCTTGGATGCGAACAGCGCAGCACTGGTTGACTCACTGCTTGTTGATACCGATTGCGAGTGCTTGTTGGCAGTTGGGTAGAAGCCGATTTTCAGGAAAGACTGCTCAGTGATTGTCCAGCGCATGTGGCACTGAGAAGATTGCCCATGACCATCATCGTTAATGAAAGATTAGTCAAGAACGACGCAGATCATGGCAGACTATATCTCAGGATAACCTTGCTTTACGCTCCAGTTAAAGGCAATTGCTGGTATCATGTAGTACCGATGTGAGATTGCCCGTGTTTTTCCCATGCAAGCAGAATACAGCCCGGTTAAAATCAGCCGGAATTTCATCGAACAGCACACTGAATTCAAGAGCCTGATTGATGAACTGGCCTTGGCCTTTGCTGCCAATGATGTAATCGTGCCGCAGCGTCATCATCATGATTTTCCCAACGAAAACGGGCAGCATTCAAGCACTATGCTACTCATGCCAGCCTGGTCTCCGGGGCTGGATGCTGGGGTCAAGGTGGTTACTGTCAGTCCAGGAAACTCCTCCTATGGCTTGCCATCCGTGCAGGGAAGCTATCTTTATCTGGATGCACAAACTGGCTGCAAAAAAGCGGATATTGAGGCTAGTAGTCTAACTGCATACAGGACGGCGGCGGCTTCAGCACTGGCATCCAGCATGCTCTCAGACATCCAGGCCAGCACGCTGCTGATGGTCGGAACGGGAAGACTGGCGGTTCCTCTGATTCTAGCCCATAAAGCAGTCAGGAACCTACAAAAGGTGCTGGTTTGGGGAAGAAATCGGCAGCGTGCGGATCAGGTGGTGCAACAACTGCAAGGTGAAGAATTCACCATTGAGTCAGTATCTACCCTGCGGGAGGCTCTGCCAATGGGAGATATTGTCTGCACCGCAACCCTGTCAGCTGAGCCCTTGCTTGAGGGTAAATATTTGCGGCCTGGACAGCATCTTGATTTGGTTGGCGCGTTCCGGCCTCAACATCGCGAATCGGATGATGATTGCATCCTCAGAACTAAGCTGTTTGTCGATTGCCGGGACAACCTGCATAGCAGTGGCGAGCTTGCCATACCTTTCAGCAAAGGGCTCATCAGGTCTTCCGACATAATGGCCGATCTGTTTGAGCTTTGCCGAGGCAGCCAGCCGGGAAGAAACTCAAGCAGGCAAATAACTCTGTTCAAGTCGGTCGGTCATGCCCTGGAAGACTTGGTGGCGGCACGGTATTACTATAGACTGTACTCGTTGCGCTCGAATAAGTTCTGATTAAATTGGTGATGCATTGGAGCTTGTCAACGCAGGTAAACTGTAATCTTTGCATATGTTCTATTGGAGTAGCATGTAGTATTGTGCATCATAGTATAGGAAGAATATTTTCGTCGGGAGGTCGGCAATGCAACTTGAAGGCATTTATGTCCCAATAATCACGCCATTTCGCAACGATCTCGCTATGGATATGGAGGCTTATGGCGAAGTTATTGACTGGCAGGTAAGCAATGGAGTGAATGGAATCATTATCGGTGGCTCTACCGGTGAGTTCTTCTCACTCTCAACAGCGGAACGACAGGAGCAACTCACGTTTGCTGTCGAACGCATCGCCGGAAGAATACCCGTTATCTTTGGTGTCAATGGCATACCAGCTGAACGCTGCTATGAAATGGCTGAGTTTGCCAGCATCGCTGGTGCCGATGCCCTGCTTGTGGCTGCGCCACCCTATATACTGCCGAGTCAGGACGAACTGGCTAAGCATGTGTTGGAAATTGATCGCATCGCTAATTTGCCAATTATCCTTTACAACTATCCGGCGCGCACTGGCGTCGCCATGGAAGAGGAATTTCTGCAGCGCATCGGCAGTAGCAAGAATATCGTAGCTATCAAGGAATCAAGCGGCGATGCGGCCCGCATTCAATTGCTGGCGCATGGGTATCGACAGTTTCAGCTTAGTGCCGGGGCGGAAGACCAGGTGCTCGAATTCTATGCCTGGGGAGCGCGCAGCTGGGTCAGCGTTATTGCCAACTTCCTGCCCGCTGAAGCATTGGCCATTCATGAAACCTGCGTTTTACGCGGCGATTTCGCTACTGGCCGTAAAATGATGCAAGCACTGCTGCCACTCATGCTGTGCTTAGAGAAAGGCGGCAAGTTTCTGCAATGTGTCAAGTTTGCATGTGAAATCATTGGCCGTCCTGGAGGCCCGGTTCGCCCTCCGTTGCAGCCTATGGGATCTGAATTGCAGCAGCAGGTGCTGCAAATGGTAAAAAACGCTAAAACCACACTTTCCGACATTGACAAAAGGTAATCAGGAAAACTGGTCGTCCAGACTTACTTTTCTGATGGCAACCGTAGGGTTGGCCGTCGGTCTCGGTAATATCTGGCGATTTCCTTATGTCGTTGGCGAAAACGGCGGCAGTGCCTTTGTTCTGCTATACCTTTTGTTCGCTTTTGCCTTCGGTGTGCCGTTGGTGATGGCTGAATGGGCCATTGGCCGCAGCGGTGTCGGTGCAAATTCTGCGTCCGGCAGTTTTCGCGCAGTCGCTGCCGGATGTGGTGCCTCCCGCGCCTGGGGTCATGTCGGCAATATCGCTGTCATAGCCGTATTTATGCTGATGCTTTTCTACACCACTATCACTGGCTGGACCATGGAGTACTTTGTCAAAGCGGTGAACGGTGATTTCAAGTCCATTGACGGGGTGCGCTCAACCCGCATGTTCGAGCAACTCATGGCTAACCCGCTTCGCTTGGCTTTCTGGCATACGGTAGTGGTTGCGCTGACTGTCTACATCAACTCTCGGGGCTTGCATGGCGGCATCGAAAAAGCTGTGCGGATACTCATGCCCGCTTTGGCCTTATCCATGGTAGTTATGGTGCTATATGCCATGTCAGTGGGGGATCTGGGTGCCGCAGCCGACTTTCTACTTACTCCAGATTTTGCTTCTGTCACGGGGGAGACCGCATTGCTTGCACTGGGACAGGCATTTTTCTCCATCGGAATTGCCATGGCCGTCATGATTACCTATGGCTCGTATCTGGACAATCAAACACCTATTGCACAAAATGCATTTATCGTGGTGACGGCAGATACTATGGCAGCATTGATGGCTGGTTTTGCAATCTTTCCGTTGGTTTTCGCGAATCAGCTGATGCCTGATACAGGTACAGGCCTAGCCTTCCAGACACTACCTATCGTATTCGGTGACTTGCCGAATGGCAGACTCTTCTCCAGTGTTTTCTTTTTCCTGCTGATTGCTGCAGCGGTCACCTCATGCATTGGCAATTTTGCACCTGTTGTCGCCTGGGCTGAGGAAAAATTTGCCATCAGTCATGCCAATGCAGCCGTTATGGCCGGTACAGTAATGTGGCTGCTCGGCCTAGGCTCGGTATTTTCATTCAATTTACTGAGCAATTTTCATCCACTGCAATTTATCTCCACTTTTGCTGGCATGACAATCCATGACTTGCTTGATTACATCATGTCCAGCATCCTATTGCCGCTGGGGGCCTTGCTGACTGCTGTTTTTGTGGGCTGGATCGTTCCGCCCGACATCATCCGGGAAGGACTAGGCCTCAAGGAAGGCAAGGGCTTCAGAACCTGGTGCTGGCTTATTCGTTATATGGCACCCGCCGCAGTCACGGCAATCTTTATTGGCGGACTTTTGGCATAGCTTCTGACGAACAGGAACCACATAGGAGGAAGCCGGTGTGGGTAAGAATGCGCATATCTTCAAAGCCCGGTACTTGCACAGAAACGACGGAAGTCTAAGCGGCATGTATCAGTGTGGAGGTCACGCGCATTACCCTGTGAAGTTTGTCTTTCTGCCAGCAATAGCTACCGCTACCGGGATGGAGTCACAGAAGTCAGCCGAGGCACCATAGTAGGTTGCTTACCGGTAACTGAAGTGCCGAACATGCGAAGTAGATTGAAAGCCCGAACTTCGAAGGCAATTGAAACTCAGCAAAAAGGACATAACAGTCGATCCGGACAACCGAAAGGCGTTGGCAGTACCGGTGAAGTTCCCAAGTCCGGTAAGCAGATAGGACGGCGGAGGGAGAGGGGGGGGGTACTTTCTTGATGGATTGAGGCTTCGGCTGTGGCCCATTTAGTTCGAATGAACCGCCATGGTACGGAACCATATGCCCGACGGTGTGGGAAGGTGGTGGGAACAATCCCGCCTCCTACCCTATACCTCCCCAATTATTCATCTACAAGAAATTTCAATGAGACTTCGAAGTATCAGGCAAAGATTGCAAGCAATAAATTTCAGCATATGCCAAATTGTGTCAATTCCCGGTAATTTGCCCACTTGCCATTGAAATGGCACAATGACCGTCCAAACTCATTGAACGGGGCAGGACAATGACCGATCAGGATTTCCTGGAATTTGTGGAGCGCAAGACTGCGCAGGCGCAATCAGAAAAAGCTGTCGACTGGGACCAGCGAAGGACGGATTGGCTCCAGGAACTTGATCACCTCTATAAGGAGATGGAAAAACACCTCCAACCTTATGGCATCGAAATCAAGCGGAATCTGGTCACCCTGGAAGAGGAGTATCTTGGAGCCTATGAAACACAAAACCTCACTTTTACTATAGGGCATGACAAAATCGTGGCAAACCCTGTCGGCACCCAGCTGATCGGAGCGAGTGGGCGGGTAGATTTGTCGGGACCTCGAGCAACGCTGAGAATCGTGCTGCTTGGAAATGGCAAGGTCTCCGGGGAATCAGGCCATGCCATGGTACCGAACGGTACTGAAGAGGCGGGGTGGTACATAGCGACAACCCCGCCGCCAAAAACCACTGTTGTTCAGTTCAATGAGGATTCGTTCCGGGATGCGATTATGGAAGTCTCGGGTGGCTAAAAAGGTTGCATTATCAACAACACCTCTCACGCCCGATGCAGTGGCCACACACCATGCGATCATGGAGGCGGCCATTCACCTGTACTATACCGATGCCAGTCCTGGCTTTGAGGTCAGATTCGCCTTCCACTCAACGCAGGAGATTCAGGCTGAAAGGGATGAGAGGCTATACGAGGCCGGTGCGGCCTCAGCGATGATGGTTCTGGCATCGATTGAGGCCGCATTTCAGATTGAATACCTCAGTCGGTGCTATGCCAGACAAAAAGATGACCTTTCTCGGGAACTGCGGAAGTTTTACAGGAACAAGGGGCCAAGAGTGTCTTTGGCTGACGACCTGTTGCGGGTCTGGAAGCAACACGGTGTCCTGACGGAAAGGCTGGCGGGTAATATTCGCAGTGCGTTCGGTTACCGCAACTGGCTTGCACACGGGCGATACTACAATCCAAAGCTGGGCCGCGAGTATGATTTCGCTGATGTGTACGATCTTGCCTGCGAAGTAGAGGAAGTACTTTCGTCCCCGAACTCAATGAATTGATCATTGATGTATGAGGCATCCAGTGGAAGTCGAGGAGTTCAATCCGGCCAGCATCAATTGAAGCGTCGAGGATTGAAAGCCTTGTATGGGTCAGTTTCGGCACAGCAATTAGGAATGGCAACGATGTCGCTCCAACCAAAGCGGCTCCTTTCAAAGAGTTTGCTGACTGTACGGTACCCGGATGAATTCCATATTTTCCCGTAACTGCTGATCC
>JAPORB010000088.1 GCA_026710425.1 Gammaproteobacteria bacterium
AATTTACCTATTATCATAAACAATGAATATCGTTGATACTGACTTAATTTCTACTTCCTAAAGCCACAACATGGACACAAATCTGAAACAGTTACATTTTGTGATCAACAGGTAATGACATTTGCTGGAATTTACGAGATATCGATGACGTCGACAATGTCAACATCCGCAGTGCTTGCTTGGCGGGGTTTATGGAGGGTCGACACTTTTTCTTTTTTCATACTATGGCTAATTAACCAAAATTGGATGCCGGTAGAGAAATATTTGGCTTGAGAATGTCCTTTGACCCTTGCTAGGGATTGTTCTAGGAATGCTTTTCTTCGAATGCTATTTTGTCTTAGCCCTTTGCCTCAACTTCTGAATCTCACGTAATTAATCAATAGGATCGGGGCAATCCCAGCTCATGCTCTGCTAAATAATTAAGAATCATCTCCTGTGAGATGGGGGCTAATTTCATCAGTCGTGCTTCACGCCAATACCGCTCAACATGATATTCCCGAGCGTAGCCATATCCGCCGTGGGTTTGCAGTGCCTGGTCGGCGGCAAAAAAGCCAGCCTCAGCAGCAAGCCATTTCGCCATATTGGCCTCGGCACCACAAGCCTGTTCACCATCTAGCAGTGCTGCGGCTTTTTGAATCATTAACCCAGCCGCCTGCAATCGGGTATGTGCCTCTGCCAAAGGAAAGGCAATACCCTGGTTCTTGCCAACTGGACGGCCGAATACCACCCGCTCATTGGCGTAGCCTACCGCCCCTCTGAGTGCGGCCTTGCCAATGCCTATCGCCTCAGCCGCAATTAAAATCCGTTCTGCATTCAGTCCATCCAGCAAGTACCTGAATCCAAGGCCTTCCTCACCGACCCGATCGCAGATATCCACTTTCAGATCATCGAACACTACTTCGCATGTCCTAACCGCATTTCTGCCCAGTTTAGGAATAGGTGAAATACTAACCTCAGGTTTTTGCAATTCCGCTAGCAACAAAGTCATGCCGTCTGTCTTGTGTTGCACTTGATCCCTTGGCGTAGTGCGAACCAACAACAGTACTCGCTCGGATTCTAAAGCTCTGGTAGTCCAGACTTTTCTTCCCTTCACGATGTATCGACCACCCTGCAAAAGGGCCGAGGTCTTGATGGAAGTGGTGTCGCTGCCCGCATCGGGTTCAGTGACCCCGAAAGCCACCTGCAGTGAACCTGTGGCCACTGCCGGCAGGTATCGCTGCTTCATCTCCTCTGTGCCATGCCTCACCACCGGATGCATACCGAAAATAGAGAGATGCAGTGGTGTTGCTCCATTCATGGCAGCACCTGAGGCAGCCACTTCCTCCAGCAGAATTGATGCTTCTGTGATTCCTCTTCCTGATCCTCCATAGGCTTCGGGGATCATGATGCCAAGCCAGCCGCTATTGGCCATTGCAGTGAAAAACTCTTGTGGATAAATACCCTCGTGGTCGCAACGCGCCCAGTATTCATCAGGAAAATCACGGCAAAGGCGGCGAACTGACTCTCTGATCAGCTCATGCTCAGCACTGTCCTTAATATCCATCTTAATGGGCTTCATCATGGGTGCATGCGTTTCAGGGCTTGTCATCTTGCTCAGAAATCCTTGCAGCAAGACTAATGATATGTCTTGCACTTTTAAGATGTGGCGCATCTACCATTCGCCCATCAAAAGAAAATGCATGTCTTCCTTCGGCCTGGGCTGATGCGAAGGCAGCGATCAGGGCATGGGCCTCTGCAACAGCTGAATCCGATGGCGTAAATGCTGTGTTGACTATCTCAATCTGATCTGGATGAATGGTCATCTTACCGGTAAAGCCCATATCTGCCGCATCATGACATTCCTGCTTCAGTCCCCTGCAGTCGGTATAGTCTGCGTAAACGGCATCAATGGGCAGGATTTCAGCTGCTGCAGCGGCCAGCAAACAACTGGATCTTACGAAAGAGAATACTTCCAGATACTTTCCCGCCTGATTGCGGATGGCTCGTGCTCCGAGCATAGCAGAGAGGTCCTCTGCTCCCCATGTGATTGCATCGACCCGCTCATGACCTGCCATCTCATGCAAATGGAAAACCGCTGCCGGTGACTCAGTTCCGATCAATATCAGGGAAGTGCAACCCTCGGGCAGGTTATTTTCCTTTTCCATTGCCGTGACAGCCTGGGCCACTTCATCAACCTCAGCAAACTTTATGACCTTAGGCAATACCAAGCCGTCAGTACCATGAATGAGAACAGTCTTCAGATCTTCTCGGCCCCAGACTGAGTCCTGAGGGTTGATTCTCACCAGACACTCCTTTTGACCGAAATCAGCATGACAAAGCCATTCAGAAACAGCCTCTCTAGCTGCGCTCTTTTTCTCTGGCGGTACCGAATCCTCGAGATCGAGAATTAGAGTATCAGCGGGCAAATCAAGAGCTTTAGCGAACATGTGTTCATTACCACCTGGCACAAAGTGCAGTGACCTTCTTGGTCCCTTAATGCCAATTGTTGGGAGGTGTGCCACAGTGAAATGCTTTCGGGATTAAATTGCGGTATGGCGATTTACGCAGGTGTCTTGCGCAACATCATGGCTTTGCGGACACATTCACAAACAATTTCATTGCGCTGGTTGCTTGCCCAGTGCCGTAACCATACGACACCTCGGTCCGGTTTTGATCTGGACTCGCGCTTGGCTTGAACTTCTGTGCGGAATCTGAGCCTGTCACCAATAAAGACGGGATGGGGGAATTCAGTCTGCTCCATGCCCAGATTTCCGAGTGTGGTACCCAGTGTGGTGTCCTCAACCGACACGCCGATAAGCAGTCCCAGAGTATAGAGACTGTTGACGATGATTTGTCCATAAGGGCTGGCGGCGGCAAAATCGGCATCAAGATGAAGTGGTTGCGGGTTGCATGTAATATCACAGAATCTGGCATTTTCCTCTTGGGTGATAACCCGCTCCGGCAAATGCTCAAAGATCATGCCGATTTCCAGTTGTTCAAGAAACTTACCGCTCACTTCAACGACCACCCTGATTTTTTTTGGCTTCTCCAGAGGGTATTGTAGTGGCAGTTCCATCCTGTATCCATTAAATTAAATTCTCACCTGAACTGCAATGAGAGGATAACCCAGCAAAACGCAGTAGTCGGCTCTTAGCCTGTTGCCTTGGATTTACAGCTAGCAATGCTCTTCGACCAGATGATCCCAAAGTTGATGCTCAGGCGCACCTTGGAAAGGGTGGGCGGCTACCTAATGCGGATCAATGGAGAGGAAATGAGTCAGGCAAGTCAGGTGCGAAATGCAGCCACAACCATAAAATGGTCAGCATTAAATTTAGGCTCTAGAATACTGCTTTAAGCGAGGTTTACCCCTCACATGTCTGTAGCAAAGACTTTTGAACCGTTCTGAAAGAGACCCAGTTAATCAATGAGTACTTCATGGCAACAATGGATCGGGCGTAAACAGCTGGCATCAGACTGCATAAGCAAGTCACCACTGCTAGCAATGAGATCTACCCTTGAAGGCATACTCGGTTGCCCTGAAGAGCAGACAGTTCCACCATTGTGGCACTGGCTATATTTTCTTGATAAACCGCCGCAGACACAACTGGCCCAGGACGGGCACGAAAAGCGTGGCAAATACATGCCACCGATCACCTTGCCAAGAAGGATGTGGGCTGCAAGCCAGTTGCAGTTTCTTCTGCCTCTGAAGGTTGATGATTTGGTCACCAGAGAGTCGGTCATCAATTCCATTGAGACTAAGCAGGGTAAATCTGGAGCCCTTGCCTTCGTCACAATCGACCACAAGATTTCTGCCGAGTCAGGGCTAGCCATCATAGAAAAACAGACTATAGTCTATCGGGGACAGGCGGCGGGCAAACCGGCAAGAAAAAAGGTTACCGAAAAAGCTGACTTTGAGAAGACTGTCAACCCAACTATTTTACTACTGTTCCGCTATTCTGCCCTGACTTTCAATGCACACCGGATACATTACGACAGAGAATATGCCTGCAATGAAGAGGGCTATCCAGGTTTGGTGGTGCACGGTCCCTTACTGGCCACACTGCTAATTGGTGCTCTACAAGAAAATTATCCAGAAGGAATTATTAAAAACTTCGAGTTTCGTGCCCTGAAACCTGTATTTGACCTGACTCCTTTTACTATCTGTGGCCAGAACCCGGATCAAGAAGGGCATGTAAAATTATGGATTTCGGACAATGAAGGCGACCTGTGCATGCAGGCCACTGCAGTACTGAAAAAAAGTGAAAATTAGTTTCCCAATTTACTGAGAAATGTGTTAGAATTTACTGTGTTTCAGAGAAAAACAGCCTGAATAAAGAGGGTTGATCAGAGTTGCTGTCAATAGCATCAGCGGTAAGAACAACTAGTTGAATCTTCTGGTTGTCTGTTCATTGAAAGCTAATATAGTCAATAAGAAGATTATTATTCCATTGTTGTGGAGAGATGGCCGAGTGGCTGAAGGCGCACCCCTGCTAAGGGTGAATAGGTTAAACACCTATCGAGGGTTCGAATCCCTCTCTCTCCGCCATACCACAAAAATTATTAAATATATTATTCAATACCAAGATTGGTGCCCAGTTGGCGATCTTAATTGATGCTATGGCTGCTTCTGCGAATGCCTTTGTATGCGGGGATCCGCACAACAGAGATATAGCATAACTTGCCGAGCACGCAGCAAACCGAGAACCCCGCTAACCTAATAATCACCACCACAGCTAGACTGCTCGCTGTTAGGATTGTAGTGTTGAGTATTATAAATTGATTCATAAGGCAACTGATCAATGGTATGGCTATGTAAAAGCTCGTGGTTCCCGCTACAACAGACAGGCTTGATCAACATCTCAAGGAACGGTTTAATGGATCGTAATCTCAAAAGGTGTCATAACTTTTAAGTTTAACTATTCATTTATCCTTCCCTTATTTTTCAGCTCTTCAATAAAATGGGCCAATGACAGGATGGTTGTATCGTGGCTCCCCGGGAACCTATCCTCGCCAGTGTAGACAGCAAATTTTTGTTGTACCACTAAATCCTCACAAGCCATATGAAAGCCCTTTTTCAATATTGGGGTTCGGCTTGCTTTGATCTCAATAGCCCAGTATTCATCCAGCCCAAACTCAATCACCAAATCAATTTCTGCTCCGGCTGATGTGCGATAGAAAAACGGATAAGCATTTGCAGGTAAGGCATTTATAATGCACTCAATAACAAATCCTTCCCAGCTTTTGCCAAATATGGGATGCCCCAACAATGCCTCATAATTTGGGATTTGCAGAAGCGCATGCACAAGACCGCAATCGCGCACATAAGTACGAGGGGATTTCACTAAACGTTTTTTGACATTTCCAGACCAAGGCTGCAACCTGCGAACCAATAATAAATCTACCATGAGGTCTAGATAGCGACTAACTGTTACGCTCTCTACGCTGAGTGCGCTGGCGAGCTTTGATGCGTTAAGTAGCTCACCCTGTACATGCGCGAGCATGGTCCAAAAGCGCATTAGCGTGGCGGCAGGAATTCTTGGTCCTAACTGAGGGATATCTCGTTCCAGATAGGTGCGAATAAAATTTTGTCGCCACTGGTGACTTGCCACATCATCTTCAGCGGTATAGCTGTCGGGAAATCCGCCACGCATCCAAAGTTTTTGAAAGGGCTCTCCAGAAGAGGCTTCAATTTCAAAGAGGTTTAAGCCTGTAAGTTCAGAATAATGAATGCGACCAGCAAGGCTTTCAGAACTCTGCTTGAGCAAGTCATTGGTTGCGGACCCTAAAACCAGGAAGCGACCATTCCCGCGCCCTTCACGCCTTCTGGAATCAATAATGCCTCGTAGAGACATAAATAATTCAGGGTATCGTTGAACCTCATCAATAATGACCAACTTATCAGCATGCAGACCAAGATAGTGGGCAGGGTCTGACAGCTTTTGGAAATCTTCCGGGGTCTCAAGATCCAAATAGATGGATGGTTGCCCTTTGGCGATTTCATGGGCAAGCGTAGTCTTGCCAATCTGGCGTGGCCCCAGAATGGCAACAGCTGGATTTTGGCTGAGACTTGTAATGATTTTTTGAGCAAGTTCTCTTTTATACATGCTAGCAATACTAACATAAAATATTAAATATGCAAGGTAAATTTTGCTGAATTGTCTTCAATACAGCAGGCAAGGAGTGGAACTCGGAACTATAATAATACAGTAGCGTATTTCATTTCCTGAAGATCGTAACGCTACTCAATATTTGACATGCCCATCATGGCAAGTATAGCCCGGATTTTAGTGATCTTCGGAAAGATGGTTGCTGTAATCAAATGGTAGGTGTAGAGGTACTAAATACCTCAGACCCCTAGATCATATTGAAAAATGCTCAATCACTAGTGGAGAACGACATCACTGAACGCTTTAATGAACAATTTTGATCTTGAGTAGTAATCCCTAACTATCGAGAAACCAGTCCCAATTGGTCGACCATGTGCTATCTGGTCGCGTAGAGTTTTAATACTGTTAATTGCCAATCTTTCGGTGTCAGAGGTTGAGTTTAAAACCTTTTGCCACCATTAAATATCGAACTGATTGGTAATCT
>JAPORB010000228.1 GCA_026710425.1 Gammaproteobacteria bacterium
CGATGATTTGTTGATTATTGAGTTCAATAATCCCGAGTTCCGCTTTACTTATGAAGATGATTTTCTCAGGGTGTTTCATACCGATGGTCGACGGCGCAGAGTCTCGGCCAATTCGTTCTATACCGAGGGCGGAGAAGACTGGTCTGAGGGCCTGTTTGTGGATAATAGCCTAGTGGTGGAGGCGAGACCCCGGGATGGAGGTTTCACGATCGAGACTTATACACTAGAGGCTGAAGGGCAGCGTTTGCGTATCGAGATGGTTATTCAACCGGATTCCTTTGGTGAGCCGATAGAACTGGTTCGGTATTTTGATCGTGAAAATTAGTATGTGTATTTTTTCTAAGCCCGGTTTAAGTATCTGATGAACTTTCCTTACCTTTCAGCATTTGCAATTACCCCGCTCGCATTCATCATCATATGACTATCTGTTTGAGGACCTTTACACTTGGGTTTCTGACTTTGATAGCCAGGTTTTTTGAAATCTTCATTGTCAATTATAGCCATCTAACCTGAAACATTGATACTTTGGGTAGTAGGGTTGATTTTGTGAAACATGGAAAAACAACATTCTTACACATCAAGAATGTTAAAGAATACTGGACCCCACGCTTGCGCCTATATCGAACGCTGTTTATAAACCGTTGGCATGCAGCCATTACAATAGGAGAAGAACTCAATATTCCTTCAATCGGAGAGAGGGCAGAGCATATAAATCATGCATCCTCACTCTCTGAGTACCTCTGGCGTTATGGTACATTTCACGAAGATATAAGTAGAACCGGCAGAATACCTGGCACCGGATCAGGTGGCTCAGAAAAGAATTCATATACTTCAGGTGGACTAAAGCAAATTTTTGAGCAATTAGGTCCTCCCAACATGGCAGTTGCTCAAACTGCTGTTCATTATGCCATCTGGAAAAATGGATGCCATAAGCTAAGTTATGAAGAATTGGAAGGGGTGGTTAATGAGGAGCTAAATAGGCACCCCGAGTACCTTCAGTCCAAAATTAAAGCGGTGGGTGATGCAATTATTGAACTTCATCAGTCCATGATCCCCTTCTACCAAGAGATGAACTATATCCTCTTTAGGCAGAACGAGAAGAGTGAAATCTCTGCAAAACTACCAATAACCTGCTCTATATTTAGCCCGGACATTAAGAGGCCTCAAGGTATAACTTCCGGGTTTGATCAATTTCCTGTAAGAGGTGATCCAATTCTGGCAGTTCATAATGCATTTAGTAAGAATATTTACAATGCTTTGTGCTGGCGAGCCAGACATGAATTAGCTAAATCTCATGCGCTCAAGCCTTGGAAACTTGGGTCTGATTTTCATACTGGTGCAATTATAGAGGGAAAACTTGGAATTTATACCACCGATGATGAGGCACTCCGCTCAATGCTGAAATCAATGTCGGAGCCCGGTTTCCCCCTTTTTGTACAAATATGCTGCAGTATAAAGAGAGCTGTCTCGACGATGATTACAGCTCTTCCCATGTTCATTGTAAGAAACTTTTTCCGCGATACGCTTGCAGCATATGTTCTTGGTCGGCACAAACAAACTCCATTCATCAGCACTGTAAATGGAGCCAGGGAAGCCGTTTCAGACTTAAGATTTGGGAACAATGAGATTTTGCGTGATTACCTGCTTCAGGGTGGGTTTAATTCAGGGTTGGCTGAGGCAGAAATCGCATCGGGACCGTCTGACGAGTTTATCCCAACCAGTGACAAGTATAGTGATTTAATACGAAAGGTTCGTCGCATTATATATCTGTTGACCAGGCCAGCCTGGATAGCCGAGGTTGGTACCAGACTCACCCAGTTCCAATCAGCATTAAAATCCGGATCTTCTAAATATCAGGCAATACATGATGCGCGCATGGTATCAACTGATTTCGCTAACATCGGTTCAAGCCGCACCTGGCGCATGTATATCTGTTCGGTACCGTTTTTCAATGCTGCAATTCAAGGATTTGACCAGCTATATCAGATTTTCCGACCAAGATATGGTCGTAAGCATGGTGAAAGCCTGCTTACTTCAGCTCAACGAAGTCATCTTTCCAAAGTTCGAAATACTGGCCTTGCACTATCACTGGCAACTGCTACTGTCTGGCTATGGAACTATACCGACACCGACCGCAGGCTACAGTATGAAGGTGAAACGGAATATGCAAAGTCAGCTTATATAACAGCCTACAATGTTTTTGGACAGACTGATTTTAGGTTACCAGTGCCCTTCCAGACGGGAGCAGTATTCATGAAATTACCTGAAATAGCCCTGGATTTGGTCGGTTCTGTAAATTCCCTGGCAGGGATCGGTTTTTTCGGCCACCTTGTACACGGTAACCTTTCAATTGGCTGGTTTCCTGCTGTAATCAAACCGTTCTGGGAAATACAAACAAACACCAATTTTTTTGGTGAAGAAATTGTTCCCTCATACATGCAGTATTGGCGGCCCCCAAGTAGAAGATACTATAGGAGCACTCTAATCCCCTATCAATTTATTGGCAAGATTCTCAATGTTTCCCCATTACAAGTAGAGGTTGTGGTTCGTGGTTACACGGGTCACTTGGGAAGTCTTATAATGAACGGTATAGATGAAGTGGCATGGCTTTATTCAGGCAGCAGGGGTGCCAAGCCATTTCCCCGCTTTTTGAGTTATGCGACTGGACTCGGAGTACCATTTAATCCCGGTGCTGAGTCCTCAAGCCGATGGCTGAATTATTATTATGATTCACAAGATAACCCTCCGAGCTGTTTCGGAGGTGGCATTTGCAGGTCTTTTGCCAGAAAAGAGAACAGGGTACAGAATCAGGCAGATCGCTTGATCAGTGCGAACCGGGATAGGATCGAAAACATTGAAAAAGCAAGAGGCAGCTCAATATCGAACAAAGAAATCCGCATTAATAATTTATATAGAGGTATCCATGCAGCTGCTAGACGCTACACTATTGTACACCAAAATTTACTAAAAAGGTATAGATATAATCTCAACTAGATTATAACTTTTGCTCATCCTGTTTTGCTCCAGTGAGGCAACGACCTGGACAATTAGTGTCTTCAGCCAGGAATGCAAGTCATTAACCACTCGATGTTATTCTTGTACTTCAGGAGCTTCATCGTCAGATAGAGTCAGATAGCTTCAGGTCAAATTATGCATTGAAATCTTGCAAATATCAGTTTAGTTCATTGCAAAGTTAAAATATGAGACAAATATGTGTGTCTGGATTATGTTTGATTCATAAAAGCTTGTTGGTCAGATTCTTTTTATTGATGAGAATGTGTTTAATGACAGTTGGCTGATTTTCCGTAGGCTTGTTTTTCTGCTATCACATTTGTTTCTCATATGTACATCAATTCTGATCAAAGTGTTCATTTTCGAGTTCAGCCGAGTTGTTTAATGATCTCCTCTTCCACATGATAGAGGCGATCCTTACCAAAAAACATCTCATTCCCAACGAAAAATGTTGGTGAGCCAAAATTTCCCTTCTCTACAGACAAGGCTGTACTGTCAATTAGCTGTTGCTTGACATCGGGACTTTGTGTGGAAGAGAGAATTTCTTCAGCCGGAAGCCCTGACTCGGACAGATGTTTTCCAGCCAGATCGGGTTTGGACATATCCAAGCCCAGTTCCCACATGCCTTGATAGGATGCCTCAATATATTTTTCGTAATACTCCTTGTCGCTGGCAAAGATAGCACCTCGCATAAGTAGCAAAGTATTAACCGGAAATGCTGGGTTAAATACAAACCTGTCGATATCATGTTTTTTGACAAAACGTGCAGTCTCCAACGCATGGTATTCAAGTTTATTCTTGACCTCGGCAAATTGTTGAATGGGTGGAATGTTGTTGGTCGATCTGAAGATGCCGCCGAGTAAAACGGGGGTATATTTGAAGCGGATCCCAGTGCGCCTCTCAATTTCCGGAATTACCCGGTGGCAATAGTAGGTATTGGGGCTACCAAAGTCATAATGAAATTCGACTGTTACACTCATAATGGTATTCCTTGTTCTTTTAGGTTGTGTCTGGTGACAAACTATTGCCATACACATTTTGCCATAGCTTGATAAGTTGCTTATCGGTATTTTGCTCAAGTGCGGCAACTGCTTGATAGGCATCTCCGCTGAGCCCTAGCAGGCGGGCTATGGCAGGTTCTGTCTTCAGCCCCTGGCGTTTCAGAAACTTTACTGCTTCACAAAATTGTACCCCTCCCAGCATGGTGAGCCGCTGCATCACTCTGAAATGTTGATAACCAGCCTGTTGTTTTACCGGCACATTGCAACCATAAATTTCAAACTGAAAAGCATCCTTTTCGAAGCTTGCCAGCACCCAGTCATCCTTTGAATTTATGTGAAATGCTTCAAACTGCTGACAGCTGGTCTGGACATCATCCTTGAAATCGATAGGATCATGGAACTCACAGATCACATCGATATCACTGCTCTCAGTAGCCAGGTCGACCCATAGGGTACTCACTACTGTAGGTGAGTACCCGTCCAACAGACCAAGAATGCTAGATTGTTGCAGGGCCTGCATTGCTGCTTCCCTTCTTTGCATCAGTCTAGCTCTGAGGTTTGATGAATTTAAGGGTCATGCGGTCGCTTTCACCAATGGCCGCATATTTTGCTCGGTCTTCCTCTTCCAGACGGTAATTGGGTGGCAAGGTCCACACACCAGCGGGATGTACGGTAGGGTCTTCGGGGTTGGCGTTAATCTCTGAGGATTCCACAAATTCAAATCCGGCGGCGGCAGCCACTTCCTTGACATAATCCTCCGTAACATAGCCGCTGGTTTCCATGACATCCATCCCCGCATCTGCTAAGGCACGATGTTCCACAACCCCTAGAATACCGCCGGGTTTTAATGCAGCATAAAATGCTGCAAAGAATTCATGCTCTTGCCCGGCCATGATCCAATTGTGGACATTGCGGAAAGTCAGTGCCATATCGGCACTGTTGGGTGGTGCGATGACCACTTCATGGGGCGGGTTCAGGTGCCTGACAGTGATGCGGCCATAGAGATTCGGATCATTGCTGATCTTTTCTTCAAAATTTCTCAGGTTGGGCGGCATGTAGCTGGTCGTGGCGTTGGGTGAGAAATGTGCGGCATAGTATTTGCCTTGGTCTCTGACATAGGGTGCAATAATTTCGGTATACCAGCCCCGCGAAGGTAAAATCTCGATAACCGTCATATCAGGTTGAAGCCCGAAAAAATTCAGGGTTTCTACCGGGTGGCGATAGTGGTTACGGGCGATATTTGCTTCACTGCGATGCTCACCAACGATCAGGTTCTCAAGGGTGGCTAAATCAGCGGAATTGTTGTCAGCAAAGTTCAGTTGCCAGGCAAGTACTGCCCCCATAAAAGATAGGACAAACAACAGAGGTTTAAGTGATTTCATTTGGTTAACTCTCAGTTTTATTTAAGGTGTTTATATGAACTCAGGGCATTCGGTGGCTATTCCCGGAGATTTTCTGCAAATTCTGGCTTATACCGAGTCTGCGAATTTGAGGCTTAGTGCGACTGCGGACCTAATATCAATCCTTGATTTTACCTAATTTATCTTGATTATCAATTCCTGGTCGAGGTGGTAGACATAACAGGAACAAGGTTACTGCTGGCGATATCTCCCGCTGGCAGGAATTTCTATGCATATGCAGACTTTGATTTAAATGAATTGGCTGATGTAGGGCTAACTCGTCTTTCATGGTATTATCCACATTCATGAATTCAGAAGCATTTCCAAAACCTTGCCCAGCTGCGCCGATTCCGCTGGAAATCTGGTTGGGTGATACTGACCGGGCCGAGGTAGGTCGTGAAGCCTTTTTTCGCGGCCGCGATCAGGAATATGGTGTTTTTAAGAATGCCGTTACCAGGCTGAAGAATGGCCGTGTTGGTGGCGGCACCATGATCTTTCAGGGTGCTCCGGGTGCAGGCAAGACTGCGCTCAAGCTGGAATGCATGGAGGCTGTACGACAGCATTCAACCCCTGATGATCCCTGGGTAGCCGTCTCTGTTGAGGCAAAAACACTCGAAACAGTGTCTGATGTCTTGAGGCGTATGATTTTAGAGACTAATCGAGAGCGTGAAAGATTGGCCCAGGGTTTTCCCGGTCTGGTTTCCAAAAGTATGGAAAAACTGAAGGAAGTTAGCCAGAAGCTATATGAGAAATTGAGCAATCAGAGAGTTTCAATGCATTGCTGGCATAAGTCCCACTTCGAAACATTATAGTTTTCAAAGAAGCGCGAGTTCTGAATGAGAGGTTAGCTGACAAGTCAAGACGCTCAATGGATATCGATGGCAATTTACTCAGCACTTTCATCCAGTCAATCAACACTACTGGTCATCAGAAAAAAGTCTTGAAAAGGGAGTTGGAGTTGGCTCAAAAAAACATAACAATGGCTTACCGCCAGAATGTAATACACCATGTTATTTAGTATAGATATTTTGTATCCTGTCAAAAACTAGTGCCAGCTAGTTTCGAGTACAACTATCGGTATTGTTCATTTATAGTACTAATAAAAGTC
>JAPORB010000230.1 GCA_026710425.1 Gammaproteobacteria bacterium
GCCGTGCCAAATGGCACGGCATCACTCGTGCACTGATGGAATACGACAATGAACTCAGACCAACGTTGCGTAAGGCTGGCTTCGTTACCCGTGATGCACGAGAGGTTGAGCGTAAGAAGGTAGGATTGAGAAAGTCGCGCAAAAAACCGCAATTCTCAAAACGGTAATTCAATACTAACAGCGACTATACCGAACCCAGTCAATGTTTTCGGCGTTTTTCTGTTAAAAGCAAATTAAAAACTTACAGATGCAGGAATAACTTGATCCTGGCATGCGGAAGGCATTTTCGATGCTCGTGAGCAGTGCTACCTCAGAGTCTTCCGAGAACCGTAAGTGAGTCTTTTTCGCCACAGGTAATCATCGACATCGGCCTGTGGTCGTCATGATTGTATTTGGAAGTTTTTACTGTTAAAAGCAGGCTAAATTGCCGACCATCAATAAAGGCGAGGAACGAGGCAAGGAGGTCAGCAATGATTATCCCTCTATTCAACGAATATTGCGTTTCCAGCTTTCCAGGTGGCTCAGTTGATCATTGGTGCGGTCGAAATTCGGTATGGCGTAAACTACCAATCGCAAGTGGCTGACTTATCATGATCCGGGCTAAATCCTATGCATATCCCGCTTGCTCAAGTAAACAACGGTCAGTTTTATCGGCAAAGGAATTGTTAAAATTCAAAACCAAACACCCTTGATCCCGGAGGTCAGGGAAGGGCAGAAGGGCAGAAGGACAAAGACAGATTAATGTTTAGATAGCTGGGTTAAATTCGTATTTCAGGCAAACTGGATCGGTTGTTTTGCCGTAAGCCTAGAATACATTCAAATAACTTGCCAAATCCTCAATACCAACTCAATTTTCAGTGAATAACGAGTGTTCCCAAGGAGTAGTTTACGGTGACTGACGACAGCAAGAATGTAGGTCGCAGACGTTTTCTGGTGGGCTCCACTTCTGCGCTTGGCGTGGCGGGGGTGGCAGGAGCCGCAGTGCCATTTGTCGGCTCATGGAATCCCAGTGCCAAAGCAAGAGCTGCTGGTGCTCCGGTACGAATCGACATTAGCCGATTGCAGCCCGGTGAGATGCTTGGACCAATTCCAGCCTGGCGTGGACGACCCATTTTCGTTATCCGGCGCAGTGAAGAGGCATTGTCGGTATTGAATGAGGCCCCAGGACGCCTGATCGATCCGGAATCAGAACAACCAGAGCAACCCGATTATGCCCGCAACGATACCCGATCGCGGAATCCGGAAGTGTTGGTATTGGTCGGTCTTTGTCCCCATCTCTTCTGCTCTCCAACACCATTCATCCAGGTTCGTCCAGAACCCTTTGACAGAGAATGGCGTGGCGGCTTCTTTTGTCCATGTCATGGCTCTCGCTTCGATCTGGCAGGTCGAGTCTTCGCCGGTTCGCCCGCCTCTCGCAATATGCAGGTTCCCCCGCATTCCTACGAGGGCGGCAACATTCTGGTAGTAGGTATTGATGAGGAGAACATGGCATGAGCGAATCTGGACAAATGAAACAGCAAACCGGAGCCAGTTCAGGGCCACTGCTGTCCACCTTAATGGGATTGCTTGGCTGGTTGGACGCCCGTCTTCCCGTTATTGATGCTTGGAAAAAACATCTCAGCGAATATTACGCACCTAAAAATTTCAATTTCTGGTATTTCTTCGGAGTTTTGTCAATGCTGGTGCTGGTAATCCAGCTGGTTACCGGTATCTGGCTGACCATGAACTATACCCCTAGTGCAGAGGCTGCCTTCGCCTCGGTGGAATACATCATGCGTGATGTGGATTACGGATGGCTACTGCGTTATCTGCATTCCACAGGTGCTTCAGCCTTTTTCTTTGTGGTTTATTTCCATATGTTCCGGGGTCTGATGTATGGTTCTTACAGGAAACCACGGGAACTGATCTGGGTATTGGGTATGTGCATTTACCTGGCACTAATGGCCGAAGGTTTTCTCGGATATATCCTGCCGTGGGGTCAGCTGTCCTACTGGGGTGCCAATGTAATCGTATCCCTTTTTGGTTCTATACCGATAATTGGCGACGATCTGCTGGTGTGGATTCGTGGGGATTATCTGATCTCCGGTGCCACGCTCAATCGCTTCTTTGCCCTGCATGTTGTAGCACTGCCCATTGTGCTCATTGCTCTGGTGGCATTACATATTCTTGCCCTGCATGAAGTTGGGTCGAACAACCCTGATGGAATTGAGATTAAGGCCAACAAGGGTCCTGATGGCAAGCCTTTGGACAGTGTGCCCTTTCATCCATACTACACTGTCTATCATGATCTGCCCGGAGTGATCCTATTCCTGGCCGTGTTTTGCGCTATTGTGTTTTTCGCTCCAGAGATGGGCGGGTACTTTCTGGAGGTACCCAATTTTCAGGAAGCCGACTCGCTGAAAACACCCGAGCATGTGCCGCCAGTGTGGTACTACACACCCTTCTATTCCATGCTCAGGGCTGCCTCGCTTCCCCTGTTCGGTATTGATGGCAACTTTTGGGGCATGCTGGTAATGTTTGGTGCCATTGCCATCCTGTTTGTAATGCCTTGGTTGGATCGAAGCCCTGTGAAGTCCATGCGTTACAAGGGATGGTACAGCCGAATCGCACTACTGCTGTTCGTGGTTAGCTTCATTATCCTGGGCATTCTGGGTACTCAGACTGTTACTCCGAAAAAACAATTACTGGCCCAGATCATGACGGTGGTGTATTTCGCTTATTTCATTGCGATGCCATGGTATACCCGTATAGAACGGACGGCATCGCCACCACAACGGGTTACTGGAAGGTTTATCACCATTCCGCAGCTCATCGGCAGTGTGCTGGTAATAACGTTAATGGTGGTTATACCCATGATGTGGTCCAACGATGCAGAAGCGGCTTCGACCGGTAATCTTGACCTTGAACATGTGGAAACCGATATCGAGGATACTGCTTCATTGCAGCGCGGCTTTCGCACTTATATGAATTACTGTGTAAGCTGCCATCAACTGGGCTATGCACGCTACGAGCGGACAGCCGACGATTTGGCACTGGATCATGAACTGGTGCTTGCCAATCTGGTTTTCGATGACTCGCTAATTGGAGACCAGATCGAAAACTCCATGTCGGTGGAAAATGCTGAAAGTTGGTTTGGTGCGGCACCGCCAGACCTGACCTTAGCCGGTCGAGTACACAGCCCGGACTGGTTGTATACCTACTTGAAGTCCTTTTATAACGATGACAGCAGAATGTTTGGTGCCAACAACAAGCTGTACCCTAATGTCGCCATGCCTAATGTGTTGCATTCGCTGCAGGGAGATGTCACCTGTGATGATCATGGCAGCGATGATCCGACCCAATGTGACTTGTACCAAGTGGAAGGCACCGGTTTGTTGAGTCCGGACGAATTTGATGCGGTACTCGCAGATTTGGTGAATTTCCTTTACTATATTGGTGAGCCAGTGCGTGCCCACCGCCAGGAAATAGGAGTCTGGGTGCTGGGTTTTCTCGCCGTGCTGTATGTCATGGCTGCAATGATGGGCCGGGAATTCTCCAAGGACTATCACTGATTTGGGTGGCTTTGGATTTATTTACCGATAAGTGCTTTGTGCTTTGCAACAGGGCACAAACGGTCAGGGTAAACAGCCTGCGAAAGCCACTGCCGATTCATTATCAGACAATAGAATAAACAGACATAAGCAAACGGGCATAAGATTGCAGGTATATAACTATGGGAGTGATCGCCAAAGGGTCGTCGATGACATTTTATTCGGATGGCAGTAGCCATTATAGTCATCGTGTTCGTATCGTACTTGCCGAGAAAGGTATCACAGTCGATACAATTGATGTCAACCCGTTTAACACCCCGGAAGATTTGGCCTCTTTAAACCCATACAATTCACTCCCAACCCTCGTTGATCGTGATCTGACACTTTACGATGCCGATATCATTATGGAATACTTGGATGAGCGATTTCCTCATCCCCCCCTGTTTCCGGTGTATCCGGTAAATCGTGCCGAAAGCCGTCTGTACATGTACCGCATCAGGCGGGATTGGTGTGAACCGACTGATCTAATCCTCAAGGGTGAGGGCACCCCGTCGCAATTAGAGAGTTTGCGACTGGAAATTAGAGCAAATATGATGGCCGTTGCCCCAATATTTGCCGAGAAACCTTTTTTTATGAGCGACGAGTTCACTATTGTGGATTGCTGCGCCGCTCCTATTCTGTGGCGCCTTCCGGCCCTGAAAGTGGATCTGGGACGCGGTAAAAGGGTCAAGCCCTTACTAGAATATCGAGACCGATTATTCAGCCGAGATTCTGTAAGGGCGAGTCTTTCGGAACAAGAAAAAGAGATGGTGTAATTGGGGTTCTGACCTGATCTCTGTCGGTGGTAACAGCATTATGGCCATGACATCCAGCCGACCGTATCTGATCAGGGCACTCTATGAATGGATCGTTGAGAACGACTGCACACCATATATTCTGATCAATGCCTATGAAGATGGCGTTGAAGTTCCTCAGGAACATGTCAAGGATGGGCAGATAATTCTTAATATATCACCAGTTGCTGTGCAGGACATTTACTTGGGCAATGACTGTGTAGGTTTTGAGGGGCGGTTTGCTGGAATTCTGAAAAAAGTGCTGGTACCGATGCCCGCCATCCTGGGAATTTATGCCAGGGAGAATGGTCAGGGTATGATCTTTGATCCCGAACAAACACCTCCAGAAACCCCTACCCCTGGCGGCAGAGATAAAACGCCTGCCCTGCGCAAACCTGGTCCTGTTTCGGGAATACGCAACAAGCCCGCAGGCAAAAAGTCACCCTTGCGATTGGTGAAATAGCTAACGTCCGAAAACGCTGATCATACCTGATTAAAGTTGCAGTCTGATGGCAGGAATCTTGGGTTAGCCGAGTTAGTTTACGTACTCGAATACCTTTACCACGCGCTGCACACCCGTGATATTGCTTGCCACATCAGCTGCCAGGTTTCCCTGGTCTTGACTGATCATGCCCATCAGATAAACAATTCCGTTTTCGGTAGCAACCCGCACCTGGCCCGAGGGCACGTTTCGGTTGGTAAATAGCCCTGTGCGTACCTTGGTAGCCAGCCAGGCATCGTTGCTTCGTGTTAGCAAACTCGTCTTGCCGGCAATTTCCAGTTCATTATGGATGCGCCTGATCTTGCTGCTGGCCTGACTGGCAATTTCGCTGGCCCGATGCTTCAGTGCCTCGGTCTCGACCTGGCCGACCAGCAGCACAACACCGTTGTGACTTACTGCCTGAATATTGGCATTCCTGAGAGCCTCTTCCTGAGATTTGATGTTTACCTCGACCTTGGTTTCAATAACCTCATCCTCCACACTGGCCCCGATAGTCCGGCCCGTAGGGCTTTCCCGAATACCTTCCTCACTGGTGGTTTCAACGAGAATTGCGGTGCATGAGGTCAATGCGAGCGTCAACAGAAACAGCATTGGCAATTTGAATTTCATGCGCTATCTCCTCCAAATAAGCTGAGATCTATAAAATCACAAAGACAATGTAACACAACCAGATGTACTTCCTGAATACGAGCCGTTCGTTGCGCCGGAACCCTGATCTCTGTATCGCTGGGTTGCAGCTGGTCGGTCATCTTGCCGCCATCTCCTCCGGTCAGGGCAACCACTCTCATGCCGCGGTCATGTGCAGCAGTGATGGCATTGATGACGTTGGCAGAGTTACCACTTGTGGAAATAGCCAATAGCACATCCCGACTTTGGCCCAGCGCGGACACCTGTTTTGAAAAAATTTCACTATAGTCGTAGTCATTGGCAATAGCCGTCAATGTGGAGCTGTCGGTCGTGATGGCAAGGGCTGGCAGCCCAGGCCGCTCTTGTTCAAAGCGGTTGAGTAGCTCGGCTGAAAAGTGCTGCGCATCTCCGGCAGAGCCGCCATTGCCGCAACAAAGAATCTTGCCTTCCCCTAGCAGGCAGTTCACCATACTGTCTCCAGCCTGATGCACTGGTTCAACCAGGGCCGCTGCCGCTCTTTCCTTGGTTTCTATACTCTCGACAAAGTGGTCAAGAATTCTTGCTCTTAAATCCATTGATGACTGTTACCTTTATGCCGAATGTCGGTCTTATGAAGTATTGATTAACAGGCTCTCCTTAGAATGCCAATACGGTCAGGTTCCGAAAATTGACTGACAACAACCCGTATCGGTTATATCGGCAGAAAGGGCTCTGGGCTTATCCCTTTGTGGTCAAATCTGAGCTGAGCCCATGGCGAACTAAAACTTGATGTGCTCATCGTGATCTCATCATCAGATAGCAAGTCACCATAGCCTAGCAGTGCTTGCTGGCTATGAGTTGCTGGGCATAGACTTGGCACGTTCGGGGTTTAGCATGCCGTTTAAACAAAGATTCATTCAGTTGCTGTTTGCACTCAGATCGGGAAACTCTTGAGCTTCGCCATTGATAAATCGGGCCACATGCAAGCGGCGGTGGATGCTGCGATCTTCCGCCATGGTGAGTTGACCAGTTGCTCCCGGAAGCTGACTGATGGTGCCTTCGGAGAGCAGTTGCAGTCTGGCATACAGACGAAAACTGTCTAAACCGAGTGCCCTCAGGCGCAACAAGGGTCCGTTGATCACACGCAAATTGGTACTGACCTGCTCCCGTAACGGGGCAGAATGTCGCAATAGCCAAGGGGAATCCGCAAACCATATGCCATCAAGATCACGGTCGTTAAGCGGATTCACCTCGCCATCATAGATGGATGGCATGGCATACACCGGCACATCTTCGGCAAAGAAAAACGAGAGAGTAGGCTTGATCTGCCTTCCCTGGCCGGGATTGGCAATCAGAAAAATGCAATCAATGTCCTGTCTTCGACGCGGAATAAACTCAATGGAGTTGCGTGGCAACAATTCCAGAATTTTTTCTGCTCGTGCCTCACTGGAGTCAATTGCCAACAGTCGCTTTATTGTATCGGAATAGTCTGTCGTATCGGCAAAATTGGCAGTGGAGACAATCTGTCCGCCACGTTGTTGCCAGTGGCCTGAAAACTCATTGCCCAAGCGTCGATAATCTTGGCTGTCCGGTGTCAGCACCGCCACATTGCGATGCCCAGTCTGCCACGCAAGTTCGGCCAGTTGCATCATTTCATCCTCAGGTGCCAGACCGAACTGATACAGGTTTGTAGGGGGTTGCTGTTCGGAATCAACATAGTTGAGGGCCAGTGTTGGTACCGGCAAGGAATCACGCTGCCCCAGCTGATTGACTAGTGCCTTAGACAGCGGACCGATAATCATATCGGCTCCTGCGGCAACAGCCTGATTATACATTTCAGATACTTCGGTGGCTGCACTGCTGTCAATGACAGTGACTCGTGGCACTTCCGAGGTTGTTTCCAGCGTTTGGTAGTAGGCACTGAAAAATCCTTCACTAATACTTGTTCCGCTTTGCTGTTGTACTGGCAGTATCAACACCAGGTGTTGGGGCATGGCGTTGCCCGCCGCCTGCAGGAGAGTCAATGCTTGTGGTAGCCGCGCGGCGGCTGAGTGCCTGGACCAGGTACGCCGCCATTGCGTGATGGCATCCAGTTGACTGCGAATGCTGAGATCGGAGTCCCTCAGCACTCTTTGCAATTCTATCCAGCCTCTCAATTCATAACTTGCCGCTACTCCAGCCAAAGTCTGTAATTCGGTATCGCTTGCCTGCTGTAGTGATTGCCAGATGTGGTCAAAAACCTCACTGTCTTCCGCGAAGATCTGGCTGGCCGTAATTTCTGCATAGCTGCGCACGGCTTGGGCGTGTTGATCCTGTTGCCGATAAACGTCACCAAGAAGAGGATAGTAGACTGCGGCGGAGATATTATCCGCTCCCGCCGCCAGGGTGCCTGTCAGCCAGCCTTCGGCATCAGCATAGTTTTCCGAGGCCATGGCAAGTTTGGCTTGGAGTATGGCATATTGCAGCTGCTGTGAGGTGCTCTGGGAGTCAATATCGGTGATCTCGGCCAACGCATTTCCTGCATCGGTGAACATGGCTTCAGTCAGAAAGCGTTCCGCCGCTTGAAGGTATAGGGTTACGGCGAGACTACCACTACTGTCCTGAGCTTGTCGCATCAGTGCAAGAATGTCTGAGTGTGCTGAGTCTAGAGGTAATTCTGCGTTTATCAGTGGCGGGCTTGATACGCTGCCACAGGCTGTCATCAAAAAGCAATGAAGGATGACCGCAATAAACTGGTTGACCGGAGACCTAGGGCTGGTTTGCTCCTGTCCATGACCGGATTGCTCAGCATGAGCGACAACAACCCGAGCTGTAAAGTGGTGAAATCTCACTGAATTGACCTTACAATACACCTATACTTGAACGTTTGCTGTAGACAGGGTTTAGGCGGCAACATTCTGGCAGATTTGGCATTCATGCATGCAGACTAAATCACTAATCTGGTACTGGCAATTATTGGATCTCACCGGATACATTTAGAAAAAGGGTAACCAACCCGATGCCAGGAATACTCTATGTGGTAGCCACCCCCATTGGCAATCTTGGCGATATATCGGATCGCGCCAGGGAAGTATTATCCGTTGTAGATATTATTGCAGCGGAAAACACACGCCACGCCAGAAAACTTCTCAGCAAGATTGATTTTTCAGGCAAATTGCTGGCCTATCATGATTTCAGTGACAAAAGACAACAGAGAATGCTACTTGACGAGTTGCTCGGAGGCAAGACAGTAGCATTGATTTCGGACGCAGGCACGCCATTAATCTCTGATCCCGGATTCAAGCTGGTGCGACTGGCCAGAGATCAGGGAATTAGTGTGTTGCCGATTCCAGGCCCCAGTGCCTTGACTGCATCACTGAGCGTGTCTGGAATTGCTACCGACCGCTTTGTGTTTGAAGGGTTTCTTCCAAGCAGGGACAATGCCCGTCGCCAAAGACTCGATATGTTGAAAGAGGAAACCAGAACCTTGGTGTTTTATGAGGCACCGCATCGAATAGTAGCCAGTGTCGCGACCATGCTGGAGTGTTTTGGTGCGGAAAGATCACTGTTTATTGCCAGGGAATTGACCAAGAAATTTGAAGAGCACTTTCTCGGAACCTTGGAGGAGGGTCTGCGCTGGCTGCAACAAAGCAGTCTGCGCCAGAGGGGAGAGATTGTCATAGTGCTTTCTGGTGCCAGCGAGAGTGAACGGCAGAGGCGGGCACATGAGGCAGCATTCAGTCTGCTGGAGCGATTGCAGGATGAGATGCCGCTGTCGAAAGCGATTGGTCTGGTGGTTGACATTACTGGTGTTCGGAAAAACTCAATTTATAATCGTGCGCAGTTGCTTAATTCCACGCGCCAGTCCGATGAATGATCCCATAGTGAGTTTTGAAAATGAATCATGGAAGAGCAATTATTCGAATCGGTCAGCGTTTAATGATTAACGGAATTTAGTCACGTGGTGGCTCCAGACTCTATTATCATTGAGACATTTGTGATGTGTCTAAGTATTTGATTTCAATGACTCATAGAAATTTTTCTCCCTTGTCGTAATTTTTGGCTCGTGTTGAGCTTATCCACTCGCTTGAACGCCTTGATTTCACCGGCACTGAGCCGATTGATTTGTTGACCGTTCATTTTGAAAGCATCTCGAAGTACCTTCTGTCCTTAACTCGTAGTCCTCGGAAAGCTGGCGGATGTGTCGCAAGAAACTCAGTGGACATTTCATATTGGAACAGCACCATTCCGCCACCGAAGTAGGATTGCTGCGATATGAATGAGTAGATCACGACAGAGGCATTGGGCAGAATCCAATGGTGGGTTGCCAGTATGAGGCAAAAGTCCAATGCTTGAGTGTCTACATGATTCCATCGCCTCTAAGGCAACAGACAGCACTGCCCTGACCAAGGATCCGAAGGACTGATGATGGTAATGCAGGTAGGCTAGAGTTTGTGCACTAATTGCACTAATTGCACTATTTTTCAGGTCGTGACCGCGCCTTGGTAGCGAACCGCCTTCAACGAAGTTCGTTCACGCCTTTGTGAAATCCTTTCTTTAGACCAAACTGAGCAACTGCTCGGTTCTGAATACGCCAAACACAATGAGAGTCGAATAGCTTTATTCTCTGGTAGGAAGATGTGAAGTTTACTCAGATCAGAATCATTAAACAGTTCAGAGCACTAGCACTTTTTTATGTTGAAATGACTAGCGTTGGCAAAACAAAGCTGAACAGTGCAACGACCTAACCAGCTGTCAGTCCTTGTTATGCTCAGTGTAAGGTATTGCCCAATGTACTCATTTCTTATAAGCTTTCAATGAGTCAGCTGGACAGTTGCTGCCTGTGCTCTTGTGTACAGGGGGAGGAAAGTCCGGGCTCCAAAGAGCAGGGTGCCAGGTAACACCTGGGGGGTGTGAACCCACGGCAGTGCAACAGAAAAGATACCGCCCAATCGCTTTGAGGTTGGGTAAGGGTGAAATGGTGCGGTAAGAGCGCACCGCACGACTGGTAACAGTTCGTGGCTCGGTAAACCCCACCCGGAGCAAGGCCAAATAGGAATCCAACAATGTGGCTCGCATTGGATTCGGGTAGGCCGCTACAGACCTGTGGCGACACAGGCCGCAGATGAATAACTGTCCTTGACAGAACCCGGCTTACAGGCTGACTCGCCTTTTCTGTCCCCAGTCCTCATGTTTTCGTACCTATCTCGTTCTCCGCCATATGATGGCAGCCTGCGGCTGATTGCTCGACTGTGTAATTCACTTTGAGCCATGAAAACTGGAGAAAAACATCAATTTTTGGAACTATCTTCCTGCATTAAATTGCTTTAATTCTGGAAATGGCTGCAAAATCAAGCCATATCCCTGCATTTAGCAGCTATTTCGATCCCTGCTTGAAAAAACAGCATAAATTGTCTTGCGCCCTGGCCGATGTGTCCTTATAGTATGCATTCGTGGATAAATGTGGAATTTATTGTTTATTTGTGGAAAAAAGTGGTATTTTCCGAAACACAAAAGACAAGTAATTTATTACGAGTTCCGACTAATGGGGGCAAGCGGTGTTTCGCGGCATTAATACTGTCAATCTGGATGCCAAAGGGCGTCTGGCTATGCCGTCTCGTCATCGAGAACAGCTACTGCAGCAATCTGCTGGGCATCTGATCGTTACGATAGATACCGATTATCGCTGTCTGTTGCTTTACCCCCTGCCTGAATGGGAGCAGATAGAGCGGAAGATAGAGTCACTTTCAAGTTTTGATCCGATGTCCGTTCGGGTCAAACACCTGCTCATCGGTCATGCCAATGACCTGGAAATGGACAGCAGCGGACGGATTTTATTGCCGCAAGAGTTAAGGCTCCATGCAAATCTGGAGAAACAAATCTGCCTTATTGGCCAGGGAAAAAAACTGGAGATCTGGAATCAGGAAAGTTGGGCTCAGCAACGCGAAACCTGGATATCAGAACCGGGAGCGGAGGGGGAACTGCCGGAGAAGCTACGCGAACTTGCGCTGTAGAGCTCCGCTAACCACCTGCCATGTTGCTGCACACAGCAGTTCTGGGAAAAGAAGCTGTCGCAGCACTCAACATCAAGCCAAAGGGATTTTACATTGATGCCACTTTTGGTCGTGGCGGGCATGCAAGCCTGGTGCTGGCGCAGCTGGATGTTGCAGGCAGGCTACTGGTGTTGGATCGCGATCCGGCGGCAATGGCAGAGGCCAGACAATTGAGTCAAGAGGATAAAAGAGTGAAAGCCGAACACGCTAATTTCAGTCAACTCGGTTCCCTTGTCTCCGGGCAAGGAAAAGCGGGCAAGGTAGATGGCGTACTATTTGACCTGGGGGTGTCTTCTCCTCAGCTGGATGACCCTGTCAGAGGGTTCAGTTTTATGCGTGACGGTCCGCTGGATATGAGAATGGACAATGGTAATGATACCAATCTCAGGGCCGCAGAATGGGTTAACTCGGCTACCGAGGCGGAGCTGGCTGATGTGCTGAGGCGGTTTGGTGAGGAAAAATTTTACCGTCGTATAGCAGCTGCCATAGTCAAGGCACGGCAGGAATCACCCGTGACCAGCACCAGTCGTCTGGCCGATATCGTCAAGGCGGCTCATCCGGCTTGGGAGCAAGATCGGCATCCCGCGACCCGGACCTTTCAGGCAATCAGAATTTATATCAATCGCGAATTTGAGGAACTGGAACAGGCTCTGGCACAAACCATGGAAATATTGGCACCTGGTGGCCGCTTGGTTGCGATCAGTTTCCACTCCGGTGAAGACAGGATCGTCAAGCGCTTTATTGACAACCAGGCCAGAGGGGACCATTTCCCCAGAAAGCTGCCGATAACTGCAGACCAGCTCGTGCCTGTTCTGAAGAAAAAAGGCAAGGCTATAAGGCCTAGCCGCTCCGAAATCATCGCTAATCCGCGGGCTCGCAGTGCAGTCATGCGCATAGCGGAAAAACTGGCCTGAACCAGAGAACTGGTCCAATGACAACTGCCAGACAAGTCAAAAGACGAGGTAATAGCAAAGCAACTGCGCCGCTATCGATAACCCGTTGGCTGGGCATTATCGGAGGTCAGGCTCTGGTGCTATATCTGCTGCTGGCACTGATACTAGGCTCGGGATTGTTGATGGTCGACATGTCCAGCAAAAAACGCTTTGCCATTAACGAGTTGCAGCAGTTGAGGGATAAGGCCAATAACATAAGAGCGGACTGGGGCAAGCTATTGCTGGAACAGAGTACCTTTGCAGTGGATGGCAGGATCGAAGACAAAGCCAGGCAACAGCTGAAGATGCAGACTCCCGACATCAGCAAAATCAGGATAGTTGCGAATGACTGATTCCGAAATCAGAAAGCCACCCGCGCGATGGCGACCTTTTTTGATACTTGCCTCCCTAACGGCCAGTGTGCTGACCATAGGCGCGTGGCTTGTTTCCTTACATGTCCAACAGCGCGATTTTCTGCAAGAGGCCGGGGATGACAGAACTATTCGCAGCATAGAACTAGTGGCCAATCGCGGATTGATTACTGATCGCAATGGTGAACCTCTGGCAGTCAGCACCCCCGTTCAATCGATTTGGGTGAATCCTGGCAAATTAATTGCGGACTCCGGTTCCATTCATCTGCTTGCCTGGCATCTGGAATTGGATTCAAACGAGTTCATGGAAAAAATAAAGGACAACGCCAGTAGAGAGTTCCTCTATGTCAAACGACGATTGTCGCCCGACGAAGCCAAGGCAGTACTGGAACTGAATATTGATCATGTGTATGCACAACAGGAGTTCCAGCGCTTTTATCCCCATGGGGAAGTCACTGCCCACTTGATCGGCTTCAGTGATATTGATGATGTCGGCCAGGAAGGACTTGAGCTTACCTATGATAAATGGCTCCGTGGAGTACCTGGTCGACGCCGAGTAATGAAGGATCCGCGGGGCAATCTCATTAGGGAACTGGATATCATACAAACCGCTGAACCGGGTAACGATCTGGCCTTATCCATTGACTTCCGGCTTCAAAACCTGGCCTACCGAGCATTGAAGGCTGAGTTCATCACACGCCATGCCAAGGCCGCTTCAGCGGTGGTGCTGGATGTGCAGACGGGGGAGGTGCTGGCCATGGTCAATCAACCCTCCTACAACCCGCATAATAGAGCGAACTTGGTGGATTTCAGCGTTATGCGCAACCGTGCCGTCACCGATGTTTACGAGCCCGGATCAACCATCAAGCCATTCAGCATCATGGCAGCACTGGAATCAGGCCGCTTCGAGCCAGACAGCATTATCGAAACAAGCCCAGGCTGGATGATGGTTGGATTCAATGAAGTCAGAGATCTGTTCAATTACGGAACACTGACCCTGGGAAAAATAATCACTAAATCCAGCAACGTCGGTATCAGCAAGGTAGCATTCGAAATTGGTCCCGAAGCCATTCGCGATGTCCTGCAAAGGGTGGGATTTGGTGAAGTGGCCGGAACCGGATTTCCCGGAGAGCAGGATGGCATACTGCCAAATCATCGACGCTGGAGTCGTATTGAAACGGCTACGTTTTCTTTTGGTTACGGACTTGCCGCATCACCTTTGCAGATAGCCGGAGCCTATTCAGTCATTGCCGATGACGGCATCAGAAAACCGGTATCCCTGTTGCGCCTCGATCAGGCAACCCTGAGTGAACTTCCAAGGCAACAGTCAGTCAGTCCGGCCATCGCCAGACGGGTGCGCGGCATGCTGGAAACCGTGGTGGACAGGAAACGGGGTGGTTCGGCAGATGAGGCAAATATTCCCTTTTACCAGGTCGCTGGCAAGACCGGTACAGCCCATGTCGTGGGTGAGTTTGGCTATGAAGATAACCTGCATAATTCACTGTTTGCCGGCATGGTGCCGGCTTCGAATCCCAAAATTGTGGTGGTGGTAGTGATCAACGAACCCAAGGGAGACGAGCATTACGGTGGTCAGGTGGCCGCCCCGGTGTTTGCAGACATCGCCTCGGGAGCCATGCGTATTCTCAATATTCCGCCCGACCTGGGATTGGCTGTTTCTTCTGTGATAACGGACAATCAGATGTCGGGTGCAGCTGACTGATTATGAATACCGCCGAATCCCTCAGCAACGGAATCAGCCTGCTCCAGCTTGTCGACGGGTTGTGCCAGATGCCAGAGCAGCTTCGGCCTGGATTGAAGATTGGAGTAAACGGCCTGTCGATCGATTCGAGAGAACTGCGGGCAGGGAATTTGTTTTTGGCCTGTTTCGGCCGCAATCATGATGCTCGTGATTATATTGCGGATGCACTGGAAGCGGGTGCCAGTGCGGTACTGGCCGAGTCAGGCGGTGCCTGGCAGGGCATTCGGATGCAACAGGGAGTACCGATTGTTGCCATTGACAACCTCGCTGGGCGTTGCAGTGAAATCGCCTCCAGGTTTTATCAATGCCCGAGTGAGTCGCTTACAGTTATCGGTATTACTGGCACCAATGGCAAAACCAGCTGTTGCCAATTCATCGCACAATTGTTCAGTACCTTTGGCTTACGCTGCGGTGTGATGGGAACTCTCGGTTATGGCATTCCGGGCGATTACCAGGAAACAGAGCTGACCACTCCAGATGCAGTGTTCACCCAGATGGCACTGTCCCGAATGCAACAACAAAACATTGAGCCAGTTGCAATGGAGGTTTCTTCGGTCGGTATGCACCAGAACCGGGTGGCGGCAGTCAGGTTTGATACTGCTGTGTTTACAAATCTGACCAGAGATCACCTGGATTATCACGAAAGCATGGAGGCTTATGCCGAGAGCAAGCGTAAACTGTTCACCATGCCAGATCTTAAAAGTGCCGTGATTAACCTTGATGATCCCCGTGCTTTTTCCATTATCAATGCTATTGGCAGTGGAGTAGAAGTGCTGACCTACAGCACTCACAACCCTCTAGCAACCGTGCATGCCGAAGATTATGAGTTGTCCAGAGACGGATTTACCGCCCGCATCAATTCACCCATTGGCTCAGGCAATATTCAAGGGCAATTGCTGGGCTGTTTTAACTTGAGCAATGTGCTGGCGGCGGCAGCATGTGCGCTCACCTACCTGCCGGGGCATCAGCAATTCAGCATTGACGAACTGTGTGCAAATCTCTCCACTCTGAAACCTGTAACCGGGCGCATGGAAATCGTTGCCGCCGAGGGCGGCTTGACTACCGTTGTTGACTACGCCCATACCCCCGATGGCCTGCGCTCCGCGCTGGCAGCATTGCGTGATCATTTTGAGGGAAAAATATGGTGTGTCTTTGGATGTGGTGGTAACCGCGACAAGGGTAAGCGTTCCTTGATGGGAGAAATAGCGGAACAAATGGCTGACCGACTGATACTAACCGATGACAACCCCCGCCATGAGCAGGGCGACGAAATAATCAGCCATATCCTGAGTGGAATCAAGAAGCCGACAGCGGTGTATACAGAACGCAATAGAGCCCAGGCCATTAACATGGCAGTCAACCAAGCGCAGGTTGGAGATGTTGTACTGATCGCCGGAAAGGGACATGAGACCTATCAGGAAACGGACGGAACTAGGCATCTTTTCAGCGATACAAGTCATGTGCGTCTTGCCATGAAGGCGCGAAATAATTAACTCAACGGTTTAAATAATGAAATTGCTGCGATAAATAACGGAACAGGCAGCACTGGTGGGTAAAAATTTGATTGGCTCAATGTCAACACAGGAACTGGCCAAAACCATGCAGGCACAGGTGATAGGCCGTAATGTGATGTTTTCCTCACTTTCCACCGATACGCGCACACTGCAAGGCGGAGATGCCTATTTGGCCCTTAGAGGTGAACACTTTGATGGTCATGACTTTTGTGAGGTTGCTGCCAGTGCTGGAGCCAGCACTCTAATCGTTGAGCGGGCCAGCACAGTAGCAGCTGCCCAGCTGGTGGTGAAAGACTCCCATCAAGCACTGGCCGACATCGCCCGGTTCAACCGCCTTAGAAGTCAGGCCACGGTAATTGCCCTGACTGGCAGCCAAGGCAAAACCACCGTCAAGGAAATGATAGGTAGCATACTTACCAAGTGTGGCTCCACACATATTACCCGGACCAACCTGAATAATACCATTGGGGTGCCACTTACCCTGCTGCAGCTTGAGGAAGGACACAAGTATGCCGTAATTGAGATGGGGGCTAACCGGGCCGGGGAGATTGCATTCAGTGTTGAGGCGACCCAGCCCGACATTGCCCTACTGACGGGTGCCAGTGCTGCTCATGTGGAAGGCTTCGGCAGTCTTGAAGGAATTGTTGAGGCCAAAGGCGAGATTCTTGATGGCCTTTCGGCTGAAGGGATTGCGGTACTCAATGCTGATGATCCTCATGTCCAACGCTGGATTGATCGCAGTGCACATTGCCGAGTGGTGCTGTTTTCCGGATCCGAAAGTATTGCCTCTGGGTCACGTCGAGAGCATCAGGCTGACTTCCTGGCCCGACAGATAAAGACCCATGGGGGTCAGGGTGTCGAATTCGAACTGGCAACTCCCAGCGGCTCAACCATTGTAAGTCTGCACTTGCTCGGTGAACACAACGCCATCAATGCGGCAGCCGCTGCCGCTGTGGCCATGGAGGCAGGAGCCTCTCTTGAGCAGGTGCGGCAGGGTCTTGAAGCGGTTCAACCAGTTAGGGGCAGGTTGGTTCAGCTTGCTGGTCGGAACGGTTCGATTGTTATCGACGATACATACAATGCCAGTCCGTCCTCTGCTATGGCGGCGATTGATGTGCTGGCACAGTTTGCGGAAAGCAAGGTGCTGATTGTCGGTGATATGAAGGAGCTCGGAGCTGAATCGGCAAAATTTCATGCCAATGTGGGCGCATATGCAAAAGGCTGCTGCATTGACACCCTGTGGGCTTGCGGTGAGTTTGCCCAGGAGACAACAAATGCCTTTGGTCCATCGGCCCTGATGTTTGCCAGTCAACAGGCACTGATCAGGCACTGTCAGCAGCAAACACATAGGGGGGTAGTCTATCTGGTTAAGGGCTCGCGCGGTGCCCGCATGGAGAACGTGGTCCGCGGTCTCTTAGACGAGCGATATTCGGAAGCGACCCACGAAGTCGAACTATCAACCGGTAGGGAGACCTGATCATGCTGGTGTGGGTATCCAATATGCTGATGCAATTCGACAGTAATTTTGCTGTGATTCAATACATCACCGTACGAGCTATTTTCAGCGTGTTGACGGCACTGGGTGTCTCACTGCTGATCGGTCCCGCCATGATTCGCCGCCTTAATTTACACCAGATCGGCCAGGTGGTGCGTGATGACGGACCAGAAACGCATTTCAGTAAAGCTGGTACCCCTACCATGGGCGGTGCCCTGATACTGGTCAGTATCGTAATTAGCACGCTGCTGTGGTCGGACCTTGCCAATCACTATATATGGATTGTGCTGCTGGTGACCATCCTGTTTGGTGCCATTGGCTGGGTGGATGATTACCGCAAGGTTTTTGAACAGGATCCCACTGGATTGTCCCCGCGCTGGAAACTGTTCTGGCAATTTCTCATTGGCACGGCAGCAGCCATTGTGCTCTACAAAACAGCGGTGAGCAGCATCGAAACTGATTACATCGTTCCGTTTTTCAAGGATGTTGCTATCAATACTGGCCTGATCTATGTGGTAATTAGTTCGCTGATCATTGTTGGATTCAGCAATGCGGTCAATCTCACTGATGGTCTTGACGGACTGGCCATTCTGCCCACAGTCATGGTGGGTGGGGCCCTTGGCGTAATTGCCTATCTTGCCGGGCATGCTGAGTTCTCAGCCTACCTGAATATACCCAATGTGTCCGGGTCGGGTGAGGTGGGAATTTTTGCGGGAGCACTGGTGGGAGCTGGTATGGGATTTCTGTGGTTTAACACTTATCCGGCCCAGATCTTTATGGGGGATGTGGGGGCGTTGGCACTCGGTGCCGCCTTGGGCGTAATGGCGATAGTATCCCGGCATGAAATCGTACTATTCATAATGGGGGGAGTGTTTGTCATGGAGACCGCCTCGGTGATCCTGCAGGTGGCTTCCTACAAGCTGACTGGACGTCGAATATTTCGCATGGCTCCTCTGCACCATCATTTTGAATTGAAAGGTTGGCCGGAACCCAGAGTAATTGTACGGTTCTGGATCATTACGGTCATGCTGGTGCTCTTCGGGTTGGCTACGTTGAAGTTACGGTAAGCAGATCTGGAGCAAGCAACGGGTGAATTGAGTTGGCAAACGCCGGACAGAAGGAAACTCTGATTGTTGGTCTGGGTGCCACCGGGATTTCCTGCGCCCGGTTTTTGGCTTCCCGGGGTGAGTCATTCAGGGTTGCCGACAGTCGCAGCAACCCACCGGCACTCACAGAGTTGGTGCAAGACTACCCGGAAGTTGCGGTTGAGCTGGGCAAATTTAAAGAACAAAGTTTTGTCTCTGCCTCAGCACTGGTGGTAAGTCCCGGAGTCAGTCTCCGGGAGCCTGCAATTATGGCCGCCAGGGACCAAGGTATCTCGATCTCCGGAGATATCGATCTTTTTTCGAGGCATGTGCAGGCACCCATTGTGGCCGTGACTGGCTCCAATGGCAAGAGCACCGTGGTGGAAATTCTGGCGAGCATTCTTCACTTCACAGGCTGTAATTTTGGGGTCGGAGGCAATCTTGACGGTCATCGGTTCAAGCCTGCACTGGACTTGCTGCTGGAAGCCGAACAGCGTCAGCTTTACCTGCTGGAGTTGTCCAGTTTTCAACTGGAAACCACTGAAAAACTGAATGCTGAAGTGGCTTGCATACTCAACATCAGTGCGGATCATCAGGATCGTTATAACTCTATGGAAGACTATATCCTTGCCAAGCAACGAATCTATAAGGGAGCAAAACACATCGTAGTCAATCGCGATGATGTGCTGACTTTTCCATCCAGGATGTTTACGGCTATCAGGTGGGATTTCGGGTTCGGACAGCCTGGTTCCAGTGGTTTTGGCCTGCTGGAGGAGGATGGAGAACAGTACCTTGCATTTCAGTTTGAGAAGATTATGCGGGTAAATGAACTGAAAGTTTTTGGCCGACACAATGTCGCCAATGTCCTTGCCGCTGCTGCCATGGCGGTCGCTGCGGGCATAAGACGCAAGTCGATTATTGAGGCGATCCGTGGATTCACCGGACTGCCGCATCGTTGTCAATGGATAGCTAATGTTACCGGCATCGAGTTCTACAACGATTCGAAGGGCACCAATGTGGGAGCCACCATGGCTGCGGTGGAAGGGCTTGGTCAACGAATATCAGGTCATATTGTTTTGATCGCTGGTGGTGTTGGGAAGGGTGCTGATTTCCAGACGCTGGTACCAGTGATCAAACGCTGGGTCAAGCAGGTAATCCTGATGGGTCGGGATGCGGCTGCAATGGCCGCCGATTTTGATGCGGAAGTCCAGACCAGTTTCGCCCGGAATATGCAGGAGGCGGTCAGGACGGCTTTTAACCATGCCGAATCTGGCGATGCCGTGCTGCTGTCACCTGCGTGTGCCAGTTACGACATGTTCGAAAACTATCAGCAGCGTGGTCAAAGTTTCGTCCAGTCGGTGGAGAATTTGCAATGAACATGGCGACGGCAGTAAAAATGCCGCAGGCTGAGAGGTCGGGATCACCGCCGAACCTGCTCTTGGTGGTGCTTTGCCTGCTGTTGACAATCGGTCTGTTGATGATGACATCGGCCTCACTGGAAATTGCCGGCAGTCAGTACGGTGATTCCTTCTATTATTTCAAGCGACAGTTGTTGTTTGTCGGTATTGGTCTTGGTGTTCTGGTGATTACCCTGCATATACCAATGAGATTTTGGTATCGAATGGGATACCCCTTGCTGTTGGTTTCAGTTTGCTTGCTCTGGCTGGTGCTTTATGTAGGCAAGAATGTCGGCGGTAGTGTGCGTTGGCTTGATCTTGGAGTCTTCAATCTGCAGCCCTCGGAGATGGCCAAGGTCTTTGTCGTTCTTTTCACAGCGGCTTATCTGGAAAGACATATTGAAAAGGTGAGGGAACGCTGGCTGGCCTTGTTCATTCTGCTGGGCTTGGTCAGTGTGGCAGTCGGCTTGATTTTGCTGGAACCAGATCATGGGGTTTCGGGGATTATGGTGGTTACCGTTTTCTGCATGATCTTTCTGGCCGGTATAAAAATAGGTCGATTAATGGTGATGCTCACCCTTGGCATAGTCGCCTTGGTCAGTTATGCACAGATGAAATCCTATGAGTATTTGATTGCCCGGTTTCAATCCTTTCTCGAACCCTGTGCACCCGAGTATGTTTACAGCAGCGGGTATCAGCTATGTCAGGCTCTCATTGGCTTTGGCCGGGGTGAATGGTATGGCGTGGGGCTGGGAAGCAGCATTCAAAAACTGTATTTTCTGCCTGAGGCTCATAATGATTTTTTACTGGCAATCATTGGAGAGGAGCTAGGGCTGCTGGGTGTTGCGGCAGTAATCCTCTTGTTCTGTTTGCTGGTAGGCAAGGGATTTTCCATCGCTGGTAAGGCACAGCAGTCGGGCAATCTGTTTAACGGCTTTGTCGCCTATGGTATCAGCCTGCTGTTTGCCGGTTATTCTCTATACCACATTGGCATGAATATTGGCCTGTTACCTACTAAAGGTCTGACCTTGCCGTTTTTAAGCTATGGCGGTTCAAATCTGATCATGGCCTGCTTTCAGCTGGCCTTGTTATTGCGCATTCAGTTCGAAACGACAGCCGCCACCCGGTTGTCTCAAAGGTTACCGGCATGATGGAACCGGGAAGAATGACCGTGCTAATCATGGCCGCAGGAACCGGAGGTCACGTTTTCCCGGCCCTATCTATCGCCGAAGCCTTGCGCAACAGATCCATTTATGTGGAATGGCTGGGTACACCTCAGGGAATGGAAAACCGCTTGCTGGCCAAAACGGACATACGACTGCATCAGGTGTCGGTACAAGGGTTGCGCGGGGCCGGAATCAGGCGATTGCTGAGGGCACCGCTGGATTTGCTGAAAGCCTTTTTTGCTTCGCTGAAGGTCATAAGGCAAGTGCAACCGAGCTGTGTGATTGGCATGGGTGGATTTGTTTGTGGTCCGGCCGGACTGGCCTGCAGGTTTCGAGGCATACCGTTGCTGCTGCACGAACAGAATGCAGTGGCAGGCCTGACCAATCGTCTGCTGGCTCCTCTCGCCACCAATGTGTTGGAATCCTTTCCGGGTACCTTCAGATCAAAATCCAAAGTTCGCCTTACCGGCAATCCGCTACGAAAGTCCGTGCTCCGCCATGCGGTGGCAAAACCGCGGCAGGACGCATCAGAGGCATTGCGATTGCTGATACTGGGTGGTAGTCAGGGCGCACAGATAATCAACCGTGTTCTGCCTGGCATGATTGCTGACTTTACCGGAAGTGCCGGTTTGCTCACCTACCATCAAACAGGTATCGCGGGTCTTGAGCAAGCGGTTGCCGACTATGGGGAGGCCGGAATCGACATTGATGATAGTCATCGGGTTGTTGGCTTTGTTGAGGACATGTCGGCGGCTTATGCCTGGGCCGATCTGGTGCTATGCCGTTCTGGGGCGAGTACTGTTTTTGAAATTGCAGCGGCTGGCTTGCCAGCGATTTTTGTGCCCTACCCTTACCATAAGGATCAGCAACAATTGCTGAATGCCCGCTGGTTGAGCGAATCAGGTGCAGCCGTGATCATACGACAGGAAGAGCTTGAGGTTGCCACCCTGCTCAAGTTGCTACATAACCTGGATGCTGATCGGGAAACATTAGGTCAAATGGCAGTAAAGGCGAGTAGCAAAGCGATTCTGGATGCGGATCAGCGCATTGTCGATGTCTGTTTGGAGGTGCTGCATGGCTAGAGCGGTCGCCGTGCATCGGGTACCGGAGATGCGTCGCATTAAAAGGATTCACTTTGTAGGCATTGGCGGTGCTGGCATGTGCGGTATTGCCGAGGTGCTTCTGAATCAGGGCTATCGCATTACCGGTTCGGATCAGAAACGCTCGATGAATACCGATCGCCTGAAAAAGATGGGGGCCCGCATCTTCATTGGTCACGAGGCTACACACATCAACAGTGCTCACGCAGTGGTGCACTCTAGTGCCATCAGGCGCAACAACCCTGAGTTGCGGGCTGCCATAAAGCAGGGCAAACCCCTGATTGGCCGCGCCGAGATGCTGGCTGAGCTAATGCGATACCGGCACGCCATCGCCATTGCCGGCACTCATGGCAAAACCACCACCACCAGCATGCTGGCCTCGATACTGGCCGAGGGTGGACTGGATCCTACTTTCGTTATTGGCGGGTTGTTGAACAGCACCGGCAGCAATGCCCGACTGGGGGAAAGTCGTTATCTTGTGGCCGAGGCCGACGAAAGCGATGCCTCTTTTATGCATCTGCAGCCAATGGTGGCAGTAGTAACAAATATAGAGGCTGAACATTTGGGGACCTATGAGGGTGATTTTGAAAATCTGAAAAATCACTTTATAGATTTTCTGCACAATCTGCCGTTTTATGGACTGGCTGTGTTGTGTATAGATGATCCGGTGGTCCGCAGTATAGTGCCGAAAATTTCAAGGCCAAAACTCACCTATGGGTTTTCCAAGGGTGCTGATTACCGCTTGGTCAATTTTCGGCAACAGGGACTGACTACCCGGTTCGAGGTGCTTAGGCCAGGCCGTAAAAGATCGCTCAGTATTACTCTGGGTATGCCTGGCAGCCACAATGCCTTGAATGCAACGGCAGCCATTGCCGTGGCCACAGATGAAGGAATCGCGGACAACTTGATTAAGCGCGGCATCCGCGCTTTCTCCGGAGTTGGCAGACGATTCGAAGTGCATGGCACTTTCCGCTATGCCAACGGTCTGGTTACGTTGGTCGATGATTATGGCCATCATCCATCGGAGGTGGCACTGACCCACCAGGCACTGAGGGCGGCCTGGCCCGGACAGCGTCTGGTGATGGTTTTTCAGCCACATCGTTACAGCCGCACGGCAGATTTGTATGACGATTTTGTTGAGGTGCTCAGTGGTGCCGATGTGCTGCTGCTTCTGGAAGTGTATGCGGCCGGGGAGCAGCGCATTGCTGGTGCTGATTCCCGTAGCCTTTGCCGCAGTATTCGTCTGCGGGGCAAGGTGGATCCGGTCTATGTGCGCCACGAAGACCATGTAGGTCGAGTTCTGGCTGATATTTTGCGTCCGGGGGATGTGATTCTGACTCAGGGAGCGGGCAGTGTTGGCAGTCTTTCAAGAAAGCTGGCGGAGCAAGGATTTTGAAATTTCTAATTTATTGATTTTGATGGAATAACTACTTCTTATGGGTCAAGAAAGCCGTCATGAGTACGATATTTAGAGAACAGGTACTGAGTCGGGCAGGCCGGATTGCTGTGCTTATGGGCGGAACTTCTATGGAACGTGAGATTTCATTGCAGAGCGGCCAGGCAGTGGCGGCGGGCTTGCAGAGGCTTGGGCTGGAGGTAACCACCATTGATGTGGGCGAAGATTTGATTGGACAACTACAAGCGGCCAGCCCAGATCTGGTCTTTAATCTGCTGCATGGCACTGTCGGCGAAGATGGTGTCATTCAGGGCTTGCTGGAAATTCTGGGAGTGCCTTATACGGGAAGCGGAGTGCTTGCCTCGGCACTGGCCATGGACAAGCACAAGTGCAAGCTACTCTGGAAACAGGTTGGCCTGAACACTGCGGATCACCAGATATTGCAAGACGACTCGCCTTGGCAGCACCTGATCAGTGACTACGGCAAGCTTGTGGTCAAGCCCGTCAATGGCGGTTCCAGCCTCGGTATTGCCATTGTAGATAATGCTGGGGCTTTGCAGGCAGAGTACCTACAGGCAAAGCAATATGATCAGCAGGTCATGGCGGAGCAGTGGCTGTCAGGCCCCGAATATTCCATTGGTGTGCTAGGGGATCGTTTGTTGCCAACCGTGCTGCTGCAGACCGAACGCGAGTTTTATGACTATGAGGCGAAATATGTTGATCAGACTACTCGAATGATTTGCCCGGTTGATTTGCCATCCGAGCAGCTAACAGTCCTTAAAAGCCTGGCCCGGCAGGCCTATGACAGTCTTGAGCTAAGTGGGCTGGCGCGGGTTGACCTAATGCAGGGCGCTGATGGCGAGTTTTATCTGCTGGAGGCCAATAGCATCCCGGGCATGACCTCACATAGCATCGTGCCGGCATCGGCGGCAAGTGCTGGTATCGGTTTTGATGAGTTATTGTTACAAATTCTTGAATGTGAATTTCAAAACAAAATGGGGCATTTACACTGAAGGGATCTGATTCTGTTCCTTAGATAAAACAGGTTAATGGTGAGATGACTAAAGATTCGGCAACAGTGCATGCAACCCGCCAAGGTACCGGCTGGGGTGCAGGTCGCAGCGATCAACCGCTGAACCCGGCATCAGGATTGAGGCTGAAGCTGTTTGTGCTGATGTTGCTGGCCGGAGCTCTGAGTGTACTGATTGTCCTGAACTTCGACCGTCTGAATGGCACTATCAATCAGCCAGTGACGCGAGTAATGATGGAAAGCCAATGGCAACAGATTGATGAGACAGAAGTGCAACCCATGTTGGGTGACTTTATGGGGGTCGGTTTTTTTGAGTTTGATATGCAGGGAGTAAAACACAGGCTGCAGCAGCATCCATGGGTTCGGCGAGCCAGCGTGAAGAAAGTCTGGCCGAATGGGGTCGCTATATCCTTGCTCGAACAAGTCGCTATTGCCCGCTGGGGTGAGAATCAGTTGCTCAATCAATACGGAGAAATCTTCAGTCCTGATTCCACAGTCGGCCTCGCTGGTCTGCCGCAACTGGACGGACCGGAGTCTGCCCAAGTCAGGGTGATGGAGCAGTTCCACGTTATCAGTCAGTTGTTTCTGCAGTCCGGGTTGCGGGTGACTGCCCTCAGTTTGAGCGAAAGAGGTAACTGGGAGCTTGAGTTGAATGGAAGAACTCGAGTGACCGCAGGTCGGGAAGAGGTGCTGGCTAGGCTGAATCGATTTCTCAGATTATACGATCAGTTGGAGACTGAAACCTTGTCTGACATCGCATCGGTTGATTTGCGGTATGACAACGGCATTGCGATTCGGCCAACGGCAGCTGACATGATCGCTTACGGGGATAAAGTTGGTGAACGCTAGTTCCAGTAATAATGGCCACCCGCAATCAGTGGCAGGTGTAAGCGTTCATGAATGATACGACTGGTCAGAACATGATCGTTGGTCTGGATATTGGCACCTCCAAGGTGGTTGCGATTGTGGGTGACATCAGTGAGGAGGGGAGCCTGCAAATTATCGGTTTCGGAAGCCATCAGTCACGGGGCCTGAAAAAGGGAGCGGTGGTCAATATCGAATCCACCGTTGAATCTATCCAACGTGCTGTTGAGCAGGCAGAGCTGATGGCCGGTTGCCAAATTCATTCGGTGTATGCAGGTATTGCCGGTAGTCATATTCGCAGTATGAACTCTCATGGCATTGTTGCCATCAGGGATGGCGAGGTTATGAAAGCCGATATCGAAAGGGTAATTGATGCAGCCCAGGCTGTGGCCATCCCGGCCGATCAGAAGGTGCTGCATATTCTGCCCCAGGAGTACATTATTGATAGCCAGGAAGGGGTTAAGGAACCGCTGGGCATGTCTGGAGTTCGTCTTGAGGCAAAGGTGCATCTAGTCACTTGTGCCACCAATGCCATGCAGAACATCGAAAAATGCATTCGGAGATGCGGTCTGGAAACCGAGGAAATCATCCTTGAACAACTGGCCTCCAGTTATTCGGTCTTAACAGAGGATGAGCGCGAACTTGGTGTGGGTCTGGTCGATATAGGTGGTGGAACCACGGATATTGCGGTTTTCACCAACGGAGCGATTCGACATACCGGTGTCATACCAATTGCTGGTGATCAGGTAACCAACGATATCGCGATGGCATTACGAACACCCACAGAACATGCAGAAGAGATCAAGGTTAAATATGCCTGTGCCCTGACACAATTGGCGAGTTCCGAGGACACCATCAAGGTGCCCAGTGTCAGCGATCGACCACCGCGTGAACTGTCTCGCCAAGCACTGGCCAAGGTGGTGGAAGCTCGCTATGACGAATTGTTCAACCTGGTTGCGGCTGAATTGAGACGCAGCGGTTTTGATCAGTTGCTTGCTGCAGGTGTGGTTCTGACTGGGGGTACCAGCAAAATGGAAGGCGTGGTGGAACTGGCCGAGGAAATTTTTCATGTGCCGGTACGGACCGGAGCACCATACAACATCACTGGCCTCACGGACATTGTAAAAAACCCGATCCATTCGACGGGTGTCGGGCTGTTGCTCAGCGGTCTTAAGCAATTTCAGGAGCGTGATGGCATGGAACCGAAAGTGGAGCATCAGCAGGTGCATTTGATGGGCAAAGTCAAGAGATGGTTCAAGACCAATTTCTAGGTATCGAAGTAAGACCGGCGGGGCAGAAAACCGGTAGATCCAAAAAAATAGATAAAAATCAGAAAAGCAGTTTCACAGAGCGAGGGCGTTGTATGTTTGAATTAGTTGATAAAGTTCCATCAACTCCGGTAATCAAGGTCATCGGGGTGGGCGGTGGCGGCGGTAACGCTGTCCATCACATGATTAAAAGTCAAGTCGAGGGCGTTAATTTTGTTTGTGCCAATACCGATGCACAGGCCTTGAAAAATCTTGATGCCAAGACTGTGCTGCAAATGGGCAGCAATATCACCAAGGGGCTGGGGGCGGGTGCGGATCCGGAAATAGGACGCAAGGCGGCCCAAGAGGATAAGGATCAGATTTACAGTATCCTGGAAGGGTCGGATATGGTGTTCATTGCCGCCGGTATGGGGGGTGGTACTGGGACCGGGGCTGCACCAGTAGTGGCAGAGATGGCCAAGGAGATGGGTATTTTGACTGTCGCCGTGGTAACCCGACCGTTTCCTTTTGAGGGTCGGAAGCGTTCGATAATTGCAGATGCAGGGATTGACGAACTCACCGAGCAGGTGGATTCCCTGATAACAATTCCCAATGAAAAATTAATGGAGGTGCTGGGTCAGGAGACTACCCTGCTCGAGGCATTTAGGGCTGCCAATGATGTTTTACTGGGAGCTGTGAAAGGAATAGCCGACTTGATCATGCGACCAGGCATGATCAATGTGGATTTTGCCGACGTAAGGACAGTTATGTCTGAAATGGGCATGGCGATGATGGGTACGGGATCCGCCAGCGGCAGGGGCGGGGCCTGTGAAGCAGCCAGATCTGCCATCTGTTCACCGTTGCTTGAGGACATCAACTTGCAGGGTGCCCGCGGCATACTGGTTAACATTACGGCGGATGAAAACCTGTCTCTGGGGCAGTTTTCCGAAGTGGGGGATACCGTCAAGGAATTTGCCTCAGAGGAAGCTACCTTGGTAGTGGGCACAGTAATTGATCCGACCCTGGTCGATGAATTGCGGGTCACCGTGGTGGCTACTGGACTGGATGGTCAGCCGATGCGGCCTAAAAAGGTTGTTGATAACAGCAAAGCAGATACTGCCAAAAGAGACTGGTCGGGCAGTGGGCGCGCCCAGACCGAGCCTCGCGCTGGGCTGGGGCGCGCCCCGGGAAATTTTGCCGATGAGGACTATCTGGACATCCCGGCCTTTCTGCGTCAGCAGGCAGACTAGGTGGCTGCTGGTTATATCAGCAAACACGGCTAGATGGAGGTCAGGTACCACTAGATGTTGTGAACCGTTAACTTGCGGGCTACTATATGTGGGAGTGAGAAGATATTTGAGATATCGTGGCAGAAAAAGTGATACAATCAGAAGGTTAAGTTCGGCGCAAAAGGCAGGACATTAATTTCTGTGACATTGCCAACATCTTGAAATCTGATGATTTGCAACAATTCTTTCTGTTCAGAGCGAGGAGTATGGTGGCGAAACCGGGATGTCTCAGGCCCTAATTGATAGTCTGAACATTGCAGCAGTGCCTAAATTGGCTTAGTGGAATAAATAATAAAAACAAAGTCAGCCTGGAACTGAATCGGGCTGTGATTGTCTCATTGAAAAGGCCTGCAGAATGCCTGTTTCCAATTCTGTATTGAAATCATGCTAAATCAGAGAACTCTTAAGAATACCATCCGCGCCACTGGAGTGGGGTTACACACTGGTGAGAAAGTTTACCTTACTCTGCGTCCAGCACCGGTCAATACGGGAATCGTGTTCAGCCGGGTAGATCTGGATCCAGTTGTTCAGATTGATGCGCGTGCCAGCAATGTAGGTGATACCACTCTTTCAACCACCCTGGTCAAGGATGATGTGCGAATCAGCACCATTGAGCACCTTATGTCTGCCATGTCAGGCTTAGGTATTGATAATGCTTTTGTTGATGTCAGTGCACCGGAAGTGCCAATTATGGACGGCAGTGCCGGTCCCTTTGTTTTTCTGATCCAGTCTGCTGGCATTGAAGAGCAGTCTGCTGCGAAAAAGTTTATCAAGATAAAGCGTCCGATCTGCCTTGAGCAGGACGAAAAGTTTGTCAGCCTGAAGCCTTTTGATGGTTTTAAGGTGAGTTACACACTATTGTATGACCATCCGGTTCACAAGAAGCACACCAAGAGTGCGAGCATTGATTTCTCCAGCACCTCGTTCGTCAAGGAAGTGAGCAGAGCTCGAACCTTCGGCTTTATGCATGAATTTGAGGAACTGCGCAATCGCAATCTGGCACTGGGTGCGAGCATGAATAATGTGATTGCCGTCGGAGATTACAAGGTGCTCAATGAAGATGGATTGCGCTACCACGATGAGTTTGTCAAGCACAAGATTCTCGATTCCATCGGAGATCTGTATTTACTTGGAAAGAGCCTGATTGGCGAGTTCACTGGCTACAAATCAGGGCATGCACTGAACAATGCCTTACTAAGAATGCTGGAAGTCAATGCGGATGCCTGGGAAATCATCTCGTTTGACACAGCCAAGGAAGTGCCAATTTCTTATATAAGACCAGTGCTGGCGGCCTGAATTGGGCAGAGTTGACTTGGTATATCAGAAAATTCTGTTTTATGAGGTGGAGTGTGCTACCAGAGCCGAAAGAACAGGATCAACCAGATCATGAAAATAATCTTCGTTGATCAACGTCATGGCAACACCCGAACCCTGGTCCTCAAGGGCTGGGTCAAGGGATTGCTGTCACTTTGCCTGCTGGGAGCCCCGGTAGCCTTGGGCTATTGTGGATATCTGCTGGCCATCTCCCACAATGCTGACATTGTAACCGAAGAAACAGCCCGAAACTGGGAACGCCAAATCGAAGTGCAAGCCGATCAGCTTGCTGAGATAAGGGAAAAATCCCAACAGCATCTGGATGCACTAACGTTGCGTCTGGCCATGTTGCAGGCCCGCCTAGTCAGGTTAGATGCCGTAGGTGAACGCATTACTTCTATCGCCAAGCTGGATGATGGCGAGTTCGATTTCAGTCAGCCGGTTCCGGTCGGTGGACCTGGCATCAAACAGCCAGATTCCTACTCGGAAGCCGAAATTTTATCAGCGGTCGATGTGCTGGAAAGACAGCTGCAAGATCGCCAGCAACAACTTGAGATTCTTGAAAATCTCATGCTTGACCGACAGTTCCAGTCGGAAGTCGTCATTGGTGGGCGACCGGTTCGTGATGGCTGGATTGCCTCACAATTTGGACGACGACCTGATCCTTTTACTGGTCGGCTGTCTTTTCACACTGGCATTGACTTTACCACCGGTAAGGAAGGGGCCGATATTATAACCGTAGGCTCAGGCGTGGTGACCTGGTCTGGTCCCCGTTCCGAATATGGTCTGATGGTTGAAGTCAACCATGGGAATGGCATGGCTACCCGTTATGCTCATGCTGAAAAACTGCTGGTTGAAGTTGGCGACATTGTGAAGAAAGGACAGACTATCGCTTTAGTAGGCTCCACTGGTCGATCCACCGGACCACACGTCCATTTCGAAGTGTATAAAAATGGTCGGATAGTAGATCCGGCCACCTATATCCACCGCACCGCCAGATAATCCCACCCCGATAGTCTCCCATGCCTGAGGCATCCGCAACGACCGCGGGTTGCCTGTTTCGCATCAGTATAGTTATTTCCAGACTTCGGACAGATTGATGAATATTTTCAGTAAGGTATTTGGCAGCAGTAACACTCGCAAACTCAGGAAACTGCAAAAGACTGTTGCTACCGTAAACAGTTTTGAAACGCAGTTGCAGTCTCTGTCCGAGGAGGATTTGAGGGCAAAAACTGTTGAGTTTCGTCAGCGTCTAGCCAGTGGTGAAAGCACCGACAATCTTCTGCCGGAAGCCTTTGCCGTGGTCAGGGAGGCCAGCCGAAGAACCTTGGGACTCAGGCACTTCGATGTACAACTGATCGGCGGCATGGTGCTGCATCAGGGCAGCATCTCCGAGATGCGAACCGGGGAGGGCAAGACCCTTGTGGCCACTCTTCCGGCCTATCTCAACGCCTTGGACGGCAAGGGAGTTCATATCGTTACCGTTAACGAGTATCTGGCCGAGCGAGATGCTCGGTGGATGGGGCCGATCTATAACTTTCTGGACCTAAGTGTGGGAGTGATCAAGTCAGGTCAGGCTCCGGAACAGAAGAAAGCGGCCTATAGCAGCGATATTATCTACGGGACCAATAATGAGTTTGGGTTTGATTATCTCCGGGACAATATGGCGTTCAGGCTGGAAGACAGGATGCAGAAGTTACTGCACTTTGCCATTGTCGACGAGGTTGATTCTATTCTTATTGATGAAGCCCGCACCCCTCTGATCATCTCTGGAGCGGCAGAGGATAGCTCCCGGCTTTATCAAGCGATAGACAAGCTGGTTCCAAAGCTGGAACGAGGTGAAAAACAGGAAGTGTCCAAAATGGAGATGATGGACAAGAATTTTGTGCGTGAGGAGTCAGGTCATTTTACGCTGGATGAGAAAAGCCGCACGGTCGAGTTGACCGAAGCCGGCCATGATCTGGTGGAAAAGATGTTGACTGACCGGGCCTTATTGAAGGAAGGGGAATCTCTGTATGCGGCTACCAACCTCTCATTGCTGCATCATGTGCAAGCAGGGCTTAAGGCGCATCATCTTTATCATTGCGATGTGGAATACATCGTACAGAACGGGCGAATAGTCCTGATTGATGAACATACCGGTCGCACCATGGAAGGACGACGCCTGTCTGAGGGACTGCATCAGGCACTGGAGGCCAAGGAAAAGCTCGAAATTCAAAGCGAAAGTCAAACACTCGCCTCCACTACCTTTCAGAATTATTTTCGCCTCTACGACAAGCTGGCGGGTATGACAGGAACGGCAGACACGGAAGCTTTTGAGTTCAGTCAAATCTATGGCCTTGATGTGATAGTGATGCCTACAAACAAACCCATGATCAGAAATGACGTCAATGATGTTGTTTACCTGTCTATGGAAGAGAAGTTTGAAGCGATTGTGAAGGACATCGTTGAGATTCGTGACCGAGGGGCTCCGGTGTTAGTCGGTACGGCATCCATTGATACCTCTGAGGCACTGTCGCGTTTTCTCAAACAGAAGAAAATCGGCCATGAGGTATTAAACGCGAAATTTCATGCTAAGGAAGCGGAGATCATTGCCCAGGCTGGTCGCTCTGGTGCAGTGACCATTGCTACCAATATGGCGGGCCGGGGCACAGATATTGTTCTCGGTGGCAACTGGGAGGCCGAAATTCAGGCCCTGGACAATCCGACCCCCGGTAAGGTTGAGAAAATCAAGGCAGACTGGCAACAGCGGCATGATGAGGTCATTGCTGCCGGCGGCTTGCATATCATCGGTACTGAGCGTCACGAATCGAGACGAATTGATAATCAGTTGCGAGGTCGGTCCGGGCGTCAGGGCGACCCTGGCTATTCCCGATTCTATCTTTCCATGGAAGACAATCTGTTGCGTATCTTTGCCAGTGAAGGGGTTAAAAATTTCATGAGCAAGCTTGGCATGGAGAAAGGTGAGGCCATGGAGCATCGCATGATTACCCGCGCCATTGAAAGGGCACAAAAAAAGGTTGAAGGACGCAATTTTGATATCCGCAAGCAATTACTGGAATACGATAATGTGGCTAATGATCAGCGCACGATAATTTATCGTCAGCGCAATGAGTTAATGGCCAGTGATAACATTGGCGATTTGTTGAAGGGAATGCGTACCGAGGTTGTAGCTCAGCTTGTGGATGAATACATACCGCCACAAAGCGTACCGGAGCAATGGGATACGGAAGGTCTTGAAAATGCCTTAGCTACTGAGTTCAATTGTAGACAGCCAGTACAACAGTGGCTGGATCAGGATGATCAACTCTTTGAAGAACAACTAAAGGAAAAGCTGGTTGGTATTCTTGAAAGTGCCTATGAGGAAAAGAGCGCGATGGTGGGCGATAACATGCGCCTGTTTGAAAAACAGATTACACTGCAGATTCTGGACAGTCTGTGGAAAGAACATCTTGCCACCATGGATCAACTGCGACAGGGTATTTTTCTGCGCAGTTATGGTGGTAAAAATCCCCGCCAGGAATACAAGCGGGAAGCCTTTGCCCTGTTCACAGAACTGCTGGATAACTTGCAACGGGAGTCCATCAAGGTATTGAGTTATGTACAGTTTCGACAGGAAGATCCGGCTGATAGCATTGAGCGACAACGTCGCATGGAACAGGCCAGGGAGCGCATGGTCTATAAGCATCAGGCGATGTCAGCTCTTACGGGTGAGCAAGTCCAGTCCGCCGCAGTGGCTGGCGGTCCTGCCCCAGGTCGCTCCGCTCCGCCTTTAGCTCAGTCCAAGCCTAAAAAAACCCAGACCACTCCATTCGTCAGGGATGTGCCCAAAGTTGGCCGCAACCAGCCCTGCCCATGTGGTTCCGGCAAGAAATACAAAGCCTGCTGTGGCAAACTGGAGTAGGTGTTTTGTCCGATACCGCTGAAACCCCGTCCGATGCTCTTGCTGTGGCAGGTGTGCGGCTGGCAGCCGTTGCCAGCGGTGTGAGATATGCGGATCGACTGGACCTGGTACTGGTAGAACTGGGCCACCGCTCCAGCGTCTGCGGAGTCTTTACCCGCAATGCCTTTTGTGCCGCTCCGGTGGTGGTGGCCAGGCAGCATCTGCAATCAGCCGCAACACGCTATTTTCTGATCAATGCCGGCAATGCGAACGCCGGTACTGGTGAACAGGGAGAGGATGCTGCCCTTAAGTGCTGTTCCGAGTTGGCCCGACTGACCGGTGTGACAGCAGAACAGGTATTGCCCTTTTCCACTGGAGTGATCGGTGAACCACTGCCAGTGCAGAAAATCCTTTCCGCCATGCCAACCTTGTTACGTGAACTGGATGCCAATGGCTGGCATCGTGCCGCCATGGGCATTATGACCACAGATACCTGTCCCAAACTGGCCAGCAGTTGCTTGACACTGGCTGGGAGGAAAGTCGTAGTCTCCGGGATCGCTAAGGGTGCTGGAATGCTCAGACCCAAGATGGCGACCATGCTTGCCTATATATGTACCGATCTGGAAGTCGCCAGGCCGGAATTGCAGTCCTTGTTGCAGGGTGCGGTCAGCCATAGCTTTAATCGCATTACGGTTGATGGAGATACTTCAACCAACGATAGTTGCATGCTGGCAGCGACTGGGGAAAGCGGCGTCAGCCTGGCTTCCCTTAGCGAGACAGAGCGTGTGGAATTTGCCGGGGCCCTCGGTGCTCTATGCACACAACTGGCCACAGCACTGATCCGTGATGCTGAGGGAGCCAGTAAATTTGTCACGGTCACGGTAAGTGGCGGGCTAAATAGCGCAGAGTGCCTGCGGGTTGCCTATACGATCGCCGAGTCACCTTTGGTTAAGACTGCGCTGTTTGCATCGGATCCCAACTGGGGTCGTATTCTGGCCGCGGTTGGTCGCAGTGATATTGAGGCACTTGATATCAGCAAAGTGACTATCTTTCTAGGCGGTGTGTTGGTTGTCGACAAGGGCAGTGTTGCCCCAACCTATCGGGATCAGCTTGGGCAGCAGGAAATGGACCATGATGATATCAGTATTGCTGTCAAGCTGGGTCGTGGTACTGCCAGTGAAACCGTGTGGACTTCCGACTTATCCCATGACTATGTGCGTATCAACGCCGGATACAGAACCTGAAATTGTCCCCGAGCGCGTCAGTACATGTAGCCGTAGGCGTTATTCGTAATGCAAAAGGCGAGGTATTGATAGCACTACGGTCACCGCAAAGTCATCAGGGAGGCTTGTGGGAGTTTCCTGGTGGCAAACTTGAAGCAGGTGAGAATGCTTTTGGGGCACTGGGCAGGGAACTTAAGGAAGAACTGGGTCTGCAATTGCAGTCTGCTCATCCACTAATCAAAATTACTCATCAATACCCTGACAGGTCGGTCCTGCTTGATGTCTGGAGCGTCTCACATTTTGAGGGTGTGCCGTCAGGTCGTGAGGGTCAGCCCGTTAAATGGGTGCCGATCAGTGCACTACACAAGGAAAATTTTCCGCCAGCCAATGCACCCATAATCAATACTCTCCAATTACCGGGTGAGATTGCCATTACCAGAACCGCCAAAAGTAGGAATGAGTTGATGGCAATTCTGGGTGCTTTGATAAAAAAAGGTTTGCCTGCCATTCAGCTTCGGCAAAAGCAGCTTTCGGCTGCCGAGTATGCTGACTGGTTCCATGCGGCAACCAGGCTTTGCCAACGACATCAGGTTTTGCTGTTTGCCAATGCTAGCCCAGAGTTAAGTGGCGAACTGAATGCGGTCGCCGTTCATTTGACCAGCCGGATATTGATGCAGCAAAACCAGTGTCCGGTGGCTGACGGGGTCCTGCTTAGTGCTGCTTGCCACAATGCAGAGCAGTTGGCACATGCCGAGGCTCTGGGTGTGCATTTTGCGATGCTTTCCCCGGTATCCACCACTGCCAAGGTCCACGATACCGGGCAGGTTCTTGGCTGGGATGGATTCCAGGCATTGAGTGACCAGGTCAGCCTGCCGGTCTATGCGCTGGGTGGTTTGAGGAGAAATGAACTAGGTCTTGCTCGTAGATTCGGAGCCCATGGAATTGCCGGCATTAGGGCTTTTGACAGTGCCGCAGTTGGGGATTGAATACCTATTGCAGCGGGTCTTTCTCGTCTTGCTCCACAGGGTAGAAGGGTTCGCCCACGATGCTATGTTTCTCTGCGGCCCAGTCTCCTAAGTCAAGTATGCGGCAATGATCACTGCAAAACGGGCGATACTTGTTGTCTTCAGTCCACGTCACGGGTTTCTGACAGCTCGGGCAGTTAACTATTTTTGGGGTGTTCTGGGTCATGATCGGTTGCTAGTTCAAGATAGTGCTGGTGGAGGACATTTACCCGGTTGGTCAATGAGTTCAATTCCAGATTATTATCCAGGATATCGTCAGCGGCTTCCAATCGTTCCTCTCGCGGCAGTTGTGAGGCGATGATGCCTTTAATGGTTTGTGGGGAACTGCCATCACGCGCCAAGGTGCGTTGCAATTGACTGGCTTCATCCACATCCACCACCAGTATCCGCTGTACGAGTTTTGATTGTGAGGTTTCGACCAGCAGTGGCGATTCCAGTATACAGTAAGCACTGGTGCCCATAGCACAGTCGGCTATCCGTGCTGTTATGCGTTCTGCTATCAGAGGATGTAGCAGTGCTTCCAGCCATTGTCGTTGTTCGCTGTCAGCAAAAACAATTTGCCTCAGTGCTTTTCGGTCCAAGGATCCACTGCCATCCAGAATCTTCATCCCAAAACGAGTGGCTATTGCCTTTAATGCCGGGGAGCCGACTTCCACAACCTCCCTGGCAATTTGGTCAGCATCAATGACCTCAATGCCGAGCTTTCTGAACTCGCCAGCCACCGTGGATTTACCGCTACCAATGCCTCCGGTCAGGCCTACAACATACATATTCTACAGCAATTTTGGTCGTAATCAGCCGCCAATGGCTAACAGGGTCTTGAAGTAAAAATCATAGATCGAGGGTCCCCAAATCATCAGCACAAATCCGGCACCGGCAAGAAATGGACCGAAGGGAATTGGAGTTTCCCGGTTACTGCCAGCGAAAGCGATCATGGTAATGCCAAACAGGCTGCCAGCCAGCGATGACAAAATTATGAGTGGCAACAGACTTTGCCAGCCCATCCAGGCTCCAAGTGCGGCCAGCAGTTTGAAATCTCCAAACCCCATGCCTTCCTTGCCGAAAAGCAATTTAAATATCCAAAAGAAGCTCCAGAGGAAAAGGTAGCCGACTATGGCCCCAAATACGGCATCGTATAGCGAGATCTCGAGACCTAAATGGGTAGCATTCACCAGTAGTCCTGCCCACAGCAAGGGAATTGTGATTTCATCAGGTAGAATGCCGTAGTCAATATCGATCAGTGTGAGTACGATCAGACTCCAGGTAAAAAGCAGAAGTATTGGGGTTAGCCAGGTAAACCCGAACTTGCTGGCGATAAGGGCTGAAAGCAGTGCAGTGAGCAGCTCAACACTTGGATAGCGCAGGGAGATTTTGTGCTGACAGTTGGAACATTTGCCACCCAGAAACAAGTAGCTGAGTACTGGAATATTTTCGAGGGGACTGAGTGGCTGCTGGCAGTGGGGGCAGTGAGAGCCGGGGAGGGCAAGATTGAAAGTATCGACCTTGGTTGGGTCGGGATCAGATTTTGTCCCGGCATTGATGCCAGTTATCACGTCGTGTTGAGCTAGCCAGTCGCGTTGTAACATAATTGGCAACCGATAGATTACCACATTGAGAAAGCTTCCAACGATCAGCCCTAGGCCGATGCACAAGGTAATCAGCAAACCCGGAGACTGGCGCAGTAGTTCGACAAAGGCCACTCTATTTAGGCCACGCTAGTAGTTTACCATTATGATATTTTTGGATATTGGCATGATTCTTGGCAAAGCAAATAAAGCACTGAGTCTTAGGAGTTTACGAATCCAAATTTCCATATCAAATCTAACAGTAAACCCTGTTAAACCTTATCTACTGGCTCCTCATCTTGGCGGTACAGCAACCGATAATTCGCGTAGATAGTCGCCAAAAGAGGGGATAGGAATCTTATAATGATCCGGCAGGCTTTTCGAACCCATCAACACCCCGGCATGCAAGGCATCAGTCAGAAAGTCATTCGTGGATAGACCCATTTTGTTTCTCATTCTCT